>CAMCWL010000019.1 GCA_945882655.1 Opitutus sp. GAS368
AAGGTTATGGGCGGCGAAGACTGGGAAATCTGGATGAATGCCCTCGACGGCGCCGGCGTCCTCAAGGAAGGCTGCCAGACGGTCGCCTACTCTTACATCGGACCGCAGGTGACTTGGCCAATCTACAAGGACGGCACCATCGGCAAGGCCAAGGAAGACCTCGAGCGCGCCGGTCGCAAGATCGACGACCTGATGAAACTCCACCGCGGCCGCGCCTTCGTGTCCGTCAACAAGGCCGTCGTCACGCAGGCTAGCTCCGCCATCCCCGTCGTCCCCCTTTACGTCTCGCTGCTCTTCAAAATCATGAAGGCCAAGGGCACGCACGAAGGCTGTATCGAGCAGATCCAGCGCCTCTTCGAGAAGCAGATGTATAACGGCAACGCCCTCGATTTCGACGAGAACGGCCGCGTCCGCATCGACGATCTGGAAATGTCTGCTGACGTCCAGAAAGCCGTCTTCGACGCCTGGCCGCACGTCACGACGGAGACCTTCGATGCGCACGCCGACTTCGCCGGCTACCAGACCGACTTCATGAAGAACTTCGGCTTCGGCCTCGCCGGCATCGACTACGAAGCCCCGACCGAAGTCGAACGCCCCATCGAGGACGCCTAAGTGGCTAAGATCTTTTCCATCGCGAACCAAAAGGGCGGCGTCGGCAAGACGACCACCACCGTGAACCTCGGCGCCGGCCTCGCGCGCCTCGGCATCCCGACCCTCATCGTCGACCTCGACGCCCAAGCCAACGCGACCAGCGCGCTCGGCATCGATAAGACGGAAGGCAAATCCCTCTACAAGGTCCTGCACGGCGAAGCGAAGGCCGCCGACATGATCGTCGCAACGTCCACCGAGAAGCTCGACCTCATCCCGTCCGAAGTCGACCTCGCCGCCGTCGAATCCGAACTCGCTCAGGCCGAGAACTATCTCGGCCGCCTCCGCGAAGCCCTCGCACCGGTCATCGCCTCTGGAAAATATAAAGCTATCCTCATCGATTGCCCGCCCGCCCTCGGCATGCTCTCGATGAACGCGCTCGGCGCGTCGGACCACCTCATCGTCACCCTGCAGACTGAGTACCTCGCCATGGAAGGGCTCGGCCAGATTCTCGGCGTGGTCGACCAGCTCAAGGCCGCTGGTGCGACCGACAAGCTCACCGTCGGTGCGATTGTGATGACGATGTACGATGTGCGCACGAAGCTCTCCCGTCAGGTCGTCGAGGAAGTGAAGACCCACTTCCCTGCCCTCGTGATGGCCTCGATGATCCCGCGCACGATCCGCCTGTCGGAGTGCCCGAGCCACGGACAGACGATTTTCCAGTACGACATCCACTCTCCGGGCTCCGTCGCTTACGACGCGCTCGCCAAGGAGTTCGCCAAGCGCTTCGCGCTGAAGTGAGCGCGGCCGGCCAGCCACGCGTCCACCAAGTCCAGAGCTTCGAGGAGCTGCTGGCGACTCGCTTCGCCGATGGCGTCAACGCCCTCTGTTGGGAACGTACGTTGCCCGGCGACTTCACCGAGGTGATCGCGAAGCTTGGGCCCGGCGAAGGCATCGTACCGCTCGACGACGAGCGCATCCGCGCGCTCGGACTAACGACGGCCGGCCGCCTCGCCGCCGAAGCGATGCTCGCGGATCAGCAGCTCCTCCGTGATCACGACCTCGCCCCGTCACTCAACTGCGTCTACGACTGCGTGCGCAATCCGGATGCCGGGACGGTGCCGACCGACGTCACGTCGTTCCATGTCGACAGCGCACCCGTCGAGGTCGACACCTGGCTCTGCACCTACCATGGCGCCTGCAGCGAAGGCCTGCGCAACGAGGACGCCCTGCTCAAGGTTTCGATTCCCGAGATCCGCACGGCGCTACTCAGGGAATACGGCGGTAAGGACGACGCCGACTTCGCCGAGTACCTGCACGAGCACAGCTACGACTCGCATTACGCGCCCAAGCATGGCGCGAAGCCCTACCCCTTCGGCACCTTCGCACTCTGGCGTATCGCGACTCGATGGCCGGGCAGCCCGGTGCCGCCCTGCATCCACCGCGCGCCGGCGAACCATCCCGGCTCCCCGCGCCTGCTGCTGATTAGCTGAGTTACTTGATCAAGGTCAGCTTGGACGGGTAACGACGGTCCGCGTTCCATTCGCCGAGGTAGATATCGCCGGCGGAATCCACGAAGAGGTCATGGCCGTGCTTGAAGACCGGCAGCGTCTGGCTGAGAGGCTGGAGCTTGCCATCGACATACTTGGGCTCACTGCCACCAGGTGCGCTGAGAACTTTCCTCGTGGCGCGATCCAGGACGAGCAGGAAGCCGGACTGCGCGAGGCGCTTACCCTTGGCGTCCTTGCTCCAGCAGACCGCGGTGTAGATCTTGTCGCCGCGGAAGAAGAGCTGACCGGCGAAGGCTCCCGGGAGATCGAGGGTCTCGACATATTTTCCGTCCAAGGTGAACGCCTTGAGCTGATTCTGGCTGCGCGAGGGCACCCAGACCAGCGGCCCGCGCGGATCGGTGGCATCGATCGAGATACCGTGGGCGTTGCTGAGATTGGCAGCGTCCTTCGTCGGACCGCCCCATTTCTTGAGCAACTTCCCTTTGAGCGAGAACTCGTAGATGAGATTCGATCCGTAACCATCGGCGATGAGCAAGGTACCGGCCGGCGTCCAGGCGACGTCGCACGGCATGAACTTGCCGTCGCTCAGGCCGAGCTCCTTCGGGGTCGGGAACTTGCGCACGACCTTACCCTCGGTCGTCAGTAGCGTCACGCGACCCTCGACCGCGGAGGGATTCCAACCTTCGGCCGCCATGTGCCAGCCCGAGTCGACGTGCACCAGATACTCGACTCCGTCTTTCTCAAAGATCTCCAGGCCGTGACCGCCGCCGAGGCCGGCGCTGATCGAACGGACGTAACGGCCGTCCTTCTCGAAAATAATGAAGTCGTTCTTCGGGTGGTCGGTGACGAGATAGATACGGCCAGCCTTATCCTCGGCCAGCGCGTGCGCGTTGACAATCGGCGCGACCGCCGGGTCGACCTTGGCCCACTTCAGGTCGAGGGAATAGCGAAGGTCGCCATGTCCGAGGACGGGAGACTTCTCTTCAGCGAAGGCGGAGAAACAGAGCAAACAGGCGAGCAGGCGCATAGGGGATACCCCGACCATGGCCGCGACTTTGAAGCAGGCAAGCCCCAGCGAGGCCTCTTCTGCGACTCTAGTCGAACTCCCCTTGCCATCACCCATCTGGCAGGTTGGATGGGCATACCTCCCATGCGCCGCAAACTGCTCCGGCTCCGCCCTTACGTCATCGCCGCCTTCGTCGGCACGATCCTCGTCGTCGACCTTTCCAACCAATGGGAGGTCCCGATCGCCCAGCTTCCGAACGAGCTCCACGATCGCTATGTCAGCGAGCTCAAAGCTGACGCAAAGCAGGAAGAGCTCCTTCGCCTCGCCGAAGCCGGCAACTCGCAGGCGCAGTACATCTACGCTTTGCGGCACACCAGATACGCACCGCCCGACCTCCAGATCCGCGAAGACATCGATATTGCCTTCAAGTGGACGCAGAAAGCCTCCGAGAACCGTCACCCTCGGGCGATGGCCGTACTGTCCCTCTACTACCTCCGCGGGCTCGGCGTGCCCAAGGATCTAAACAAAGCCAAGGAATGGGCGAATCGTGCCGCCGACAAGGGACAGCCGATGGGCTACCGTATGCTGGGCGACATCGCCATGGCCGAAGCCGATGCCATCAAACCGGTCAAAGGCGCTCCCGACTTCAAGAAACTCCAGGCCGACCGCGAGGCCTTCCTAAAGGCAGCCTACATGCAGTTCCATCGCGGCGCCAACGCCGGCGACAGACACAGCCTCCGGGAGATGGCCAAGGCCTACGAGGTCGGACAACCCGAACTTCCGCAAAACTATCGCCTCGCCGTCGACTACTACACCCGCGCTGCCCTGCGTCGCGACGGCAAGTCGATCCGCATTCTCACCGAACGTTACGAATCCGGCGAAAAGACACCGAAGGACCTTCAGCAGGCCTACGCATGGCGACTGGTCCTCATCGAAATCGAGGATAATCCCGATGACGTATTGAAACTCAGCCAATTGGAGAAATCGATGGCGCTGAAAGACGTCCAGGCCGGTCAAGAGCTCGCAATTAAACTGATCAAGGGCCTCCCCTCGGAATCTTCCGACGCGCTGGCCCGCCTGAATCCTTCCCGCTGAGCGATGACCCCAGCGCAGCTGAAGGCCTCCGCTCAGGCCGATTCGCAGCCACCCCGAGGGCTCTCGCATGAAGCTCAGTCACTGTGGTTCATCAAGAAAGGCGACTGGGAGTCAGCGCACAACATCGCCCAGGATATCGAGACGCCCATCGGCTCATGGCTACACGCCCTGCTGCACCTGATTGAAGGCGATCTCGGTAACGCCCGCTACTGGTTCGTCGAAGCCGGCCGGCCGGTGAAGAAGCCATCCCAGATTGACGAACTCTGGGACGAAATCGCCGAAGAGGTCCTGAACTGAGGGGTTGGGTTTGACGCTTCGAGGCTTACCCCCTCGATAGGGTCATGTCCGCCCAGCCACGCCGTGCCCTGACCGGCGTGCCCGCGCACGCTTGGGCGGCCTGCGCCTGCTCGGAAGGCGCCGAGCGCCGCGTGATCGTCTTCCTGGCTTCTAATCTCGGTGCGGCCGAGACCTTCGCCGAAGAGACCGCGCAACTCCTCACACTACTCAACGCCGCCCAGCCCGTCGCCCGGACGCTGACCGAAGCCGATGCTGCCGTACCAGCCTTCGAGGCCGACTGCGATCTCCTCGGCGTCCTCTCGCTCCTGCGCCACGGCAACCACGATGCGAAGCGGCCATTACTCATCGCCTGCACACCTGGCTCCATCGCCCGCCGCTCGCCGGCCCCCGAGGCGACCGCCAAGGCCGAGATTGTCATCCGCAAGGGCGAGAAACTCGCCTTACAGGATTTCGCCAAGCGTCTCGCCGAAGACTTCGGCTACGCCCACGAGGCGTTATGCGAACAGCCCGGCGAATATGCGCTGCGTGGCGGCATCCTCGACGTCTATCCACTGAATGCGCAGATGCCCGTGCGCATCGACCTCTTCGGCGACACGGTCGAATCCCTCCGGCCTTTCGATCCCGCGACCCAACGCAGCGAAGGCGAAGTGGACGGCCTCGTCATCTGCGCGCCACGCGATGATTCAGGCTCGGCCCCTGAAGCACCGTTCTTCCGCCACCTGCCGCCCGACTCACTCATCGTCTCGGTCGACCGCTGCCACGAAGACGTGCTTTGCGCCGAACTTCACTCCGCTAAGGTCGACGAACTCGTCCTCGAAGAGACCGATGACGCTCCGGTCGGCTACACCGCCCTCGCCCTCGAATCCACGCCCGCCGAATCCCTGCTCATCGGCTCCGCCACCGACAGCACCGAAACTCGCCCTGCCCTATTGCGGGCTGCCGCCTCGCTGGCCAAGGACGGCCGACCCTGCCTACTGGCGGGCGACACCGATGGCTCAGTCGATCGCCTCGACGCTGACATAGCCGGCGCCAAGATTCGCGGCTTCGCGCCACGCGTCATCCACGGCCGTTTCGGCGGCGGCGTGATCATCGCGCCCGGCAAGTTGCCAGGCCTCCTCAAGGACGGCCTGCTCCTGCTCACCGAGCGTGAACTCTTCGGTCGACGCAAACGTCCGCTCGCCGTTCTACCCCGCCGGCGCACCGCAATCCGCGCCGCCGTCGGTCGCGCACTCGACTTCGGTGAACTCGCCGACGGCGACGCGCTCGTGCATGCCACGCAAGGCGTCTGCCTCTTCCGTGGCATCAAGGCCCACGAACATAATGGACGCACCGAAGATTTCATCGGGCTAGAATTCGCGGAGAAGTCGATGTTGCACCTGCCGGTCCGGGAGTCGCACCTCCTCACGCGCTACATCGGCATCGGCCGGGCGCACCCGAAGCTCTCCAAGCTGGGTGGAGGTGGCTGGGAGAAATCACGCAAGGCCGCCGAGAAGGCGACTGCCGACCTCGCCGCACAACTACTGGCCATGCAGGCCGCACGTTCAACCAAGCCCGGCATCACGCACCCCAAGGACGCGGACAACCCTTGGATGGGCGAGTTCGAGCGCTCCTTCCCGCACCGCGAAACCCCCGACCAGACGCGCGCGATCATCGATGTGAAGGCCGACATGGAAAGGCCCGCGCCGATGGACCGACTCATCAGCGGCGACGTCGGCTTCGGTAAGACCGAGGTCGCCCTGCGTGCGGCCTTCAAGTGCGTGCTGGGCGGACGCCAGGTCGCGATCCTCGCTCCGACGACCGTTCTTGCACAGCAGCACTTCGAAAGCTTCAAAGACCGCCTCTCCCGTTGGCCAGTCTCCGTTGAACTCCTCAGTGGCTACCGCACCGCCAAGCAGAAGGCTGACGTCCGGGCGCGAGCTGCGGCCGGCACTGTAGACATTGTCGTCGGCACGCACGCCCTGCTCTCCGACGGCACGAGCTTCGGTAAACTTGGCCTCGTGATCATCGACGAAGAACACCGCTTTGGCGTCCGTCATAAGGAGCGGCTCAAACAGCTGCGCACCGAGGTCGACGTTCTCGCGATGAGCGCCACGCCCATCCCGCGCACTCTTTACCTCGCGCTCGTCGGTGCGCGCGACCTCAGCGTCATCGAGACTCCACCGCGCGAGCGACTCCCCATCCGCACCATCGTGCGCAGTTACGATGAAAAACTTGTGCGCGACGCCGTCAAAGCCGAGCTCGCCCGGGGCGGCCAGGTCTTCTACCTGCACAACCGCGTCGAGACCATCCAGGCCGTCGCCGAACGCCTCGCCGCCTTGCTACCCAAGGCACGCATCATCGTGGGTCATGGCCAGATGCCTGCCGGACAGCTGGAGGAAGTCATGTCGGCGTTTGTCGCCGGCGAGTACGACATGCTCGTATGTACGACCATCATCGAGACCGGACTCGACATCCCGAACTGCAACACCCTGATCATCGAGGGCGCCGACCGGTTCGGCCTCGCGCAGCTCTATCAGCTGCGTGGTCGCGTCGGCCGTTTCAATCGTCAGGCCTACGCCTACCTCTTCCTGCATCGACACGCCGCGTTGGTTGGCACGGCCCACCGCCGCCTGTCGGCCATTCGGCAATACAACCAGCTCGGCGCCGGCTTCCGCATCGCCATGCGCGACCTCGAGCTACGCGGCGCCGGTAATATCCTCGGGGCAGCGCAGAGCGGGCACGTGGCCACCGTCGGCTTCGACCTCTACTGCCAGCTCCTACGCCGCAGCGTGGCTAAGCTGCGCGGCGACAAGGGTGCCGTCATCGACCGATGCGATGTGCAGCTCGATTTTATCGATCATACCCAGGCCGCCCTCGGCACCGAGCAGGCGAACAGCAGCGAGGGCGAGGTCGCTCTGCTGACCGCCACGTTGCCTTCCGACTGGATTCCCGAGACCCGCCTGCGGATCGAGGCCTTCCGGCGCATCGCCCTCGCGCTGGATGCGGCCGAAGTCGCCGAGCTCAGGGCCTCGCTGAAGGACCGCTATGGCAAACTCCCGCCCGAAGCGGAGGCCCTGCTCAGCCTTGCGGAGATCCGCTGCCTAGCGGAGGAGAAAAGTGTCGTTTCGGTGACGACCGACGGGGCGGTCATCCGCTGCCTATCAGCGGCCGGCGGCCGCGCGCCCGAGCCTATTCTCGTCGGCAACCGGTTTCCCCGCTTGACCGTGCGAGACCCCCTGCGGAAACTGAAGGAAATCCGAGGCTTCCTCTCACGGCTGCCCGCTCCTACCGACCGATGAAATCCTTCCTGTTCTCCAGCCTACTCCTCCTGTCCGCCATAGCCGCTTCCGCCCAGCTCAAGCAGCCGACGCTGCAAGAAGCCGCCGCCAAGCGCTGGTCCGAGATGCACGCCGACCGCATCGTCGCGACCGCCGACGGCAACGGCATCACCACCTCGGACATCCGCCGCCAGATCGAGCCGATCATCGGCCAGATCCGGGCCGGCTCGAAGACCGAGGCCGAATCCGAGAAGGCGATCGCTAACGTCGCGGACGAGACCCTCAACTCTATCGCCGACCGCCACCTTGTCATCGCTGAATTCCGTGCCAGCACTTCGGGGCTGCCCGCCTCCTACATCGACGCCGACATCGAGGAAACCATCCGCCGCGACTTCAACGGCGACCGCAACCGATACGTCGCCTCGCTCCGTGCGGCTGGTACGACACCCCTCGCCCACCGCAAGAGCATCGAAGATCGCATCATCTTCGAATACATGCTCAGCCAGGTCAAACGTTCCGCTTGGGACGTTAATCCAGGTAAAATCCTAGAGTACTACGAGAAGAACAAGATCGACTTCGTCCGCAAGGAACAGGTCAAGCTACGCCAGATCACGATCACGCAGGGCGCAGCGGAGAAACCCGAGGAAACCGCGGCCCGCGCCGCCGCCTTCACCGACGCGCTGCGTCATCCTGCGAAGATTGCGGCCACGCTCGAACGCTTCAAGGTCGCCGGCAAGCCCATCACCGGCACGCCGACCTTCGCCGACGTCGCCATGCGCATCAGCACCGATGATCTTGCGCCCAAAGGTGGCGACGCTGGTTGGCAGAACCTCGAAAACCTTAACGAGACCGTCAATGCCAAGCTCAAGACGCTCAAGGCCGGCGAGATCTCTGACCCCTTGAAGTTCGACGTCGGCTCCACCCCGATCTACGTAATCGTCAGCCCAGAAGCGGTCCGCCCGAAAGGTTTCGCCGACGTCAACGACCCTGAGGTGATGGCGACGATCGAAACCAAGGTCCGGCAGATCAACATGAATATCGCCGTCAAGAGCTGGATCGAGGGGCTGCGCTCGAAGCACTACGTCCAAGAAATCCGCTGAGATGAGCGCCTCCCGAGGCGCCCCCGAGGCCGGAACTGACGCCACTAAACCCTATTCCTGCCACGCGTTCCCGCGACGGTGCGCAGGCGTCCTACTTCATCCGACCGCCTTACCCGGCGACGGCCCCGTGGGCTCGCTCGGCGCCGAGGCCCGACGCTTCGTCGATATCATCGCCGCGGCCGGGTTCTCTTGGTGGCAGGTCTGCCCGCTCGGCCCGACCGGCTATGGCGACTCACCCTACCAAGCGCTCTCCGTCTTCGCCGGGAATCCCTACCTCCTCGACCTCGCGGACCTCGGTGCACGTAAACTGCTCACCCCCGAGGAGATCGCCGCACTTCGTCGCGGCAGCGACGGACGGACGGACTATGGCCGTCTCTGGAATCACCTGCGCCCGACGCTCCAGCTCGCCGCACGACGCGGCGCCGTCATCCTAAAACAGAACGCCGCTTTCCAACGCTTCCGAGCCAAACACGCCGGATGGCTCGATGCCTGGTGCCGATTCTCTGCCTTGCGCGAAGCCAACGGCTTCACCGCACCAGACCAATGGACAATCGACGAAGCCCCCGCCGGCTTGGTCGCGGAAGCCGAGGTCCTCCAGTTCCTTTTCGCCGAGCAGTGGCGCTCGCTTCGCGAGTATGCGCACAGCAAGGGCGTCCGTTTCTTCGGCGACGAACCCATCTACGTCTCGGCCGACGGCTGCGATGCCAAGACGCGCCCCGAACTCTTCCAACTGGACGAAGCTGGACGCCCGCTCGCCGTCGCCGGCGTGCCGCCCGACTACTTTGCCGCGGACGGCCAGCTGTGGGGCAATCCGCTCTATGCGTGGGACCGTCACGCCGCCGACGGCTTTGCTTGGTGGAAGGCGCGCGTCCATCACGACCTCGAACTCTTCGACGCGATTCGCATCGATCACTTCCGCGGCATCCATGATTTCTGGAGCGTGCCCGCCGGGGCGCCCAATGCCCGCGAAGGCGAATGGTTCGATGGCCCAGGACTCGCCTTCACTGGTGCGCTGGCCGGTCTCCCGCTCGTCGCCGAAGACCTTGGCTTGCTTTCGCCTGGCGTGGACGTCCTCCGCAAGGCCTCTGGGCTGCCCGGCATGTCGGTATTGCAATTTGGCTTCGGCGGCCCGCCCGAAGGCAATCCCCACTTCCCGACGAACATCACCGCCGACCGCATCGTCTACACTGGCACGCACGATAACGATACCGTCGTCGGCTGGTACGCTCAGGCCTCGGCCGAGGAACGCACGCGGGTCGAGGGCTCCTTTGGCGTTATGGCCTCACCGCATATCACGCTCGCCGAAGCCGCCCTCGCCTCGCCGGGCATCGCTGCGTTCATCCCTGTCCAGGACCTCCTCGGACTGGGAGCCGAGGCCCGCTTCAATACCCCCGGCAACCCGCAGGGTAACTGGGGCTGGCGCATGAGCGACCTAGAGCTCACCACGCTCGCGGCAACGGCCGGCGCATGGCGTCAGCGACTAAAGGCCACTCAGCGGCTCAGCGCGTAAGTCGACGGTACTTCGGACGGCGCGGCGTATCCGACTCAAGGCCGAGGCGCTTACGCCGATCTTCAAGGTAGTCACCGTAGTTACCTTCGTGCCACACCACCGTGCTGTTGTCTTCGAAGGCGAGGATGTGCGTGGCCACGCGGTCGAGGAACCAGCGGTCGTGCGTCACGATGACCGCGCAGCCCGCAAAGCCCTCGAGGGCGTCCTCTAGCGCGCGGATGGTATTCACATCGAGGTCGTTGGTCGGCTCGTCGAGCAGGAGCACGTTCGCGCCTGCCTTAATGAGGCGGGCGAGGTGGATGCGATTGCGTTCGCCGCCGGACATCACGCCCACTTTGCGTTGCTGGACGTCGCCCGTGAAGCCGAAGCGAGCCGCGTAAGCGCGGGCTGGGACCATGATTTTGCCGAGGTGCACCATGTCCTGCCCGTCGGAAATTGCGGACCAGAGCGGCGCGTCCGCGGGGAGTGAATCACGGGACTGGTCGACGTAGGCGAGCTTGACCGAGTCGCCGACGGTGAGCGTACCCTTGTCGGGCTTCTCCTGTCCGGTGATCATGCGGAACAAGGTCGTCTTGCCCGCACCGTTGGGGCCAACCACACCGACGATACCGCCCGCCGGCAGCGTGAAGTTCACATCGTCCATGAGGATACGGTCGCCGTAGCCCTTGGAGAGGCCGCGGGCCTCGATGACCGCGCCGCCGAGACGGGGGCCGGGCGGAATCCAGATCTCGGCCGTCTTCTCCTGAAGGTTCTGATCCTGCGTGAGCATCTGTTCGTAGGCACGGAGACGGGCCTTGTTTTTAGCCACGCGCGCTTTGGGCGAAGCGCCAGCCCACTCGCGTTCGCGTTCCATCGACCGCGAACGGGCGGCGGACTGCTTCTCCTCCATCTCGAGACGCTGCTGCTTCTGCTGGAGCCACGAGGAGTAGTTACCCTTCCAAGGGATACCGCGACCGCGGTCGAGCTCGAGGATCCAGCCTGCGACGTTATCGAGGAAGTAGCGGTCGTGCGTGATGGCGATGACTGTGCCCTTGTAAGTCTGGAGGTGCCGTTCGAGCCAAGCGACCGTGTCGGCGTCGAGGTGATTGGTCGGTTCGTCGAGCAGCAGGATATCTGGCTCCATGAGCAGCAAGCGGCAGAGCGCCACGCGGCGTTTCTCGCCGCCGGACAACGCGGAGACCACCGCCTCGCCGGGCGGGCAGCGCAGGGCTTCCATCGCCATCTCGATACGGGCATCGAGATCCCAGCCCCCGCGCGTATCGAGGATCGTCTGAATCTCGCCTTGGCGAGCTAGGATCTTTTCTTGCTCCTTGGCGTCGTCGATCTCTGAGACCTTTACGAACGTCTCGTCATATTCTTCGAGCAGAGCCTTCATCGGACCGGCCGCCTGCATCACACATTCCTGGACCGTCAGGTGTTCATCGAGCCGCGGCTCTTGGGCAAGGTAGCCCAGCGTGTAGCCGGGCACCTGGCTGATGGCGCCGTCGAATTCCTTGTCTTCGCCCGCCATGATTTTAAGCAGCGTAGACTTACCTGAACCGTTCAGGCCAAGGACGCCGATTTTGGCTCCATAATAGTATGAGAGCGAAATATCACGGAAAACGGGTTTCTTTTCGAAGTACTTCGTGACCCCCGTCATCGTGAAGATTACTTTTTCGTCGGCCATAGGGGAAGGTTCCGTGAAGACCCCCGGGGGGCAAGCGGAACCCTCCGGGCGGGCGGGCTTACCGCACTTGACATCCCCCCGGGGGTGCCCAAGGTAGGCCTCAGTTCACCTTTACCGAGGTGGGTCCTGCCGGACCCGCTTTTTTTGTCCCCAAATCATTTCACCGAAAACCCGCACCCATCACCATGAGCGTCGATATCAAACCCTTCCTCCAATATCTCGAAAAGGAGAAGAACATCAAAAAAGAAGAGGCCTGCGCCCTGATCGTCGAGGCGATCAAGTCCTCCGTCGAGAAGTCGGTCATGGCCGGCCAGAACGTGGAGATCAACGCTGATCCCATCTCCGGCAAGCTTGACGCCTTCGTCGTCCTCCGCGTGACCGACTCCGTGTCGGACCCGCTCCAGGAAATCAACCCGGTCGCTGCCTCGCTCATCGAGGCCGGCGTCCAAGTCGGACAGGAAGTCCGCAAGCCCATCAACGTGGCCGACCTCGGCCGCATCGCCGCCAAGACCACCCAGCAGCTGCTCAACCAGCGCTTCCGCAAGATCGAGAAGGACCAAGTCTTCCAGGAGTATAAGGACAAGGTTGGCGACATCGTCACTGGCACCGTCCGTCGCACCGAGCGCGGCAACGTCGTGATCGAACTCGGCACCGCCGAAGCCGTTCTCACCCACAAGGAACGCTGCCACGGGGACGAATTCCGCACTGGCGACCGTATCCGCTGCCTCCTCCTCGAGATCCGCGAAGACCCGCAGCGCGGCCGCGAGTTCGTGCTCTCCCGCGCCAACCCGGCCTTCGTACGCCGCCTCCTTGAACTCGAAGTCGCCGAAATCGCCGACAAGACCGTCACCATCGCCGCTATGGCCCGCGATCCTGGCTATCGTACCAAGATTGCCGTCGACTCCCGCGACCCCAAGGTCGACCCCGTCGGCGCCTGCGTTGGCGCCCGTGGTGCCCGCGTCCGCAACATCGTCAAGGAACTCGGTGGCGAGAAGATCGACATCATCCGCTACCATGCCGAGCCGCTCAAGCTGCTCGAAGAAGCCATTCGCCCGGCCAAGCCGCGTAACGTCCGTATCGACGAACGCACCCGCTCCATCCACTTCGAAGTGGACGAAGACGACATGCGCATCGCCATCGGCAGCAAGGGTCGCAACGCCCGCCTGACCTCCAAGCTCATGGGTTGGGGCCTCAACATCCAGAAGGCCACGCACGCCGCCGAAAGCTTCGAAGCTAAGGCCGGCGACGCCGCCGTCCGCATCGCCGAGCAGCTTGGCCTCCCCGCCGAGCTCATTGCGAAGTTTGTCGGCCTCGGCATCTCCAGCGTCGAAGCCCTCGAAGGCGCGACCGTGGAAGACTTCAAGGAAAGCGGCATCCCGGCCGAAGAGGTCGAAGCCGTGCTCGCCGCCTACGCCAAGGGCCGCCGTTCGTAATCCTTCCGCACCTTACCCTATCGCCACCCTTCGCACGCGCACATGACCGAGAAGAAGAAATCTGAAGCCAAGAAGCCCGCGTCCACGCAGCGCTTCAGCGACGTGGCCAAGGATCTCGGCCTCGAGGTCAAGGCGCTGCTCGCCCTGGTAGACCAGTTCGTGGTCGCCCGTCCTGACTACAAGGACTACGTCTACACCGACGGCAAGAAGCCCGCAGCTTCGAGCAACTTCGGTAAGATTTACCGCGAAGACTTCCTGACCTTCGCCGCCGACAAGCTTCCGAAGAAGGCTGAGCCCGCACCTGAACCAGTCGTCGAAGCCCCGAAGGCCCCTGAACCGGTCAAGCCCGTTGCCCCTGCCGCTAAGCCCGGCGTGCCGCCTCAGGTGAGCATGCCTCCGCGCCCGACCATCGCCCCGACGCCGCCTCCGACTGCCCGCCCTCCGGTCACTCCGATCATCCCCCGTCCGTCGATTACTCCGACGCCGGTTAAGGCCGACCTGCCGCCCGTCGTCGTCAGCACCCCTCCGCCCGTCCCTTCGCGCCCGGCCAACGTCCCTCCGATCGTCCGCCCGCCCATCGCTCCGGTCGTCAACCGTCCGGCCGCCACCGGCAGCCAGGCCGCCCCCGGCAGCAAAGGCGCTATCACCGTCCGCCCGCCCATCGTGGTGCGCGACTTCGCCATCGCCCTCAATCTGAAGCCCTTCCAGGTCATCGGTAACCTGATGGAATTGAACAAGGTCGTCAGCGTCTCCTCCGTCATCGAGGAAGCCGATGCCCGCAAGGTCGCCGAACGTCACGGCTACACTCTAGAGATTCGCCACCGCGGCGAAGGCGTCCAACCCGTCAAGAAGGTCGAGAAGCCTTCCGAAGACGACCCGGCGCTCATGACCGCGCGTCCGCCCGTCGTCTGCGTGCTCGGACACGTCGACCACGGCAAGACCACCCTGCTCGACTTCTTCCGCAAGACCAACGTCGTCTCGGGCGAAGCAGGCGGCATCACCCAGCACATCGGTGCCTACTCCGTCTCCTATCAGGGCGAGAAGCCCGAGTATAAGGGCAAGACCGTCACCTTCCTCGACACCCCCGGCCACGCCGCCTTCGCCAAGATGCGCGAGCGCGGAGCCTCCGTCACTGACGTCGCCGTGCTCGTCGTGGCGGCGGACGACGGCTTCATGCCGCAGACCGAGGAAGCCCTCAAGTTCGCTCAGAAGCATGCCAGCGCCATCGTGGCCGCGATCAACAAGGTCGACGCTAAGGGCGCCAACATCGACCGCGTGAAGCAGCAGATGCAGCAGCGCAACATCACCCCAGAAGATTGGGGTGGCGAAACCATCACCAGCCCGGTGTCGGCCCTCAAGGGAACCGGCATGACCGAGCTCCTCGAGTCGATTCTCCTGCAGGCCGAAGTCCTCGACCTCAAGGCCAACGCCAAGTGCCCCGCACAAGGCGTCGTGATCGAATCCCAGATGGAGACCGGTCGCGGCCCTACCGCCACGGTCATCGTCCAGAAGGGTACGCTCAAACCCGGCGACTCTTTCGTCTGCGGCGAAACCTGGTGCAAGGTGCGCGCCCTGATGGATGAGCGCGGCAATCGCATGCCTTCCGCCACGCCTGGCGCTCCGGCACTCGTACTCGGCTGGGATGCTGTCCCGGCCCCCGGCACTAAATTCAAGACCGTCAAGAACGACCGCGAAGCCCGCGAGATCGCCGAAGAAGCCGCCCTCGGCGCCCGCAAGGCCGCCGAAGCGGTACAGCAGGCACCGAACACGGGCGCCCGCCCGGGCATGACGGACCTTGAGCGCCTCATGGCCGCTCTCGCCCAGGACAAGGAAAAGGTCCTCCGCGTCCTGCTCAAGGCCGACGTCAAAGGCACGCTCGAAGCCCTCGATGGCTGTCTCGTCGAGATCAAGTCGAACAAGGTACGCCTCGAGATTGTCGGCGGCTCCGTCGGCCCCGTCTCCCAGAGCGACGTCGCCCTCGCCGAAGCTTCCAAGGCCCTTATCGTCGCGTTCGACACCAAGCTCGAGAACGGCGTCCAGCCGCTACTCAAGCGCACCGGCGTCCGCCTCATCACGCATGATATCATCTACGAGCTGATCACGCTCGTGAAGGAAGCCATGACCGAGCTCCTGGACCCCGAGGTCCGCGAGAACAAACTCGGTGCCGCGGAAGTGCGCGCCGTCTTCGCTCTCGGCAAGGATCACAAGGTCGCCGGTTGCATGGTCACCGAAGGCCTCATCCGTCGCGCCGCCAAGGCGCGCGTGGTGCGCGGCGGTAAGATCATCCACAACGGCCCAGTCGAAACCCTGCGTCGCTTCAAGGACGACGCCTCCGAGGTCAAGGCTGGCTTCGAATGTGGTATTAAACTTGGCGGTTACGACGAGTACCAGCCCGGCGACATCATCGAAGCGATCGAGATGCTGCAGACGCGTCCTTCGCTCTAAGTTTTATGTCCCAACGTCAGCTCCGGGTCGCCGAACTGGTCCAGCGCGAGGTCTCGACTGCGCTGCGTCAGAACTGGCCCACGGAAGCCGCATTGATCACCATCACGGTCGCGAGCGTCTCCCCCGACCTCCGCCAGTGTCGCGTGGGTTACGCTGTCTCGGGCGACGACGCCATCCGCAAGAAGGCCCGCGCGTTCTTGAAGCGCGTGCGCACCGAGTTGCGCTCCACCGTCGGCGGCATCCTGCAGATGAAGCACGCTCCGGATATCCTCTTCACCGAGGATGACATCACCGGCGGTGTGGCACGCGTCCAGGCCCTGCTGGACGAGATGACCCGCAAGGATCGTACCACGAATCCCCCCAAGGAAGACTAAGCGGTCGGCGGGACGACTTCGGGGAAATCCTTCAGCGCTTCGCGGACCACTGCGGCGCGCCGACGGTCACGTCCGTCGCTATCCAGTTCCTGGCCGGCGCGTGCCTGTACGTGGGCGGGCTGGCCTTCGATCATCAGACGATCGACGAGGTGGCGGCGTTCTTCCGGCAAGCAACCCATGTCGCAAGCTAGGCGAAGATGCGAAAGCATGTTCATCGCTTCGGAACTCGTGAGTAGGCGAGCGGAGCGGAGTAGGCCGAGCGAGCGCGCGAGACGGTCGACGAACTTCTCCCCTTCTTCTTGGGCGAGTTTGCGGCGAGCGTTCCACTCCTGTTCGACCACGTTCTTAATCCAGCCGCCGAGGTGCTTAAGAATCGCCTCCTCGGAAAGACCGAGGGTCTGCTGATTGGAGATTTGGAAGACGTTGCCGGCGGCCTCGGTGCCTTCTCCAAGCCAGCCGCGGACGGCGAGCCCATCCTGGTTGAGCGCGCGAGAGACCTTGTCCATATGGCCCGCGAGGCAGAGTCCGGGCAGGTGCACCATCGCCGAGGCACGCAGGCCCGTGCCGACATTAGTCGGACAGGCCGTGAGATAGCCGAGGCGATCCGAGAAGGCCAGTTTCAGCGAGCCGCCCAGGGCGTCATCAAGCTGTTCGGCGATGTGCCAGGTGCCACGGAGATGCCAACCTGCCTTCACGACCTGGATGCGCAGATGATCCTCTTCATTGACCATCACGGAGCAGGTCTGGTCGCGGCTGATGACGGCCGCGCCGCTTTTGCCGGCGGCCAGCTCCTTGGAGACAAGGTGACGTTCGACGAGCACGGCACGATCACGGTCGCCGAGTTCGCCCATGCGCAGCACGTGGCCGCGGCGGAATTTCGGCAGGGCGTCGAGCGCCTCAACGCAGCGGTCCGAGATTTCCTTACGCTGCGGCACCTTGGCCCAGCCCGGGAAAGGCATTCCGTCGAGATTACGGGCGAGGCGGATGCGCGTGCTGAGCACGACCGCCTGCTGCGCGCCAAGGAGGTGCGTCAGTTCGTTTTCGGCGGCAAGGATGTCTTCGACGGAGGACATGGTTAGGAGTGCGCGAGCTGTTGTTCGAGGCCAGCGATCTCATCGCGCAGGCGCGCGGCGGCTTCATAGTCTTCGCCGATGATGGCTTTCTCCATCTCGCGGCGGGCGTCGTCGAGGCGGCGACGGAGTTGACCGGCGGGCAAGGTGCCCGCGGGAGCGCGGCCGACGTGGGAAGCTTCGTGCTGCACCTTAAGTAGTAGGCCGCCCAGGGCGTCGCCAAACGTCTCCCAGCAAGAGGGACAGCCGAGCCGACCTCGCTTCCGGAAATCGATGTCCGTGAAGCCGCACTTCGGGCAGGTAAGCGTCGGGGCGGGTGAAGCGGTTGTCAGGGCGTCAGCGAGCTGGAAGACGGCCGGATCGGTCGCCCCGCCCTTCTGGGCGCAGGCTTCGCAGAGATGTACCTTCGTGACCTTACTATGGACGACCTGGGAGAGGTGGACCGTAGCGGCCTCCTCGCAGAGCGAACACTTGATTGGCTGGGACATCTGCCTTCAGAGAATGGCAAGGGGGCCAATTGGCAAGGGCAAGCGGGGAGCGGGGTTTGACTTCATGGCCAGCGGTCACTTGATGGAAGGACGTCAGATGTCCTCCAAGCCCCGCATCGTCATCACCGGCCTCGGCCTCACCGCCCCCAACGGTAACTCGCTGGGTGAGTTCCGGGCCAACCTGCTCGCTGGCAAGGCCCGTATCGCCGTCATTGACGTGCGCCATATGGGCAAGCACCCCGCCGGCGTGTGCGACTTCGATACCACCAAATGGCAGAAGCGAAAGGAACTCCGCATTGGTACCCGCGTAGGGTCGATCTCCATCTTCTGTTCCCGCGAAGCGCTGGGCGACTCCGGCCTCGACTGGGATAAAGTCGATAAGTCCCGCGTCGGTGTCTACCTCGGCATCACCGAGCACGGCAACGTCGAGACTGAGAACGAAATTCACAATATCTCCCAGTTCGGCAACGACACCAAATACTGGACCCACCATCACAACCCCCGCACCGTGGCGAATAACCCGGCCGGCGAGGTCACGATGAACATGGGCATCACCGGACCGCATTACACCATCGGTGCCGCCTGTGCCGCGGGTAACGCCGGACTCATCCAAGCCGCCCAGATGCTGCAGCTCGGCGAAGTCGACATCGCCTTCGCCGGCGGCGTCTCCGAATCCATTCATACCTTCGGCATCTTCGCTGGCTTCAAGAACCAGGGAGCGCTCGGCGCCCATGAGGACCCGACCAAGGCCTCCCGCCCCTTCGACAAGAACCGCAACGGTATCGTCATCTCCGAAGGTGGCGCCATCTACGTCCTCGAGCGTCTCGATGGCGCCCTTGCCCGCGGCGCCCGCATCATCGCCGAGATCGCCGGCTGGTGCATCAACTCCGACGCCACGGACGCCGTCCTGCCCAACCCTGAGCGCCAGACCGAGTGCGTCCACATGGCCCTCAAGCGCGCGGGCATGAAGCCGCAGGACATCCACATCGTCTCCACCCACGCCACCGCGACGGCCTTGGGAGACATTCAGGAATGCACCGCCCTCCGCAATGTCTTCACCGACTGCCCGGACACCAAGATTAACAACACCAAGAGCTTCATCGGCCACTGCATGGGGGCGGCTGGAGCCCTTGAATTAGCAGGCAATCTACCCTCTTTTGAGGATAATTGGGTGCATCCGACCATCAATATCGATGAATTGGACCCCGAGTGCGCCATGCCGGGCCTCGTGATCAACCATCCGATCAAGGTCGCCCGGGTCGATACCATCCTGAATAACTCTTTCGGCATGCTGGGTATCAATTCCGCCCTCATTGTTAAGAAATATGGGGTTGCCTGACAGGGTTTTGGCGTTTGAAACAGACCTGAAAACATGACTAAGGACGACATCAAGCAGGTGGTTCTCGATATCATCGCCGACATCGCGCCGGACGAGGACTTGACCACCGTCAAACCGGAGGTCCGCCTTCGCGACCAGCTCTCCCTGGATTCCATGGACTTCCTGGATATCGTCATGGAGCTCCGCAAGAAGCACGGCATCGAAGTCCCGGAAGCTGATTACGTCCAGCTGGCCTCCCTTGATTCCTGCGCCAACTACCTCCTCCCGAAGTTCGAGGCCAAGGGTAAGTAAGGGCTAAACCCCATCCCCCTCAAAAGACCGCCCCCAAGGCGGTCTTTTGCTTGGAGGCGTCCGCAACCCCCCGCCTCCAGCGGTGTTCTTGATTTGCCGACCCTCCACCCCCCGCCCACGCTCCTCACCGTGCAACTCGTCCGCCGCTTCCTCATCGCCGCCCTCGCCTTGGCTGCTCTCCCGGCCTTCGCCGAGACCGTCCAGCTACGCCGCCCAGGCAACGCCACCACCATCACCTTCGAGTACATCACGCTGGACGAGAACGCCATCATGGTGAAACGCTTGGATACAGATGCCGTGCTAAGCTATCAGTGGGACGATCTCGACCTCGACTGGATCAGGAAGAACAACCCGAAGGTCTGGGCCGAACGCGAGCTGCT
>CAMCWL010000020.1 GCA_945882655.1 Opitutus sp. GAS368
TCTTCCAGGAAGACGTAACCCTTCGTGTCGGAGTAGCGGGCGACGTCGAGCCAGTGGCGGGCCCAGCGTTCGCCGAAGGCTGGGGCAGCAAGGAGCCGATCGACCAGTTTCTCGGTGGCCTGCGGGTCCTTGTCGTTGACGTAGGCGGCGATCTCCTCGGCGGTCGGATTAAAGCCCCAGAGGGCGAGCGTCAGGCGACGGACGACGACTTCGCGAGGCGCCTCCGGATTGAAGTCGAGGCCGGCAGACTTCAGCTTCGCGAGTACGAAACGATCAAGAGGTTGGCGGACCTTGGCTTCATCGGACGGAGTGATGACGGGCGTGGCGGGAGTCTGGACGGTCTTGAAAGCCCAGTGCTTGCTCGGGTCATGCGCGACGGGCGAAGACTCGGTCGGCCACGGCAAGCCTTGACTCACCCATTCGGTCAGCGCGGCGATCGCCTTGGGCGGAAGCTTTTCATCTTCGCCCGGCATGGCGTAGACATCTTTTCCTTTGGCGTGGTTGATGGAAAGAATGAGACGGCTGAGATCGGGTTTGCCAGGCACGACGATCGGCCCGAGTTCGCCGCCCTTAAGGATTAGTTCTCGGGAATCCAGACGGAGACCGGACTTCTGCTTCTTGGGTCCGTGGCACTTATAGCAATTGTCGGCGAGGACAGGTCGGACCTCTTTTTCGAAAAACTCCAGCTGGGCGGCCGTAGGCGGGGTGACCTGCTCGGCAGCGGTGGCCGAGAGGGCGATAATAAGGGGGCCAAAGAGAGACCGGAAAGACATCGGAAAGGGATAGGACAGGGCGGGGTGCCCTTGGTTCCTAAAAGGTGTTGGCTGTCATCGGGATGTAAAGCCGTCGATGCGGTATTAAGCGGTTTGGTGCTTAGGCGGCATGCTTAGGGTTTGAACCGTCGGCCGATGTGGGTGTCTATGAGTTACCCCTCACCCCCATATGACCACCGTATTTCGTAAGGTTAATGCGTCTGTGCTAGCCCTTCTTGGACTGGCCGCCCTGGCTTCTGCCGCCGCCCCTAAGCCCGTCGCCGAGTCGGCCACCCTGTTCGCGAAGGATAAGCAAAGATTGGTCGATCTCACGGCTGAGCTCAATGGCTCGAAGCAACTCTTCTTGATGGTCGCCGAAATAGACGGCAATGCCTGCGATTGGGCAAATTGGATTGATCCTGAGGTTGTCCTGGTCGACGGCACGGTGGTTGACCTCACAAAACTCAAGTGGAAGGAAGTCGAGTCGCTTGGTACCACCCGGGTCGGCAAGAACTACGACGGCAAGCCGCTCAAAATTGCTGGCAAGGAATTCACCCGCGGCATCGGCACGCACGCCAGTTCCTTTATCGCTTTTGATCTGCCTGGTCCGGCGAAGTCCTTCCATGCCAAGGTCGGCATCGACGACGGTGGTGCCATCCGTGGCGGCAAGCCCAGCTCTGCCGACGTCAAGTTCGCGGTCTTCACGACCCGTCCGGAGAAATATAAGCCGGTCGATTACGATGCTGGGCCGACGCTCGTGCCAGCTGAACTCTTCACGGTGCCCGAAGGTTTCGAGGTGACGATCTGGGCGACTTCCCCGCAGATCTCCAATCCGACCAACATCGATTTCGACGAACGTGGCCGCATGTATGTCGCCGAAGGCGTCAACTATCGCGGCAAGAAGGGACGCCGTCCGGAAGGCGACCGCATCGTGGTGCTCGAAGATACGACCGGCGCCGGCAAGGCCGACAAGGTTACCGTCTTCACACAGGATGAGAATCTCGTCTCCCCGCTCGGCGTGGCCCATATTGACGGCAAGATCGTCGTCTCCCAGCCACCGGACCTACTCGTCTACACCGACGCCAATGGCGACGGCGTCTTTGACCCCAAGGTCGACAAGCGTGAGGTGCTGCTGACCGGCTTCAACGGCCGCAACCATGACCACTCCCTGCACAGCGCGACCTTCGGTCCGGATGGCCAGTGGAATTTCAATCAAGGTAACACCTGCGGACAGTTCACCGACAAGTCGGGAAAAACCTTCCGCATCGGCAGCCCTTACAACCATGGCGAGTTCACCAAGCAGGCTGTCGACGCCCAGAAGGTCGCTGGTCTCCGGAGCGATGATGGTAACGTCTGGGTCGGCGGTTTCTCCGTTCGCATGAACAGCGACGGCACGAACGCCCGCATCGTCGGTCACAATTACCGCAACAGCTACGAGCAGTCTATCAATTCGTTCGGCGACATGTACCAGAGCGACAATGACGATCCGCCCGCCTGCCGTGTCTCCCTGATCATGGAAGGTGGCAATGCCGGCTTCGCTTCGGCCGACGGCCAGCGTTCCTGGGGGGCCGACAAGCGTCCCGGCCAGGAGACCCCTGTCGCCGAATGGCGCCAGGATGACCCCGGCACTATGCCTGCCGGCGATGTCTACGGCGGAGGTTCGCCGACTGGCGTGGCCTTCTATGAGAACGGTGCGCTGGATGCGAAGTGGAACGGACTGCTCCTTGCCTGCGAAGCCGGCAAGAACGTCGTCTTCGGTTACCTCCCCAAGCCTGATGGCGCGGGCATGAAGCTCGAGCGCTTCGACTTCTTCACCTCGAACAAGGAGAAGGAGTGGGCTGGTTCCGACTTCCTCGGCGGCAAGGCCACCGGTGTCCTGAAGACCAAGTTCCGTCCCTCCGACGTCTGCGTCGGTCCGGATGGTGCCATCTACGTCGCCGACTGGTTCGATCCCGGTGTGGGCGGCCACGGCACCCGCGACAACAGCCTGTCTGGCACAATCTATCGGATTGCTCCGAAGGGTTTCAAGTCGGTCATACCGAAGATCGATCTCTCCACCACCGCTGGCCAGATCGCCGCTTTGCGTAATCCTTCGCCTAACGTCCGCGCCGGTGGCTTTAATCGCCTCAAGGCCGCGGGTGACAAGGTCGTCGATGATGTTGCGGCTCTCCTCGCCGACGCCAATCCGTTCGTCGCTTCCCGTGCCGTCTGGCTGCTCGCGCAGCTCGGCGATAAAGGCGTCGCGCTCGCTCGCAAGGAACTCGCTTCTACGGATGACACCCGCCGCCTCGTGGCCTTCCGCGCTCTGCGGGCTGCTAATCTCGACGTCTTCGCGCTCTGTGAGTCCATGGCCAAGGATAAGTCCGCCGCCGTCCGTCGCGAGGTCGCCATCGCCTTGCGCGACTTCAAGACCCCGGCCGCCATCGCCACGCTCGTGACGATTGCCCAGCAGTTTGATGGCCAGGATCGCGCCTATCTCGAGGCCATCGGCCTTGCTTCCACGGACCGCGAGGCTGTCGTCCACGCGGCCATCGCCAAGGCCATGGCCACGCCGGCTCTTGAATGGACCCCCGCCTACGCGTGGCTCACCTGGCGCCTGCACCCGGCTTCCGCCGTCCGCGATGTCCGCGCCCGCCTGCTCTCCGGCAAGTTGAACGATGTCGAACTCAAGCGCGATCTCACTACGCTCGCCTTCACGCGCAGCGCCGAAGCCGCCGGCACGATGGTCGAGCTCTCGTTGAGCAAGAACTTCGCCCAGGCCGACCTCGCCAAGTGGTGGGTCGGTAATCGCAAGGCTAGCCTCTGGAAAGCCTTCGACGTCGATGCCATCGTCAAGGCGCGCGGGGGTAACGCCGCTACGGCTAAGCTGGTGGCCAGCGACCTGCCGCCGGAGATGCCGGGCGCGAAGGGCCTCGCCTCTGTCGAGGTCATCGCTGCCCTCAAGGGAGATGCCGCCAACGGTAAGGCCGTGGCCGCCGTATGCTACGCCTGTCATAAGTTCGACGGTAAGGGTATCGACTTCGGTCCGGACCTCACGACCTACGCCAAGCAACAGTCGCTCGAGTCGCTGATCCTGAATATCGCGCAGCCCACGAATAATATTTCGCACGGCTTCGAAGGCACACGCGTGGTGCTCGATGACGGTATGGTCATCACGGGCATGGTGCTGTCTTCCGGTGATCCTCTGATGATTAAGTCCATGGGCGGCCTCGTGCAGTCGATTCCCCGTAATCGCATCAAGGAAGAGAAGCACCTCGACCGCTCGCTCATGTTCACGCCAGCCCAGATGGGCCTGACCGAGCAGAGCATCGCCGATATCGCCGCCTACCTGCGGGGTCTCTGATTTTAGGCCAAGGACAGGGCCCTGGCTAGGGCTAGTCGAAAAAGGGTCGGGGTCTCAGGACTCCGGCCCAATTTGGTATGGGGTCAGACCGCTTCCGAGCGATATCAGTCGGAAGCGGTCTGACCCCATACTTTATTCTGTCCCTTACCCAGTCATTATCCCTATGTATTCAGCCATGCGCTCGCCCCTCGTCGCCCTGTTCCTCTCCGTTGGTCTGCTTTTCGGTCAGGCCAAGAAGCCGGCCAAGAAAGCCACCGTCGCCGCTCCGGTCGTCGAGGCACCCGGCCAGTGGATCCTCGGCACCATCGGCGTTGGCAAGCAGAAGGACGGCTCGATTGATTCCACGGGACTGAAGGGCTTGGCCATCCGCCTCGGCGACGATGGCAAGAAGGGCATCGCCTACGATCTCGATCTTTGCCGTCCCATCGGCGCGTGGTCCGGCCGTTTCACCACCGAGATGAACCTGATGTCTCGCGGGGATTATCCGACGGCGATGGGTGAAACAATTTTCGTCACGGGCGACTTTTCCGGTTACATGCCAGGTGCTGATGCTTCGGCACTGTCTCCCCGTAAGGGCTTCGGTCCGCTGCCGTCTAGCGAAGTACGTTTCAAAGGTTTCCATAACGCTGGTCGCTCCGTCGTCGTTCGCTGGGAACTCGCCGGTGTCGCTATCGACGAGACCGCCGAGGTCGTCACCGCCAACGAGGTGCAGTTCGTCGTGCGCACCTTGGAGATCGCGCCTTCCGCCAAGGGGGTCACCGTCATGCTCGGAAAGTCGGCGGATGCCGCCCGTACCGTAACGTTGGGCGCCAGCAAGGTCGACCAGCTCGACGGTCATGCCGTCGCCCGTATCGATGGCTCCCAGGATGTCACGACCGTCCGTATCGCTTATCTGCCGCCGGGAGTGCCTCTCCCGCAGGCTTTCGACACCGACCTGCCGTCGAAGCTGCTCAAGGTCACCAAGACCCTCTGGCCGGAGACGGTTGAGACCGCAGGTAAGCTCTCAGAGAAGGTCGGCGAGCCTTACGTCGTCGACGACGTTGGTCTACCCGTGACCAATCCCTGGAAGGCGCCGATGTTCACGTCGGCCTTCGACTTTCTGCCGGATGGGCGCGCGGTCATCAGTACCTTCCATGGCGACGTCTTCATCGCGTCGGGTATCGATGATAAACTGGAGAAGGTCACTTGGCGTCGTTTTGCTTCCGGACTCTATCACGCGCTCGGCCTCAAGATCGTGAACGGCGAGATCTATGTCACCTGCCGCGATGGCCTCTGGAAGTTGCGCGACACGAATGGCGACGGCGAATGCGACACCTACGAAGCCTTCAACTTCGATTTGATGGTCACCAAGAACTTCCACGAGTTCACTTTCGACCTCCAGACGGACCCCGCCGGCAATTTCTACGTCATCAAGGCTGGTCCCGTCCGTAAGGGTGGTCGGGGTTTCGACGAGATCTGCGACCACCACGGGGCGCTCCTGAAGATTTCCCCTGATGGGAAGAAGAGCGAGCTCTTCGCTTCGGGCTTCCGAGCTCCCAACGGTATCGGCATCAGCCCGACCGGCCAGCTCACCACCGGGGATAACGAAGGCACTTGGACGCCCATGTGCCGCCTCAACTGGGTGAAGCAGGGCGGGTTCTACGGCGTGGTCGATCTCGCCCATCGTACGACGCCGCCGACGGACTACGATCGTCCGCTCTGCTGGTTCCCCAAGAATGTCGACAACTCCAGCGGTGGCCAGGTCTGGGTGACCAGCGATAAGTTCGGTCCGTGGAAAGACCGACTCTTGCATCTCAGCTATGGCACCTGCTCGCTCTACGGCGTACTCCCTCAGGAAGTGACCTTCAACGGTAAGCCCCAGATGCAGGGCGGCGTGACCCGCTTCAACGTCGACTTCGGCAGCGGCGCCATGCGCGCCCGCTTCAACCCCAAGGATGGACAACTTTACGTGACCGGCCTCCGCGGCTGGCAGACCACCGCGACCCAGAATGGCTGCTTCCAGCGGGTGCGCTATACTGGTGTCGCGACCCGCATGCCCATCGCGCTCGCCGCGACCAAGCTGGGTGTACGCGTCGACTTCACCTGCGAGCTCGACGCCCAGGCTGCGGCCGACGCCGCCAACTGGAACATCGAGACCTGGAACTACATCTGGTCCTCGGCCTATGGCTCTCCGGAGATCTCCACCACGGAGACCAAGGTCGCCGCGACCGAGCTCGGCAACGACGGTCGTCTCCAATTCAGCAAGGCACAGATGGCGGAGCGCAAGCACGACTTCCTCGACGTGAAGTCCGCGACCTTGTCCGCCGACCGTAAGTCCGTCTTCCTTGCGATTCCTGATCTCCGTCCGGCGATGCAGATGCAGCTCAAGTATGACATCAAGGCCGCTGACGGCATCGAACTGCGTGGTCAGGTGATCAACACCATCCACGCCTTGGCGGAGTAATCCGACGTCTCAGCTACGGAAGCGCATGATCCGGCGGTATTCGGCCGGGGTCATGTTTTCCGTGCGCCGGAAAGCCGCGAAGAACGAATTAAGGTTCGGGTAGCCGCAACGATGGGAGATCGACTCAATCTTCTCGGTGGACCCGGCGAGTAGGCGTTTAGCGGAATCGATCCGAACCGTGCGCAGGCGGTCGCCCGGCGTACAGCCGACGTGCTTCACGAAGGCCTGGCGCAGGCCGCGTTCAGACATGTGGGCGATGGTGGCGAGTTGCTTCACGCCCAGCGATTCAGCGAAGTGGTCGGTGATATGGTGCAGGGCGCGGATGACGCCTTCGTGGCCGGTGGCCAGGATGTCGCTGCTCATGCGGGTGATCACGCCGGCCGGCTGGATGCGGATGGGTTCGAGCGGTGCCTTTTCGCCGCGCATCAGGCGGTCGAGTAGTTCCGCGCCGCGATAGCCTTGTTCTTCGAGGTTCGTGTCGACGCCGGAGACGTATTTCTTGATCGCTCCGACCGAGAGCAGGTAGTCGTCGATCCCGACGATCGCCACCTGGGTGGGCACATGCAGGCAGGCTTCTTCGCAGAGTTCGCGGAGCTCGACCGCCAAGGTTCCGTTAGCGGCGAAGATCGCCAGCGGCTTGGGTGCATCCTTGAGGCGGGTCATCAACCAGTCTCGGCGGCGCTGCCACTCATCCTGGGCGGCGCCTCGTTTGCCGTTGGGCAGCCAGCGGAGATGTTCGCAGGCCAGTCCGCGACGACGGAGGGCTTCCGTAAAAGCCTCACCTCGTTCGACCTGCGACCAGTTCTCGGTATCGCTGAAGAAGCAGAAGCGGGTCATCCCACGCTCGATGAAATGTTCGGCGACCAGTTCACCGGTCTTCGCGTGATCCTGCACCACGTGGGCGAAGGGTGTATCCCGGCGGCGCAGGGAGAAGTCGACCGTCGGCTTGTCGGCCTTGCGCACGAAGTCGGCCAGGTCGTCGCCAGCACCGAGCCACGCCAAGATACCGTCGCCAGCCCAGCCCCACGGGATCACCTTCTCGTGGATGATGCTATGGGAGGCTAGGTGCCAGCGATGCTCGGAGGCATAGGTGGCGATGCCTTGGAGCAGGCGATGGTCATACCAACCGAGCGCGAGCAGGACATTACGAGGGCTTTTCATGTGGGGACAGGAAAGGGTCAGCTAACGGAGCTAGGCAGAGTGACAAAAAACGGCACAGACTGATTGTTTGGTAGGTCTGTCGGAACGTGAGTTGTCATGATTGATATTAACCCCTATTTATGGGTTAATATGGAGTATCATGGGCGTCAGGCGGCTTGGGGCAACCGCCGTTAACTGCATGTTCTATCCTGAAATCGGCACAAAAGACCGTTTGGACGGCAATGTGCCCCAGACAAAAGCGCAACGACCTGGGGCTTAGGCGTCCTTGCGGGCGTCGAGGTCCATCCAGCGGGCTAGGGCATCGGAGTGCTCGGCTTCGGCGGCGTGGAGGCGCTTCTGCAATGCTGCGGCCTTCGTGCCACCATCCTTGTAAATCTCCGGGTCGCCCAGCTGTACGGTGATCTGGGCCTGTTCGGCTTCGAGCTGCTCGATCTTGCCGGGAAGGGTCTCCAGTTCCTTGCGCTCCTTGTTGTTGAGCTTGGCGCCAGGTTGAGCCGAGGCGGCTGACTTAGCGACGGCAGTCTTGGCGATAGTGCCGATGGCGGCGGTGCGCTTGGCCACGGCGACGCGGGCGAGTTCGTTACGCCAGTCGGTGTAACCGCCGGCGTGCTCGGTCACGACGCCGTTGCCCTCGAAGACCAGCGTGCTTGTGACGACGTTATCGAGGAAGGCACGGTCGTGGGAGACCATGATCAGCGTGCCGGCATAATCGACGAGGATGTCCTCCAGGACGTCGAGGGTCTCGGCGTCGAGGTCGTTGGTCGGTTCGTCGAGCACGAGCACGTTGGCCGGCTTGGTGAACAGGCGGGCGAGCAGGAGTCGGTTACGTTCGCCGCCCGAGAGCACCTTGGCCTTGGAGCGAGCGCGCGTGGGGTCGAAGAGGAAATCCTGGAGGTAACTGATGACGTGACGCGAGCGGCCCTGCACCGTGACCGTATCGCTATCACCCGCGAGGTTCTCGGCGACGGTCTTGTCGTCGTCGATCTGCTCGCGCATCTGGTCGAAGTAGATCACTTCCATCTTCGTGCCGAACTTCAGGACGCCGGAAGTCGGGGCCAGCTGGCCCAGGAGCATCTTGACGAGGGTGGTCTTGCCAGCGCCGTTGGGGCCGATGAGGCCGACCTTGTCGCCGCGGTTGAGGACGAGGCTGAATTCGCGAATGAGAGGCGTCCCGCCTGGGTAGGCGAAGGCAATTTCTTCGGCTTCGACCACGCGGACGCCAGAGCGTTCAGCTTCGCTGATTTCCATCTTCGCGGAACCGGCGATCGAGCGTAACGCACCGCGCTGAGCACGCATCTTCACGAGGGCTTCCATGCGGGCGTTGGATTTCGTGCGGCGGGCGCCGGGGCTGCGGCGGGACCAGGCTTCTTCCTGGCCGAGCTTCTTATCGAAAGCCGCGCGCTGACGTTCTTCGGCGACAAAGAGTTCTTCTTTGCGGACGAGATAGGTGTCGTAGTCACAGGACCAGCTCGCGAGCTTACCGCGATCGAGTTCGATGATGCGGTTCGCCATGCGGCGCAGGAAGGCGCGGTCGTGCGTGACGAAGAGGAGGGGGATCTTCTGCTCGAGGAGGAACTCTTCCATCCACAGGATCGAATCGAGGTCCATGTGATTGGTTGGCTCGTCGAGCAGGAGAAGGCCCGGCTTGGCGGCCAAGGCCTTGGCAAGGAGGCAGCGACGCTTCAGGCCGCCGGAGAGGTCGTTGAACTCGCGGTCTTCAGGGAGCCCCAGGCGGGCGATCAGATCGTCGACCCGGAGGTCCTTTTCCCAGTCCTCGGAATGGTCGTCAGCCCGGACGCCGGAGGTCACGATATCACGAACATTGCCCGGGAGGCTCTCAGGGATTTCCTGGGTCAGGCGGGCGATGCAGACGCCGTCCGGGATGGTCACCGTGCCCGCGTCGGGGGCGGACTCGCCGGCGGCGATGCGCATCAGGGTTGTTTTGCCGGCGCCATTTCGACCGAGCAGACAGACCCGTTCGCCTTCCTCGATTTGGAGGTTCAGGTGGTCCAGGACGGGAGGGCCGCCGAAGCTGACATAGACGTCGAGGAGACTGAGTAGGGCCATTGCCCGGAGATGTGAGGAAGGGGAAGGTCGGAGGCGAGGAAAATGGCCAGCAGGACCCATTCGTGTCGTTATCTGGCTAGAAGGAACACTTGTCGGTCTGGTGGGTCGTAGTGTAGACCATTGGCACCCCCGGAAAGGCCTGCCCAAGGTCCTTTCCCCATTCATTTCCATGCGCTCTCTCCTTCTTCTTTCTCTTTTTGCTGCCGTGGCTTTAGCCGATGGTCCGAAGGATAATATCCCTGCCGCCGTCCGCCCGATCCCGCCGACCGATAAGGCCGTGGCTTTACCCGAGGCCGACAAGGTGACGCTGACCAAGGAGCTCGCCGAACTGCGAACGGCCATCGACGCCGCCGCCAAGTCTCAGGCGAAGAACCCGCGCCTCGAGGAGTTTCTGGCTGATATCGAAATCTTCCACAAGGCGGTCGATTGGGCCGGCAAGTACAACGAGTATTTCAATAAGGGCGAATTCAAGACCGCCCATGAGCTCGTCGCCGAAGGCAAAGCCCGCGCGGCTTCCTTCTTGAAGGGCGAGACGCCTTGGATTCGTCAGACCGGTCTGGTCGTCCGTGGCTATAAGTCGAAGATCGACGGCTCGGTGCAGCCTTACGGCATGGTGATTCCTGACAACTACTCCGGCTCACTCATGCGACTCGACTTCTGGTGCCATGGCCGTGGTGAGACCTTGAGCGAACTCGCGTTCCTCGGCGATCGCCGAAAGAACGTCGGCCAGCTCCCGGCTAACAATCGCCTGGTACTCCATCTATACGGTCGTTACTGTTGCGCCAATAAGATGGCCGGCGAGGTCGACCTCTGGGAGGCCTACGCCCACGCCCGCAAGAGCTACAACATCGACGACGACCGTCTATTCATCCGTGGTTTTTCCATGGGTGGCGCGGCCGTCTGGCAGTTTGGCGCCCACTACACCGACCGCTGGTGCGGCATCAATCCTGGCGCCGGCTTCTCCGAGACCCCGGAGTTTCTGAACGTCTTCCAGAACGAAGACGTCTCCAGGATCCCGTCCTGGCAGAAGACTCTCTGGGCTTGGTATAACGCCACCGACACCGCCATCAACTTCCGCAATGCTCCGACGGTCGCCTATAGTGGCGAGCTCGACAAGCAGAAGCAGGCCGCCGACGTGATGGCCCGCGAGATGGGTAAGCTCGGCATGGAACTCACCCACATCATCGGGCCGCAGACCGCCCATAAGATCCACCCTGACTCCATGGTCGAGATCGAGCGACGCCTCGCCGCCATCGCTGCCAATGGCCGCGTCCGTACGCCCAAGGAAGTCTCCTTCGCCACCTACTTCCTGCGTTATGACCGCATGCATTGGGTCCGGGTAGACCGCATGGTCGAGCACTGGCAGAAGGCCCAGGTCGACGCCAAGCTGGTCGACGAGCGTTCCATCGAAGTGAAGACCTCGAATGTCGCCGGTCTCACCCTCGACTTCGCGTCCGGTGATGCCGTGCAGTCCCAGTTCGCCCCGACCGCCGTGACCATCGACGGCCAGAAGGTCCTGACTTCCGTCAAGGCCGCTTCGGATCGCTCCTGGAAAGCGACCTTCGCCCGTGATCCGAAGAACGGGGAGTGGACGCAGGTGTCGGAGTACGCCGATAAGGGCGCCCATAAACGTCACGGACTGTCTGGCCCCATCGACGACGCGTTCATGGATTCCTTCCTTTACGTCGCCCCGACCGGCCAGCCGTTTAACCCCAAGGTCGGCGGCTGGGTGAAGTCCGAGATGGTGCGCGCCGGTTTCGAATGGCGTCGCCAGTTCCGCGGCGATGCACCCACGAAGACCGATGCGCAGGTTAAGGACGAGGACATCGCGAAGAGTAACCTCATCCTCTGGGGTGATCCTTCTTCGAACGCCATGCTCGCTAAGATTGTCGCTAAGCTCCCGATCCAGTGGACGGCCGACAAACTCGTTGTCGACGGCAAGACCTACTCGGCTGCCGACCATGCGCCGATTCTCGTCTACCCGAACCCTCTGAATCCTCAGAAGTACGTCGTGATCAATAGCAGCTTCACCTACCGCGAGTACGACTACCTGAATAACGCCCGCCAGGTCGCCAAGCTGCCGGATTGGGCTGTGGTAGACCTCAAGGTCGCCCCCGATGCCGTCGCCCCAGGTGCCATCCCCGCCGCGGGTTTCTTTAACGAAGTTTGGCAATTCCGCGCTTCTAAGTAATCTCACTCCTCCATCCCCATGGCCATCATCACTGAAAAAGAACTGCAGCCCACCTACGACGTCATCGTCGTCGGTTCTGGCGCGGGCGGCGGACAGTCCGCCTACACGCTCACCATGAACGGCGTAAAAGTCCTCATGCTCGAGGCCGGACGTAATTACGATCCCGTCACCGAGACCCCGATGTTCCAGTCCCGTGCGGATGCTCCGTTGCGCGGCATGAGCACGCGGGAGAAGCCGTTCGGCTTCCATGACGCGACCGTCGACGGTGGCTGGGAAGTCCCCGGCGAGCCTTATACCCAAGCGTCGACCGATCCGAAGCAGCGCTTTGATTGGTGGCGCGCCCGCATGCTCGGCGGACGTACCAATCATTGGGGCCGCATCTCGCTCCGCAATGGTCCTTACGACTTCAAGCCCTATTCCCGTGACGGCCTCGGCTTCGATTGGCCCTTCACCTACGACGACGTCGCCCCTTATTATGACAAGGTAGAGATGCTCGTCGGCGTCTACGGTTCCAACGAAGGCCTCGAGAATACGCCGGATTCCCCGAACGGCACGTTGCTCCCTCCGCCCAAGGCTCGCGCCGGCGAACTCTACGTCAAGAAGCACGTCGCCAAGTTCGGCATCCCCGTGATCCCGATCCATCGCGCGATTCTCTCAACCCGCCAGGACCATGTGAACTTCCCGGCCCGCCTGCACCCGAATAATCCCAAGGCACAGAAGATCATCGCCAAGGCCATGCAGGAACGAGCTGCGTGTTTCTGGGCGACCGACTGCGGTCGGGGCTGCTCGATCAAGGCTAACTACCAGTCGACCACCGTGCACCTCCCGCCGGCGCTCGCGACCGGCAACCTCGACATCCTTTGCAATGCGCACGCCCGCGAGGTCACCGTCGGCACCGACGGCAAGGCCAATGGCGTCATCTACATCGACAAAGTCACCGGCCAAGAGCGAGCCGTGAAGGGCCGCGCGGTGATTCTTGCCGCGAGCTCGGGCGAGACCGCCCGCATCTTACTCAACTCGAAATCCAACCGTTTCCCGAACGGCCTCGCCAACGGCTCCGGCCTCGTCGGCAAGTACATCATGGATACGGTCGGCGGAAAGCTGGGCGGTAGCGTCCCCGCGTTCGAGAATCTGCCGGTCCACAACGAAGAAGGCGCCGGCACCCACGTCTACATCCCGTGGTGGCTGTATAAGGACGCCAGCAAGCTCGGCTTCGCCCGTGGCTACCATATCGAGTTCGGCACGGGACGTCGCATGCCTGGCCTTGGCGCGGGCGGCGCCAGCCCTGGCTACGGCAAGAGCTATAAGGAAGAAGTCCGTCAGAAGTATGGCGCCAGCATCGGTTTCGCAGGGCGCGGTGAGATGATCCCGAACGAAAACTGCTTCTGCGAACTCGACCCGACCGTGAAGGATAAGTGGGGTATCCCCGTCCTGCGCTTCCATTGGAAATGGTCCGAACACGAGACCAAGCAGGCCGCGCACATGGAGGCCACGTTCGCGATGATGATCGAAGCCATCGGCGGGAAGACGCGGAAGCCTGAGTCCGACGGCACCAAGGCTATTGAGCCAGGCGGCTCGATCATCCACGAGGTTGGCGGTGCCATCATGGGAGCCGACGGCAAGAAGTCCGTCACCAACCAGTGGAACCAGTGCTGGGAGGTCCCGAATCTGCTCCTGAACGACGCTTCGGCTTTCTGCAGCAATCCGGATAAGAACCCCACGCTCACCATCATGGCGCTCGCGTGGCGCGCCAGCGACCATCTCATCGAAGAGATGCGCAAGGGTAACCTCTAAGACTTATGAACATGGAAAATATTCCCGCAGATAATCCTGGTCAGATCGATCGCCGCATGGCGCTCAAGTGGATCGGCGCCGCCGCGGCGGCCGCCGCGATCTTCCCGCACGCCTCCGCTCAGGATAAGCTCCCGCGTCCCGCCGCTCCCGGCGACAAGCGCATCGGCTGGGACCCGGTCCTGAATAAGAACTACGCTCCGGGTGAGCTCTGGCCGCTGACCCTCACGCCCAAGCAGCGCAAGGCGGCCGCCTCGCTGACCGACCTCATCCTGCCGCCCGACAACCCGGGCGATAAGCTGCCCTCGCAGCTCGGCGTGCAGGAGTTCATCGATGAGTGGATCAGCTCACCTTACGACGAGACCGCGAAGGACCGTCCAGTGATTACGGAAGGCTTGGATTGGCTCGACGCCGAAGCCCAGCGCCGTTTCCAGAAGGATTTCGTCGACCTCGCGGAACCGCAGAAATGCGCGATTGCCGACGACATCTGTGGTAAGACCGCGGTCAAGAAGGAGTTCAAGTCGGCCCAGAACTTCTTCGGACGCTTCCGTTATCTCGCCGCCAGCGGCTACTACACCACACCGCAGGGTTGGAAAGATGTCGGCTACGTGGGCAACGTCCCGACCGTCAACTTCGACGGACCGACGCCTGAGGCCTTGAAGCATCTAGGCCTGGCTTAAGGTCGAGGGCCGGAGGGCCTGAGGCCACGAGGACCGGAGGTTGAAAAGCCTTCGGTCTTTTTGTGTCTGCCTTTGGTGTCGGGTAGGGTTGAGCGCCCTCGCTCAACCGCGGCTGACCGAGGGCGGTCAGCCCTACCTTTGTATTTAAACTCTTGGAACAATCCCTCGGGCGGATTGCCTAAGACCTAACCCCATGAAGCGTTTTGTCCCCGTCCTTTGCTTGTTCGCTGGAGTCCTCGGACTCTTTGCCGCGCCGGCGCCTTTGTTCGATGGTAAGACGCTGACGGGATGGGAAGGTGACGCCAAGGTCTGGCGCGTCGAGAATGGCGAGATCGTGGGTGGCTCGATGGCCGGTAATCCGCGTAACGAGTTCCTGACGACCAAGCGCAGCTTCTATAACTTCCGTCTGACGCTGGAATACAAACTCGTCGGTACCGAGGGCTTCGTGAATGGCGGCGTCCAGTTTCGGAGCCTTCGCGCGACTAATCCGCCTAATGAGATGATCGGTTATCAGGCCGACATCGGCCATGGACACACAGGGTCGCTTTACGACGAATCTCGCCGCAAGAAATTCCTGGCACGTGCCGGCACCGGGGTTGGCGCTTATGGTGTGAAGGCCGACACCGAGATTGCCGAGCTCGAGAAGAAGGGCGAATGGAATAAGTATGAGATCCGAGCTGAAGGTCCCCGCATCACGATTTTCCTCAACGGCAAGGCGACCTTGGATTACACCGAGACCGATCCGTCGATCGACGACGCCTACGGCCTCATCGGTCTCCAGATCCATGGCAACTGCAAGGCCGAGATCCGCTTCCGCAACGTCGTCCTCGACCCGCTGAACGACCTGCCAGTCACGACCAAGGAGACGGTGATGAATCGCTTCGGCGACGTGAAATCTGTATGGGCACCTCCAGCCCCCTTCAAGGATGGCAAATTTGACCTCGGTCAGGACGAAGTCGTCGTCTTCATCGGTCAGGAGAATCTCGTCCGTGAAGCCAAGTCCGGCGAAATCGAGTCGCGACTCGCCGCAGCCTTCGCCGCCAAGAACCCTGTCTTCCGCTCCATGGCCTGGGAAGCGGACACGGTCCATGAGCAGTGGCGCGATCTGAATTTCGGTCCGTGGAAGGGGCAGCTCGAGACCGCCGGTGCAACGACCTTGATTGTCCAATTCGGTCAAGCGGAAGCGTTCAAGGGGCAGGGTGGATTGGCCAAGTTCAAAGCCGACTACCACAAGCTGCTCGATGACCTCAGTCGCCACACGCCTCGCATCGTGCTGTTATCGCCCGCTGGTTTCATGCCTTCCGGGCGCCTACCGGACCTTACGACTGCTGAACATCGGAAGAATCTGGCCGAGTATGCGTCCGCGGTGGACGACATCGCCAAGCAGCGCGGCCTGCCTTTTGTCGGCCTTACGGCGGTCACCCAGAATGAACCCTCGACGGATGGGCTCCATCTTTCCGCCAAGGGTCTGGAGGTCGTCGGACGCGAGGTCGCATCCGCCCTGGGACTTCCTGCCAAGCCTGAGCCCTCCGCAATACTCCGGGCGGCGATCATCGAGAAGAACCGTCTCTGGGCGGATTGCTGGCGCCCGGCGAACTGGTCCTTCGTCTATGGCGACCGCATCTCGCAGAATTACGGCAAAGGTTTCGGTCCGGTGCCATCGCTCAAGAAGAACTTCGAAGCTTATAAGCCGTTGGTCACTTCGTGGGATAAGCACATCCAAGCGCTAGCCCGTGGTGAAATATCAGCCGTCCCCGCGCCTCAGGCCGGGCCCGCTGTCAGCACCGAGAAGGTCATGTCCGCTGCCGAGGAGCAGGCCACTTTCAAGGTCGCTGAAGGTTTCGAGGTCAATCTGTTCGCCGACGAGTCACTCGGTGTGGCTAAGCCCACCCAGATGTCATGGGACGCTAAGGGCCGCCTTTATGTCTGCTGTTCTCCGACCTATCCCCAGGCCGTGCCTGGCGTGAAGCCTCGCGACTATATCCTCCGCCTCGAGGACACCGATGGCGACGGCAAGGCCGACAAGGCTGTCCGTTTCGCTGAAGGCCTGACGATGGTCCAAGGTGTCGAACCACTGACTGACGATATCGGCAACACGTCGATCCTCGTGTGCGATTTCGATTGCCTGATCAAACTGACCGATACCGATGGCGACGGGAAGGCGGACAAGACCGAGGTCCTGATGTCAGGCTTTGGCGTCGGCGATACCCACCAGCTCGTCAACTCGATCAGCCATGGTCCAGATGGCACGCTCTGGATGAGCCAAGGCCTGCACGCCATCACGCGGGTCGAGACGCCGCGTGGTATCGTCAGCCTGCCGAAGTCGGGCCTCATGCGCTACGACTTGAAGAACCAAAGACTCCAGCCGTTCTTCCAGTATGGTAAGGCCGGCCACAATTGCTGGGGCGTCGCCTTTGACGACTATTTCCAGCCCTTCCATAAGAGCGGTGACCGCGTCGCCGGTTTTTATAGCCTACCTGGCCTGGGCGCCATCGAGACGCCGGACGAATACGCGGGTACGCATGCGCTGTTCGACTCCCCGTTGAAATCCAACTCCGTCGACATCCTCGGCACCAAGGCCATGCCGCCGGAACTCCAGGGCGCCGGTTTCATCGGCGGCTACTACGGCAACACGCTCGACCTGCATCGCTTCGTCGACGACGGCTCCGGCTTCAAGACCGAGCGGATCGTCAGCCCCATCATCTCCAGCAGCAAAGCCTTCCGTCCGGTGGACGTCTCCGTGGGTCCAGATGGCGCACTCTATGCCTGCGATTGGTTCAACGCCGTGATCGGGCATTACCAGGCCAGTTACGCCGACCCACGCCGCGATCGCTCGCATGGGCGCATCTGGCGCATCACCGCCAAGGGCCTGCCGACCGTGAAGCAGCCTGATCTCGTGTCGATGTCTGAGAGTGAGCTATTCACCCAGCTCGGCTCGCCCGAACGTTGGACGCGTTATCAGGCTCGCCGTCTGCTCTTCACTCGCCCGACTGATAAGGTCGCCGCCGCCGTGGATGCCTTTATCGCTAAGGACCGCTCGGAGTCTCAATATCTCGAAGCCATGGGCGTACTGCAGTCGCATGGACTCGTCCGCACTGCTCTGCTGGATCGCCTGCAGTCCTCGGCCGACTTCCGGATTAGGGCCTATGCGGCCCGTGTCGTCGGGGAATGGTCATCCCTGCTACCCGATGTCCAAGCGCGCCTGGCCAAGGCCATCGTCGATAAGCACCCTCGCGTCCGCCTGGAGGCCGTCGTGGCACTCAGTCATATCGGTGGCCACACTTCGCTGCGCACCGTCTTAGGAGCGGTCGAGCAGCCCTCAGATAAGTTCCTCGACTATGCCCTGAAGCAGACCGTACGGCACTTGGCTCCGACCGCCGGGAAGCTAGCTGCCGAACTGTCCGCCCCGCAGGCCGCCTATTTCAAGAAGATCGCCAGCACCGGGCCGTCCGTTGTCTCGCCCGGACAAGCCATCTACGAGGCCCTCTGTCTTAATTGCCACCAAGCCGCAGGACAGGGGCTCACTGGCGTCTATCCGCCGTTGGCCAAGAGTAACTGGGTCGCCGGCGACGTCCAGACCTTGATCAAGATCACCATGCATGGTCTGGCTGGCCCGACCAAGGTCCAGGGTAAGGACTACGGCCTCGTGCCGATGCCGCCCATGGGCTTGGACGACCAGCAGCTCGCCGATGTCCTGACCTACGTCCGGAACGCTTTCGGCAACAAGGCGCCAGCCGTGAAGGTCGAGGAAGTCAAAGCCGTGCGTGATGCGACCAAAGGACGCACCGCGCCGTGGACAGCCTCGGAGTTGGGGAAGTGATGAGATAGTTGAACCGTTGACCTGTTGATCAGTTGGCCAGAAGTAGGATCGTGGGCCGCGTTGCTCTCTTCTGTTCAACAGGCCAACTGTTCAACCAATCAACTTTTGTGCTTCCTCGTCAACGACTGCACCCAGGCGACGCCGGCGAGGGTGACCGCGCCGCCGATCAGGGTCAGGAATGACGGCTGTTCGCCAAGAATCATCCATCCGAAGAGCACCGAGAAAACCGGGATCGCATAGACCGCGCTCATCACGGTCGTGATCGGCAGGGTGACGAGTACCCATGACCAGATGGTGTAACAAAGCGCGGCAGGGACGATGCCTAGGAAAACGAGATGGACCCAGCCCAGGCCGGAGAGGCGTGTGGCCGTGCCGACCAGGTCTTCGGAGAAGGGTAGCAGCCCCAGAGTACCCAGCCAGATGGCCCAGGTGGTCACGTCGACCGCCGCGTAGCGCTGGGTGAGTGCTTTGCTGATCAGGGTCTGGATGGCGGCGCAGAAAGCCGCGCCAAGAATCAGCATCGAACCCAAGTTGAAGGTGAGACCTGTTTCGGAGCCGGCGGCGGTGAGCACGACTCCGGTCATCGAGAGTCCGATGCCGAGCCATGCAAGTAGGCCGACCTTTTCGCGACCGGTGATCACGCCGAGGAGGATGACCAGGACTGGGATGCAGGAGATCAGCATCGAACCGGTGCCGGCGTTGACGGTCCGTTCCCCGTAGTTGATGCCAAGGTTGTAGAGGCAGAAGCCGAACAGCCCAAGCGACGCGACCGTGGGCCAGTCGCCTCGCGCCGGCAGGGGGCGTCCGCGATAGAGCCAGATTGGTAGCATCACTGCTGAGGCGATGAGGTAACGCATCGCGCCCAGCTGACCAGCGCCGACTTCGGGCAGGACCGCCCGGACGTTGACCCAGGACATACCCCAGGCCACGACGTTAAAGAACATCGCGAAGGTGGCCCAGCGACGAAGAGAAGAACTCTCGTTCACGAACGGCAGCCGATCAGCTCGATGAGCTTATAGGCGCAAGCTTGGGCGAACTCCTTGTCGTTGATCGCGA
>CAMCWL010000021.1 GCA_945882655.1 Opitutus sp. GAS368
GCTTCGGCGAGACTGGCGTCTTCGGAGGCCGATTCTCCGCGACGGGTCGTGCCGGCCACCGATTCGGAACGGACGGCGCCATCAAACAGCGATAGGAGCGTCTCGGGGGTAGCGCCGACGAGCGCACCCTCGGCTTCGTCGACGAGGAATGTATGGCAAGGCGGATTGCCGCGACGTAGGCGGTGCAATGTCGCATAAATGCTGAAGGGCTCAGCCCGGCGCCAATCGAAGGCACGCGAAAGCACGATCTTCTCAAACGAACCTTCCTTGATCAGTTCGGTGGCTCGGACTACCGCGGACGGGAACCAAGATCCGCCTACTTCTGAAAGGACGGTTGGAACCGGGGCCCGAGGAGGGCTGGGGTTGGATCGATAGGTGAACTTACGGAAGCTTTCCGCCGCTTTGGCCATGCGAGCGGCGCAGCCAGGGGCGGCTGGTTCGCAGAGGGTGACGGTTGTCAGGCCGTCTTCGCTCACGACCTGCCAGCCTGGCAGGAAGAGTTTGGCCTCCGCGCCATCGTTCTCATTCCCTGGGTAGAAAGGGAATGTCGCGATGATGCGGGGGCGTGGGCCGACACAGGTCAGGCTACCGTCAAGTTGACGTAGCCAGCGGTCAGCATCGACAAAGCGTTGCTCGCCGCGTCCGGACCATTGGCGAAGCGGAGAGCCGGCCGCATGAGACCGCTTGCGGGAAGGGTTCTCAAAGTAGCCACGGGGTGCCGGCTCATCCAGGGTTTCCAGAACAGCCAGCGGATCGAGTTCTGGTGTGGGAAAGGTGTAGCAGACAAACCCCTCGCCTGCGGCGCGTTTTTCAGCGTCAGCGAGTAAGGTAACTTCGTCGATGGTCTTGACGGAATCCACAGCGGTGAAGGTAAGGTCTCCGCAGGAATTGTCCAATCAGGCCGAAGGAGTTTCGGTCGGAGCCTCGATCGGCGGGAAAAGAATGCACTTTTCGGCGACCTTTGAGCCCGTACAGGCGGCGGACCACGTCAGCTCGCCTTCGAAATGGGTGGCGACGGGGCGACCGATGTTGGTCAGGAGCTTGTCGCAGGTGGCCGGCATCACCGGAGTGAGGATTGTGCCAACGAGGCGAAGGCCTTCCGCGACGTGCGCGAGGCAGGAATCGAGGCGGGCACGATCGTCCGCCTCAGCTGACTTAGCGAGTTTCCAAGGCGCACGCGCTTCGATGTAGGCGTTCATGGCGCTGATGAAGACCCAGAGGGCTTCAAGGGCGTGACTGACCTGATAATCGGCGAAGGCTTCGTTGTACTTCTTGATCGAATCACTCCAGAGCTGACGGAGGTTCTTTTCGAGCTCTTCGTCCGCGGCGGCGGCTGGAATCGCGCCGGCATAGTTGCGTCCGACCATGTTGAGGAGTCGGTTGACGAGGTTGCCGAGATTGTTGCCGAGGTCCGCCTTGTAGCGGTTCTCGAAGGTGGTCGTTGAGAAGTCCGCATCCTGTCCGACGACCATCTCGCGGCAGAGGTAGTAACGGAACGCATCGGCCCCGTGTGAGGCGGCGAAGCTGAGCGTGTTGGTGGCGTTGCCGGAGCTCTTGGAGGCCTTCTGGTTGTTGACGGTCCACCAGCCATGGACGAGCAACTGGCGCGGGGGCTCGATGCCGAGGGCCTTGAGCATGCAGGGCCAGTAGACAGCGTGCGGGGGCGACAGGATATCCTTGCCGATGACATGGACGTCGGCGGGCCAGAGTCCCTTGTCGGCCACGGCAGAGTAGTAGTTGGTCAGCGCATCGAACCAGACGTAGGTGACGAAGGAGGTGTCGAAGGGGAGCTCGATGCCCCAGGTGAGGCGAGATTTCGGACGCGAGATGCAGAGGTCGTTCATCGGTTCCTTGAGGAACTCGAGAACCTGGTTTTGCCGGAAGCGCGGCGTGATGAAGTCGGGGTGCGACTTGATATGTTCGACGAGCCAGGGCTGGAACTGTGAAAGCTTGAAGTAGAAATTCTCTTCGGTCGTTTGCGTAACCTCACCGTAGATTTCAGGCCAGGATCCATCCGGGTCCCGATCCTTATCGGTGAGGAACTGTTCCTGACGAGTCGAGTACCAGTCGGTCTTCTGCCCCTTGTAGATCAGTCCTTGGTCGAAGAGCTTCTGTAGGAACTGTTGCACGACCTTCTTGTGACGTGGTTCAGTCGTGCGGATATAATCGTCGTGGGAGATATTAAGATCGCCAAGCATGCCCTTAAAGACCGCGGCAATCTCGTCGACGAGGACTTGGGGTTCGATGCCACGCTTGAGGGCGGTCTGCTGGACCTTCTGGCCGTGCTCGTCTAGACCCGTGAGGAAGTGAACCTTGCGGCCGCTCATGCGCATGTGGCGCGAGATCACGTCGGAGAGGACTTTCTCGTAGGCATGGCCTAGATGCGGCGAGCCGTTGGCGTAGTCGATGGCCGTGGTGATGTAGAACGAACTGGGCATGAAAAGATACCCTAGGGAATAGGGCACTGGAAGGGCCTAGGACAACCCCGAAGGCTGGAAGGACGGGTAAACCGACCTCAGACCGCATCCCCGGCCCGCACGACGTGGGGCTGGTAGGCGATTTCGAAGGAGTAGGTCATGCCGGCGCGCAGGGGCATCGACTTATCGCGCTGCAGGGTCTGGTAGAAGTGGACCTTACCCCAGCAGGTGCGGTGCTTAGGGCTATCGCTCACGACCTTGGTCTCGGCCCAGGTGGAGTGGAAGTCGTCCTTGATCACTTCGCAGCGATGGGATTCGGCGCCGAGTACCAGGGCGTTGCCTGGAGTCATGCGCGAATGCGTCGCGGCGATAGGGAGTACGAGGCGGAAGTCCTCCAGCATGACGGCAGACTTGGCGGTCAAGGTAAAGCGACCGACGATACGGCCGCCGCTGAATTCCCAGTCAACCTTTAGTGAGGCAACGTTAGAAGAAATCTTTTCGTCGCGGTCGATCAGGTCAGGCTGGTCGTAGCGGAAGTGGTAGGTTCCGGCCTTGGTACCCATGGCGACTTGCGCGTTCTTTCCGTAGAAAGAGGGCGTGTAGACTTTTCCAGCGATCGTGAACTCCGGGATGAACGGGCTGGTCTGCTGATTGGACGGCCAGTCAAAGACGCCTGGCATGTGCGGAAAGGCCAGCGAGTCAGAGAAGCGATGTGAACCCGACGATACCAGCGGCAAAATGATGTGCAGACCAGAAGCAGGATCCTGATATGAGAGCAGGCCTTGTTCTTTGCGGGGGGACTTATCAAAAGAGAAGAAACGGCAAACCGGCAGGCGGCTGACGGGTTTAACGACTTCGAGGTCGCCGCCAATGGTCTTGGCGAGGCGCGACCACTGGGAAAGATAACGGGCCGCGTCGAAGTTGGCCATGCGGGTCGTATGACCCGGGATGGTGTCACGTTCGGCGTCACGGACGATGATGAGGCCGTGTTCGGTGTCGAAGAACGTAGTAAAGAAGTTGGCGTACAGACGACGGACGAGATCGCGAGCGAGCGGTTCCTTGTCGACCGGTACCCAGCGGTCGCGCAGGGCCTGGAGGAGTAGGGTGATGCAGTGCATCTGGCCGTAGGCGCCGATGCCCCGGCCATAAGACCAGCCCAGTCCGTCATCCCGGACGGTGTCCATGATGACGCGGATGTATTTCTCTGCCAACGAGCGCAGCTTCGGTAGCTTGGAATCGCGGAGCTGGATGTTAGCGTGCAGCTGGAGCGACTGGCGGATGAAGATCAGCGACACGACGCCATACAGGTCGAAGGCGCCACCGAAGTTATCAGCGTTCGCGGCCTTGGAGGCTTCATCTTGGAATCCGCCGGTGGAGGCAGCAGCGATGCGATCCATGAAGCGGTCGACCAGCGGACCGGTTTCATCTTTCTTGGTCAGACCAAAGGAGAAGCGACAGACCGCCTTGGCGATATCGAAGGCTTGGACGTGGTCATGATGGTCATTCTCGATGGCGAGGCGCTCGTCAATGAGGGCACGGGTAGCTTCATCGAGGATTTCCCAGACGGGATTACGTTCGCGAGTCGGACCGAAGGCGAGAAGTCCAAGGCAGGCAAAGGCCATGCCGTTGTCGGAGCCTTTGCTGATCCGGACTTGGGCGGTAATCGTCCGGGCGACGATCTCGGCGATGTTCTGTCGGTCGAGGTGAAGTTCGCCGGTGGCACGGAAGTACTCCCCGAAGGCGAGGGCGGCGTGACCGGGCTCATCGGCCCGTGAGACTTCCCCCTCGACCGGCACGACAGTGCCATCGGCTGAAAGGGAATTGAAGTTGAGTTTGAGGAGGGCCTTGGTCTGGTCCAGGCACTGGCTCGCGAAATTCTGCATGCGAAAGGTTGGGATTGGGGCAGGGCTCCCCCTCAGTCAATGCATCATCGTAAAAAATACGTTATTTCGCCTCGGCTAACCGGCCCTATAAGCGCAGGGCGACCCTGCTTTCAGGACTCAAAGACGACTTCGACGGGACAGACTGAAAGCCTCGTTAAGAGCCTCCCATGGGCCCGCAGGGGCCACCATCGGTAGAGGTGGATGTCGATGGGCTTCCAGAGGCCGACCCAGCCGCAGATGGTCAGCCCTTCGCGCAGGAAATCGCCCAGCCGATACCCCGGGGTGATCAGGTCGCGCAGCACCAGGGTGGCGGCGAGGAAGAGCAGGCCAATGAGCAACGCCGTCCGACCTTCGCGGAAGAGCTCCCCGAGGTCACGTCGGGTGATGCGCGCACGATATTCAAAATAATGCTGGATGGATTCTCTGACTAGCCGGGCGGACTCGGCGTCTTCGGCCTGGCGAAGTACGATGCGAATACGGAGATTCGAATCCTTTTCATGTTCGCGAGCCCAGCTCAGGATGAATTCCTCGGCGTCATGATCTAGGTCGCGCTCATGGAACGGCGACGGGTCCATGGTATTGAACAGCTGGCCGACGTTGTTGAGCCTGAGTTCAATCAGGCCGGGGGCGGGAGTGGTCATGGTGAGAGAGGAAGGGGCTTGCCGAGGGCGGATTCGAAGAAGCGGGCTCGTTTCTCCCGCATCTCGTTGGATTCGCCTGCCCCATGATTGGCACCGGGGACGATATGGAACTCGATCTGGTCCTTCTTGCCGGCCGCGAGCAACGCGTCGCGGAAGTCGTAGCTGCACTTCACGTCGACGTTGGTATCGGATTCGCCGACGGACAGAAACAGCCGGCCGCGGAGGTTGGCGGCGTAGCGCGCGCAGGAATTCTCTTCGTACCAAGGACCAATGGGGTAGCCTAGCCATTGTTCGTTCCACCAGAGCTTATCAATGCGGTTATCGTAGCAGCCGCAGTCGGCCGCGCCCGCCTTGTAGAAATCGCCGTGCAGCAAGACAGCGTGGGCGGTGTTCTGACCGCCGGCGGAGCCGCCGAAGATGCCGACGCGGGTGAGGTCCATGTTGGGCTCGGACTTAGCGAGGGACTTGATCCATGCGATGCGGTCGGGGAAGCCGCCGTCCTTGAGGTTACGCCAGCTGACCTGATGAAATTCTTTCCCGCGGTTATTGGTGCCACGTCCGTCCATTTGGACGACGTAGAATCCTTGCAGGCTGAGCTCACGATGGATGCGGTTCCACCAGTTAAAGGAACGCGGGGCAAACGACCCATGAGGGCCCGCATAGATGTTCTCGATGACGGGATACTTCTGCTTTGAATCGAAGGGGTGAGGGCGCGTCACGACGCCCCAGATGTCCGTCTTGCCGTCTCGATCCTTGGCGACGAATGGCAGCGTGGGTGACCAGCCAGCTTTCTTGAGCGGACCGGAGTCGGCCTCACCCAGTTTGGCGATGGCCCGGCCGTCCGCCGCGCTGCGCAGGGTGTAGGTCGGTGCCCGATCGACCCGCGACGAGGCGTCGATCAGCGTCCGGCGGTCGGGCGAGAAGGTCACTTCGTGGTTTCCATCGGAGGGGGTCAAGTCGACGAACGTGCGCCCGGGGCCGACCCTACAGATATGTTGATGGTAGGGGTTCTCGCCGGGCACTCGGCCAAGGGCGACCAAGGTGATTGTGCCAGCCTTCTCGTCGACCTTGAGCACTTCTTTCATGACCCAGGCTCCGCCGGTGATGGCGTCCAGCGTCTTGCCGGTCTTGAGGTCCATGGAATATAAGTGCAGCCAGCCGGTTCGTTCGGAAAGCCAAAGCGCGCGGCTCTCGTCCAGGTCGTAGCGATAGCGGGTCGCGAAGGAGTAGACGAACTTGGGGTCTTCCTCGGCGAGTAATCTCCGCCAGCTCCGCCGCTCGACGTCATATTCGATGATGCCATGCCCGGTGAAGCCGCGCTTGATGAACTCGGAGAGGAGGCGCTTCGAGTCGGCGGACCAGTCTAGGCGTTCGGTGGAGTAAGGCAGTGGTAGCACGTCGGCCGTGGGACGGTTGGACGTCTTTCCATCGACCGAGAACACCCAGGGGATACGTTGTGTGCGGTCGTCGCCGGGCTTGTCGTAGGAGATCGATTTCTTGGTCTGTTTGACCGAATCCGTCACGAGGTATTGGCGGACAGGTACCGTACGTTCACGCCAGAGCGCGAAATGACGGCCATCCGGGGACCAGCTGATTGGGCCGACGAAGGCGTCTTTTCCTTCAACTCCATCCTGCCTGAGTTTGGTCTCAACGTTACCTTTCTTGAGGTCGATGAGGGTCACGTTGCCGCCGCGAAGTTCCACCTTGTGGTCACCATTCGGGGATTCGGCACGGACCTTCGACGAGGACAGGCGTTTTGATTCTCCGGGTCCTTTTCCGGTCTTCTCAGGGGACGGTGCTTCGCTCTTGGGACCAGGCTGACTCGGAGTCAGCCGTTGGTTTACTTCCACGATCCAAGCATCGGTGTCAGACTCGAGACGGACGCGCCCATCTTCGAGGGGAATCACCCGGGTGAACGGCCATTTCTTAAGAGTGACCTTGTTCTTCGTCTGTTCGGAAAGAGCTACCGCGACCATCTCATGATTGAACGCCGGACGGATTACGCCCGAAGCACAGTCGACGAGTTTCCAAGCAAGGCCGCCATTCTCTTTCCAGGCGTAGGCCATGAGTCGGCCAGAATCAGACCAGCGAACATTCTCGGGCCGCGACATCTGGGCCGGCCAATACCATGCATCATACTGTTTCTGCCATTCCGCCGGCAGATTGGTCTGGGCGATGGCCGCCAAGGGCGCCAGCAGCAGGAGACGGAGCAGCATGCCTCAGTTGAGGCCTAACTGGTCGCTGACTCAACCACGCATCGGCTATTTCTTGGCCTTTACCGGCTTGGCCTTGGTCACCTTCGGTTTAAGGCCCGAGAGATAGGCGGTCACGTCCCGGATTTCCGCCGGGGTCAGGATGCCGAGCATCGGGGGCATGACCGAGACAGGCGGAGTCCGCGAAGCGATGGCCGAGACGGCGAGTTTCTGTGTTTTGCCGTCCGGCAACCTGACCTCGAGCGTCTTGGCGCTTTCCTTGACGACGCTGCCGGCAAGGGAGGTGCCATCCTTAAGGACGATGGTCTCGATGCCGAAACCGGCGACGATCTTCGCCGAGGGCTCGATCAGCGATTCGGCGATTTCAGCCTTGGTGCGTTGCGCACCAATCTGACGGAGGGTCGGGCCGACTTCGCTGCCTTCGTCGGAATCGATGCGGTGGCAGGCTGTGCAGTTGGCAGCGAGGTGTCCGTTGACGATGGCCTTGCCCAGGACGACGTCCCCGCCATCGGTCAGTAACTCGTAAGGAATCTCTGGAGAAGCCATCTTGAGTCCGCCTTTGGGGCCGACCGCGAGATACTTCTTCAGCGCGGCGACGATGGCCTTGGAATCCGATTCCCGTGCCAATACGAAGACATCGAGTTTGAGTCCGGCATCCAGCTTGCGGGCGGCCAAGCGATCGACGAGTTCTTGCAGGAGTTTTGCGGAAGCGAGGTCGGTGCGTCCACGCAGGGCGGCGACGACGGCCTGCTTCTCAGGAATTTTCGCGGACTTAGAATCGATGATCTGGCGGGATAATTCCATCGCCGCTCCGGTATCGCGGACAAACAGTTGTCCGAGCGCTTCGATGCGCACTTCCGAGGGGTTGCCTTCGCCGGCCGCTGAGCGGAGCGTACGGATTACTGCCTGCGGTTCTTCGTGCTTATTTCCTAGTAGTCTTAAGGTTTGCAAACGGACCCCGGGCGAGACTTTGAGTTCTTCCGCCAGAGCGAGTAGGACCGGGAAGGGTAGATCTAATTCATATTTCACCATCAGTTCGAGCACGGCGGCGCGTTCCGCAGGTTTCTGGAACAAGAGCAGGTCGGCCTGACGGGGCTTTAGGATTCGGGCAATCGTAACCTTGTCACGGCTGGGATATCGCTTGGCGCTGCCATCCACGAGATCGAGGAGCGGTGGCTGGTCGAAGGATAGTAAGGCCTTTAATGCTTCGATGCGTAACGGAGCACCTTCGGGCTGCTTCAACGTCCATTCCAGAAGTCGGGACACCGCAGGCTCGTCTCCCTGACGCAGATTGGCGTTTAGGGCTCGGCGGGCTGCCTGGAAGGGGAGGGCGTCCTTTCCGAATGATTCTGCCAGGGCGCCGGCGGCGGCTGGGATGCCTTCGTCGTCGTGAATCGCACGAGCGGCTTCCGTGACAACGTCGGTGTTGGCGTGAGAAAGGAGTTTGCCGAGCAATGGAGATTTCTGCCGAGCGAGTGCCAATGTCGCGAAGGTGGCCGCGGCGCCAGATTCAGCCTGAGCAATGGCAAGTAGGCTTTCGGCGGATTGAGTGCCGGCCAGTCCGCTGACGAGGCCATGACGAAGCCAAGGCAAGCGGAGATCGGACTCGGCGTCGGCTAGGAAAGCCCTGAACGGGACTTTGCCGCCGAGCTTAGCGAGCGTGATGCCAGCTTGGGTGCGGACGCGGAGGTCTTTGTGTGCGAGCAGAGTAGCGGCCTTATCGCTGAGCGTCTGCAAGGGCTTGGCTTCGCTCAATATCTTCAGCGCTTGCACACGGATCTCGCTATCGGCGTCGTCGAGCAAGGCCAATGAAGCGGTCACGTCGGCGACCTTGCCGAGGCGGACGCCCATGCCGTAACCCCAGATCGCATGGATGCGCGCGAAGCGGGGAGACTCAGGTTTCAGAGCGAGTTCGAGCATGTCATTCCAGGCGCCAAGCCGGTCCAGTCGCATCGAGGCGTTGACGCGGACCCGTTGGTCACGGTGACCGAGCAGGCCGAGCAGTTCGTCCTTGGGTATGACGACGGAGAACGGCTTGGTGAGGAACGACTCCGAGGTCTTGTCGATGTTGGGTGCGATCTCGATGCTCCAAATCGCGCCTTTGCCGTCGAGCGGGTAGCCGCCAATCCAGTCGGCGAAGTAGGCACGCCCATCGGGTGCCCAGGTCATGCCGATGCCCATGAGACCCTCATTGATCACGCGTAGCTTCTCCTGACGGAAGGTGTCGCGGTCCGGAGCCAGCGTGAAGGCGTCCATCTTGCCTTTTGGGAACTGGTCCAAGATGAAATGGCCGCGCAGGTCGCCGTCGAGGGCGTGGCCGGGCTCGAAGAGGAAACCGGCCGGTCCGTCGGAATAGTTGGCGATGGGCGGGGTGATTGACAGCGGCTGGTCGGGTGCGCCAGCCGGCATCCACATATTCTCTTTCATCCAGCGGCTCTCGACGGTCTGATATTGGTGCTGGTTACGCCAACCTGTATCGGAACCTTCGAGCACGTATATCAGACGTTCACGCTCCTTCGGCTGGTCGCCGTCGTTGTCCACGCCGATCACGTTGCCGAAGGTGTCGAAGGCGATCTCCTGCGTATTGCGGATGCCGCGGGCGAAGACCTCGAAGCCGCTGCCGTCCGGCTCGCAGCGAAGGACCGCGCCTTCGTGCGCGAAGAAGAAATGACGGCCTTCCTTGCTCGTGACGTTACCGCCCTTGTCGCCGACGGTCCAATAGATGCGTCCGTCCGGCCCAAGCCGAAGGCCGTGCATGTCGTGGCCGGCATAGGCGATGTGTCCGCCAAAGCCGGTCGCGATGACTTCCTTCACGTCCGCCACGCCGTCGCCATCCGTGTCCTTAAGGCGCCAGACGTCGGGGATCGCGGTCAGGTAGACCCAGCCGTCGAAATAGAGGACGCCGGCGGCGATGCCCGAGACCGGCGAGTTGAAGCCTTCGGCGAAGACGGTGATTTTGTCGGCGACGCCGTCGCGATTGGTGTCAGCGAGCTTGTAGATTCGCTCCTGGTGGAAGGTGAGATCCTTCCAGTCGACCGAACCGTCCTTGTTATGGTCTTTCAGGCTCCCGCGGCTTGTCTTCATCTTTCCTGGCGCGAGTTCGCGCTGGAAGAATGCGAGTTTCTCCGCGGGCGAGGTCAGGCCGACGTCATCAGGGATCCATGCCCTGTGCTCACGGATATCGAGGTCACCGACCTTACGGCGTGTGGTCGAGGCGACGTAGGCATTACCCGCTTCGTCGAACGTCACCGAAGTTGGGTCGGGTACGTTAAGCTCACCCGACCACTTGAACGGCTTCACCTCTGCGCCGAGTACGGCGATTGAAGCGACGAACAAGGCGAGGAGGGAGACGCGCACAATTTTAGCGCAGGAACGCTTCGTGGAGGCCGCCGTCGACGGTGATGACTTGTCCGGTCGTCTTGCTGAGTCGATTAGTCACGAGAAGGAAGTAGGCTTCAGCCTGGTCGGCGGGGGTGATGGGGTTCTTCGTCAGGGTGCGATCGGCGTAGAAGCGGGAAAGCTTCGTGGTCAGCGAATCGGTCGCCTCATCATCGGTGTAGGGAATGTTGTACTTCGCAAGCGACGCGATTACTCGGTCGCGCGGGAACATCGCCGAACCCTGCACGACGGTAGCTGGGGCCACGCCGTTGACGCGGATGAGGGGCGAAAGCTCCATCGCCATCTCGCGGACGAGGTGGTTGGCGGCGGCTTTCGAAGTATCATAGGCAACGGAGCCCTTCTTGGCCACGGCAGCGTTGGCGCTGGTGGTCAGGACGAGGTTGCCGCGGAGACCCTGTTCTTTCCAGGTTTTGAATGCTTCGTCGGCGACGAGGTAGCTGCCGGTGACGTTAAGGGCGAAGGTGAGCGCCCACTTGTCATCCGGGATGTGGCCCGTGGTGTCAGGCGAGACGAAGATGCCAGCGGTGACGCAGATGGAGTCGAAGCCGCCGTAGGCGAGCGCGACCTGGTCGAGCATCTTGCGGATCGAGGAGCGGTCCATGATGTCACCGGCGAGACCGATGGCGGGGCCGCAGTTGGAGAGGCCCGTGCCGGCGACGCCGATGCCCGTGCCGAGCTTATCGGTGATTTCCTTGGCGGTGGCCTGGGCGGCCTCGACGTTCTTGTCGACGCAGACGATGTGGGCGCCTTCCTTGACGAGGCGGTGGGCGGTCTCCTTGCCGATGCCGGAACCGGCGCCGACGACGATGATCACCTGGCGGGCGAGTTCCTTCTCGGCCGGCATGCGCTTCAGCTTCGCTTCTTCGAGGAGCCAGTACTCGATGTCGAAGGCTTCCTGCTGAGGCAGGGCGATGTACTGGTCGATGGCTTCGGCGCCGCGCATGACTTCGACGGCGCAGTTGTAGAACTCGGCCGTGACGCGGGATTCGGACTTATCCTTGCCCCAGGCGATCATGCCGAGGCCCGGAATGAGGACGACCGTCGGGTTCGGGTCGCGCATCGCCGGGGAGTTCGGGCGCTTGCAGGCGTTGTAATAGGAGGCGTAGTCCTTGCGGTACTGCTCGAGAGCGGCGGCCAGCTTGGTCTTCAGCGCGGCGGCGTCTTCGGACTGGGGGTTCCAGTTCACATAGAGGGGTTTGATCTTCGTACGGAGGAAATGGTCAGGGCAGGAGGTGCCGAGCTCGGCGAGGCGCGGGGCGTCCTTCGAGTTCACGAAGCGGAGGATCTTCTCGTCGTCCTGAACGGTGCCGATGAAGCGCTTCTCATTGGAGACCTGGCCGCGGAGCCAGGGGAGGATGGCGGCGAAGGCCGCGTGACGCTTCTCGGTGTCGAGGGTCTGGTAGAGGGCGCCACCGAAGACCTTGGCGTCGCCGCCCTTGGCTTGGTACTTGGCATCGATGAAGGCTGCGGCCTGCTCGATCATGGCGAGGGTCAGTTCATAGCAGGCCTTGTCGTCGTCGGCCCAGGAGATGAAGCCATGCTGGCCCATCATGATGGCCTTGATGGCGGGGTGAGCGCGGGAGATATCCTGCATGGCAAGGCCAAGCTCGAAGCCCGGGCGCATCCACTTTACGTAGGCCATCTTGCCGGCGAAAATTTCCTTGGTGAGGGCTTCGCAGTTTTTGGAAGCGGCGATCGAGATGATCGCGTTCGGGTGCATGTGGTCGACGTGCTTGCCCGGCAGGAAGCTGTGCAGCGGGGTGTCGATCGACGAAGCGCGAGGATTCAGGTTGAAGGTGGCGTGATTATACATGCCGACCATGTCATCTTCGGCTTGAGACTTGAGGCCCTTGTCGGTGCGGGCCGCGTAGGACTGTTGGAGGCCGACGAGCTTGTCCTGATAGAGGGAGGAGAAGTTCTCACGATTGCTGGTGCGGAGGTCGCCACCGGAACCCTTGACCCAGAGGACCTGGGTGTCGGTGCTCGTCAGGGGGTCCTTCTCGACGATCTTGGAGGAGGTGTTGCCGCCACCGGTGTTCGTGATGCGCTGGTCGGCTCCGAGCTTATTGGAGCGATAGACCAGACGGCCGACCGGATCGAGCTTCGCGGCTTCGGCATCGTTCCAGAGGTGAGAGACGTACTTGTAGTTGGACATATTTGTTACGTGGAAAAGGAGGGAGTTGAGTAAGGGGTTTTATGACTTCTTTAAACCATTAAACTTGGCTTGAGCGGCCGCCCAGGAGGATGTCGGATTAGGTGTGTAAGTCACTACCTCAAAGGAGTTTCGGACAACCTTGCGCAAGGCGTCGAGGTTCTTGAGTTCCTTCATGGCAATGGCTTGGACGAGGATATTGCCGGCGGCGGTGGCTTCGACGGGGCCCGCAATGACGGTGCGACCCGTAGCGTCGGCCGTGGCCTGGTTGAGCAAGGCATTGCGGCAACCGCCGCCAACGATGTGCAAGCGCTTGAGCTTACGACCGGTGAGCTTCTCCATGCCGTCCATCTCGATGCGGTAAAGGAGCGCGAGGGATTCGAGCACGCAGCGAGCGATCTCGCCGTGGGTCTTAGGTACAGGCTGTTTGGTCTCGCGGCAGTAAGCCTGGACCTTGGCAACCATGTCACCGCGCTTCGCGAAGCGGACATCATCTGGACGAATGAACGAGCGTAGCGAAGGCGCCTTGAGCGCGAGCTTCACGATTTCACCGTAGTCGGAGACCTCGCCTTTCTCCATCCATTCGCGACGGCATTCCTGGAGAACCCAAAGACCGACGAGGTTCTTGAGGAAACGCGAAGTACCGCCGAAGCCGACTTCGTTTGTATACTTCGCCTTGCGTACCGTCTCGTTGACGAGCGGCTTATCGAGTTCCAGTCCGATGAGCGACCACGTGCCGGAGGAGAGATAAGCCCAATCATCACCCTTAGTGGCAGGCACGGCGGCGACGGCAGCGGCGGTATCGTGCGCGCAGGTCGTGACGACCTCGGCTTTACCGAGTCCAGTTTCCTTGGCGAGATATGGCAGCATCTTGCCGAGCTTCACGCCGGGGGCGACGGGCTTGGGGAAGATGTGTTTCGGGATGCCGAGCTTCCTCAGCACCGGCCAGGCCCAATCGCGCTTGCGGGTGTCCCAGCACTGGCTGCCAGAGATCAGGGTCTCTTCGGCGCGAGCCTTGCCGGTCAGGAGCCAGGTGATGTAGTCGCCGATGAGGAGGAACTTGTCGGCGAACTGGAGCATTTCCGGGCGGTTCTCGGCATCATCGAATAACTGATAGAGCGTGTTGATCGAGATGGAGGCGATACCGGTGCCTTCGAAGATTTCCTTCTGGGAGAAACGGCGCATGGCTAGCTCGTACGACTTGAAGCTACGTTCGTCGCGATAGGTGAAGGGCAGCGAGAGCAGCGGTCCGTCTCCCTTTAGTAAGACATAGTCGACGCCCCATGAGTCGCAGGCGACGGACTTGATCGGACCGAGCTTGGCGCCCTTGGCCAGACCGATGCGGATCTCGCGGAAGATGCGGATAATATCCCAGCGCAGGGTACCGTTGGCGGTGATAGCGCCGTTGGAGAAACGGTGCACCTCCTTCATGGTGAACGTTCCGGCCTTGAGCTGACCGAAGATGACACGCCCGGATTCGGCTCCGAGGTCGATGGCGAGGTAATTGGACATGGTCAAAGGGGGCAGGGGAGGGGTTGAAAGATCACATTCCCAGCATCTTCTGGCGATAATGCTCATCTGGGCGGCCAGCGATGCGCTCGCACTGGGCGGCGGTTAGGAACACCGGACCGCCGAGGGCGGCGGCACCGACAAAGATTTCAGCGGCTTTTTCAGCCATGAGCAGGGAGCCCAGCACCGCCTTGGGGGAGGAACCGACGGCGATGATGCCATGGTTCTGAAGCAGGATGATCTTCGGGTCGCGCCCGGTGCGTTTCACGAACGACACGACTTCACGACGGATGGCCTGAGAGAGACCGAGGCCAGGTTCGGCGTAAGGCACGAAGACGGACTCGACGCCACACATCACGATCTCATCTGGGCATGTGCGTTTCTCGGCGAACTCGCGGGCCCGCGGCGAACAGAGAATCTGGTTCACCGCGATGGCGTGCACATGACCGACGCAGTGGACGTGGGGAAGGGTGAGCAGGTAGGCGTGAAAGAGGGCTTCAATCGAAGGCTTCTTGTCGGCCGGCTCAAATCGTGACGCCAATAAGGCTTGGTCGATCTCAACGTCGGTCGCAGCAGTCGCGTCCAGCAGAGGGAGCAGACGGTCGAAGGCACAGCGGGTGACATCGGACTCCTTGAGCGATGCGAGGTTGGAACCAGAGGCTTTGACCGCGAATGAATGGTCGTCCAGCCGGACGGAAGTATTGCCTTCGCCCAGGATTGTCATGCGCAGTCGCTCTCCGCCCAACTGATGGGACAGCTCAAGCAACGACTGGATGACGTCGGCAGACATTTTCTCGAGAGAAAGCGACGGTGATTAGACTGCGGTCAGAACGCGCTCCGGCAGTAGCTTGACCTTGGCTTTCTGGACCGATGCGACATCCGCATCGGTGACCAGGAAAAGGGAACTGACGTCGCGGGTCACCGCACAGGGTCCACCACGGCCGAGCTTAACCTTGTTCATGCAGATCAGGACTTCATCGCTGCGGCGGATGACTTCACGCTGCTGGTGGGAGATGTCGCGCTGGGAGTTCCAGAGACCGTTCTCGTCAATGCCTTCGGCGCCGAGCAGAGCCACGTCGAAATTCCAGCGGGCGACTTCTTCAAGGGTACGGTCGCCAGCGACCATCGCGTGGCGGGTCAGGAACAGGCCACCCGGGATGTAGACTTCGACGCCGGGGAGACAGGAAATAAGCTGAGCGGTCGGCAGACAGGTCGTGACAATCTGCAGGTCAGGAACGCCGGCGGAGGCGATGGCCTCGGCGGCGAAGAAGATGGTCGAACCTGAGTCCAGGTAGACCGTCATGCCGGCCTTGACGCGCGAAGCGGCTAGGTTGCCGATCTTACGCTTGGCTTCAGCATCTTCGATTTTGCGATCATCGAGCGGTGGGAAGTTGCGGTTGAAGTCTGACAGGGCTCCTCCATGAGTACGGGTGATGCGACGCTGGTTCTCGAGTTCCGTCAGATCGCGACGAGCCGTCGCCTCGGAGACGTTGAATTGTTTGCAGATCTCCAGGACCGGGACGTACCCGACTTTGGAGAGAAGTTTGGCGATCGCCTCGCGGCGCGCTTCAATGATGTGTCGGGCTACTTTCATAAAGTTGGAGCTAGATTGGTTTGGGGAAGTTCCGTTATGAGCGTTCCCAATCGAGCAATCAATAACTCAATTCCATACGATTGCCGACTGGGTCTATATTTCGCACAATATAAATTATGTCTAATCAAGTATAACATAATGATAACAGCACATTAACACGTTAAAATGGTTTTATCTTGGGTTAAATAGCCCTTTTCTTATCTTTTGCCTATCACCCCCATGAACGCACCCATTCGCTCATATTGTCGTTTCGGGCTGATTTGGACGGTAATTTCCGCGGGATTTGTCGGCTGTACCACGACAACCCAGCCAGAGAATAAGCCGGCCGAGTTGGAGCCAAAGTTCACGGGTCTGGTTATTGAACAAGGTCCCACCTCGCTGGGCGCTGAGCCCCGTAATCATCCCATCACCTGCCTAATCCTCCACCATACCGCTGGTTCCCTGCCCTCCTCCCTGGAGATCCTCCAAGGTAAGGACCCGAAGCATAAGGTCGGCGTGCATTATGTCGTCACCGACGAACCCAAGCCCCGGGTCATCCGGATGGTTCCCGAGCATATGGCTGCTTACCACGCTGGTAAAAGTGCTTGGGGTAAGCTCAACGGTCTCAACCAGCATTCCATCGGGATCGAAATCATTAACTATGACGGCAACGTCTACCCGTACTCCGAGGCTCAGGCAGATATCATCTTTGCACTCTGCCAAGAGATCATCCGTCATCATGATATTAAGCCGTGGAATGTAATCGGACATTCCGACGTCTCTGTGGGGCGCAAAGTAGATCCAGGGTCCAAGTTCCCCTGGGCTAAGTTGGCCTCGCTCGGTATTGGAGCTTGGCCACTGCCCAATGAGGTTGCCGATAATCTTAAATCGAAACGCAACCTTTCACCCTCTCATCTGCGCGGATTGCTGTCAGCCTATGGCTACTTCCTGGAGCCTGGTGAGGCTGGACTTAAGCTGGGTGTCGAAGCTTTCCAGCGTCACTTTCGTCCAGCCAAGGTGGATGGTCTTATTGATACTGAGACCGTCGTGATTCTCGAAGCCCTGCTCCGCCGCTATCAGTCGAAGGCCTACCGCGAAGCCCGCTTTACGCCTTGAGCTGAACTCCGAAGAACCGCAGCACCTTGTTGGCGTAACCGCGCAGCAAGTCACGCTCGGGGTAGCCTAGTTTGTCCAGGTAGATAGCGTAGAAGGTCATGCCTACAATCCCTGCCACGCTCATGGAGACGATGAGATTGAGCTTCTCGTGCAGATGTCCGGTAAGGACGTTGTGCAGGAAGGTGTAACCCTGGAATGAGATGATTGCGAGGATGACGGACCCGATGACCACTTGGATGGCTGGCTTGAGCAGGCTCTCGGTCAGGAACTCTGGCGCATGCTTCTTGAGGTAATGACGAAGTACCAGGTACTGCCAGATGGTCGAGATGGCGTTGGCCAAGGCGAGACCTTCGACGCCCTTACCCATCCAGACAGCGATGAGCGAGCCCACGACGTTCACGACCAGCGCGTGGATGGCGGCGATGAACGTGACCTTGGTCTGGCCGGCGACGTTGAGCGCCCGCGTGACGATCGAAATCATCGCATAGAACGGCATGGCGATCGCGAACAGGACCAGGAGGACTGCCGTCGACTTGCAGTTGTTCAGAGTGAAGTTTCCGTATTGGAAAAGCAGCTGCACGATGGGCTCGGCTAAAGCGGCCAGACCGAACGCGGCCCCGACGTTAATCGCTAGGACGAGACGCATGCCACGGCCATAGTTGCGGGCGAGCGCTGGGACGTCCCGGCTAGCGAAGGCGGTAGCGAGCGCCGGAAAGATCACCACCGCGATCGAGGCAGAAAATAAGCCGATGGGCAGTTCAACGATGCGGTTGGCGACGTAGTAGTACATCAGGCCGGCATCGCTGACGTTGAAAGCCAATGCGCGCGAGATCAGGACATTCACCTGCTGTATACCCGCACCGAGCGCCGCGGGTAGAAATGCGATGCTGAGCGTCTTCCAGGCGGCTTCGTCCACGTTCGCTAGCCGGGGATGCCAGCCTTCTTGACGGAGGCCCCACAGCGGAATCAGCAGCTGGAAGGCGCCGCCGACGAGTGCTCCGGCACAAAGCCAGATAGCTTTCCCCATATCTGTGCTGGCGAGGTTATCTCCAAAGACGCCCAAACCGACAATCATGCAGAGGTTGAGCACGCCCGAGGCAATCTCGGCCAAGCCGAAACGGCCGCTGAGGTTCACCGCCGATGTGAACAGCGCCGCGACGCAAATCAGCGGCATATACGGCAAGCAGATGGCCGTGAGAATCGGCGCTGCTGAGTTGGTCGGCCAGATCAGCGCCCAAAGCAGCGCGGATCCAATACCAACCATCGTCAGCCCGAGCATCCATGGGAAAACCTTCCGAAGAACGAAGTTAAGGAATCCGAACGAAGCCAGCTTCCCGTCCTTGACCGACTTGTCCGCCAGCACTGGGACGATGGCCGCGGTCAGCGCGCCTTCACCGAGGAGTCGACGGAAGAGGTTTGGAATCTGGAACGCTAAGATAAAGGCCGAACCGATAGCGGAGGCGCCGAAGATGGCCGCGGTCAACTGGTCACGGAAAAGCCCGAGGACGCGCGAAACCATCGTCCAGGAGGCGGTCTTCGCCATGGCCTGGTACTGGCGCGTCTGCTCGGTCATGACCTCAGGGCTGGATGGCACGCATGCCTTCTTCGAGCACGGCACGAAGTGCGGGGATCAGGTCGGTGCGCGGGACCTCGGCTTCGGAGCGATCGGCCATGCTGCGTACCTTGGCGACACCCTTGGCGACTTCAGTGCCACCGTAGACGAGCGCGTACTTGGAGCCGGCGACTTCAGCTGCCTGGATGAGCTTGGGGAACTTACCGTCCTTGAGGTTGTATTCCACGCGGAAGCCGGCGCGGCGGAGGTTCGCGATGTCTTCGAGTGCAGCGGTACGAGCATCTTCGCCGAGGATCATGACGTAGAAGTCAGGCCCGTCGGCGTAAGCCGGGATGAGCTTCTTGAGCTCGAGGAGGTCGCGCAAAGTGACGTCACCCATGCCAAAACCGACGGCGGGTAAATCCGGACCGCCGAGCTTCTTGACCAAGGCGTCATAGCGACCACCGCCAGCCAGCGCGCGGGCTTCGCCACCCGTCTCAAAGGCCTCAAAGACGAAACCGGTGTAGTAAGCGAGGCCGCGGACGATGGTAAGGTCGATGGCGACGCATTCGCCGAAACCCATGGTCGTGAGCGTGCCGAGGAGATGCTTCCATTCGGCGAGGCGTTCGGTCATCGAAGCGTCGCCGGCGGCGAGCTTCTCGAGGTCGGCCAA
>CAMCWL010000022.1 GCA_945882655.1 Opitutus sp. GAS368
AAGAAATGAGCCCGGATTGTTACGAATTGGCGGATTATGCCCATCGTCGACTCTGAGTCCGTATGACAGTCAGACGGGGGTAGGTGCTTGCCTTTGCCTTGGGCGGGCATTTATGACTCACGCAAACTTTTACACGCTATCGCCATGCCTAAGGTACTCGTCGCCGACAAAATCTCACCCACCGGAGTAGCCCTCCTCAAAGCCCAGCCCGGCTATGAGGTTGTCGAAGCCTACGGCTCCACCCCGGAGCAGATCCTTAACCTCGTCGCGGACGTGGACGCCATCCTGGTCCGCTCCGAGACCCAGATCACCCGCGAAGTCCTCGCCGCCGCCCAGCGCTTGGTCTGCGTCGGTCGAGCGGGTGTAGGCGTCGACAACATCGACGTCGATGCCGCCACCGAACGTGGGGTCATCGTGATGAACACCCCCTCGGGCAACACCGTCGCGACCGCCGAGCTCACCTTCACTCATCTTCTCTCCCTGGCCCGCCCGGTGCCGGAAGCCGTCCAGTCCATGCGCGAAGGCAAGTGGGACCGTAAATCCCTCTCGGGCTCCGAGCTCTTTGGTAAGACCCTCGGCGTACTCGGCCTCGGTCGCATCGGCGCCGAAGTCTCCAAGCGCACCCTCGCCTTCGGCATGAAGGTCCTGGCCTACGACCCGTATCTCACTGAAGCCCGCGCCAAGGCCCTCGGCGTGTCCATCGCGACCCTCGACGAAGTCTTCGCCCTGTCCGACTACATCACCGTCCACATGCCTCTCATCGAGAAGGGCAAGCAGGGCGCGACCGAAGGCATGGTCGATGCAGCCGCTTTCGCCAAGATGAAGAAGGGCGTGAAGATTGTGAACTGCGCCCGTGGCGGTATCGTCGACGAAGCTGCCCTTACCGAAGCGCTAAAGTCCGGCCAGTGCGGCGGCTGCGGTTTCGATGTGTTCGTCGAAGAGCCCCTCGCCAAGGATCATCCGCTCCGCTCCCTTCCGAAAGCCCATCTCTCCCCACACCTCGGCGCCTCTACGGCCGAAGCTCAGGAGAACGTCGGCGTCGAAGTCGCTGAAGCCGCGATCACCGTCCTCGGCGGCGGCTCGCCCGCCAACGCGGTGAACCTGCCTTCCGTCGACTCGCAGACGCTCGCCGCAATCAAGCCCTTCCTCTCCCTAGCACAGAAGCTCGGTGCCATCGCCCGTCAGCTCGCCGCTCCGGGCCGCATTGAATCGCTGCGTCTGACCACCTTCGGCACCGGCTCCGACCAGGGAGCCAACGCCATTGCCCGTGCCATCCAGCGCGGCTATCTGCGCGGCATCGTCGAAGGCGTCACCGACGTCAACGCCCCGGGCAAACTCAAGGCCCTCGGCGTCGAGGTCCAGACTGTCCGCTCTTCAGCCGAAGCCGACTATAAGGAACTCATCCACGTCGAAGCAGTCCTCGCGGGCGGCAAATCTGTCTCCGTCGCTGGCACCGTCATCGGCAAGGCCCAGTCCCCTCGCATCGTGTCCATCAACGGACGCACCCTCGAGTTCATTCCGGAAGGCAAGCTGCTCCTCATCGAGAACCAGGACCAACCCGGTATCATCGGCGCCCTCGGCACCCTGCTCGCCAAGGAGCACGTGAACATCGCCAACATGGCGCTCAGCCGCAGCGGTGGCTCCAACGCTCTCGCCGTCTACCAGCTCGACACGGCTCCCGGCGCCGCGGCCATCGCCGAAATCCTCCGTAATCCTGCGATCGTCAGCGCCAAGCTGATCGAAGCGTAAGCGATGTTCGCGGCCATCGGAATCTTCTTCCTGCTCGGATACCTCCTCGGTTCCGTCAACTTCGCCGTGCTCGTGGCAAAGAAGCATGGCGTCGATATCCTCAAGGAAGGTTCCGGCAATCCCGGTGCCACCAACGTCAAGCGTTTGCTCGGCAAGGGCCCAGGCAACCTCGTCTTCGCGCTCGATGTCTTGAAGGGTTTCGTCGGAGCCGGATTGCCGTTCCTCCTCCTCCGCATTGACCCGAACAAGCCCGCAATAATCAACGACCTCTTCTTCGTGGTCTGTGTCGCCGGCCTTGTCGGTACGCTGCTCGGCCACTGCTTCTCCTGCTTCCTGAAGTTCAAGGGCGGCAAGGGCGTAGCCTCCACCATCGGTGGCCTGCTCGTCCTTCTGCCCATTCCGATTGTCATCGGCGCCGCCATCTGGGGCGTCGTCTTCCTGCTCTCTCGATATGTCTCCTTAGCCTCGATCGCTCTCGGCGTGTCCTTGCCGCTCAGCTGCTGGCTACTCCCCCTCTTCACCTCGCTGACCTTCGGCCAACCGCAGTTCTGGTTCGCCGGCGCCATCGCCGCCTTCAACGTTTGGACGCATCGTTCCAACATTGGTCGCCTGCTCAACGGCACCGAGAACCGCTTCGTCAAACAAGCCTGACCTTTTCGCAATGACCGCCCCTCGCACCATCGGCATCGGCATCCTCGGCTTCGGCACCGTCGGCCAAGGCGTCTGGAAGCACCTGCACGAAAAGCAGGCCGACCTCGAATCTCGCCTCGGCGTGAAGCTCGATCTCCGCAAGGCCTCCGTCCGCGACCTGAAGAAGAAGCGAGCGGTGAAGATTCCGGCCTCCAAGCTGACCACTAATGTCAACGAGATCATCGACGACCCGAAGGTCCACGTGGTCTGCGAACTGATCGGTGGCACCACCAAGGCCCGCGAACTCACGCTCCGCGCCCTGCGCCTCGGAAAGGTCGTCGTCTCCGCCAACAAGGCCCTGCTCTGTGAGCACGGACCAGAGATTTTTCAGGCCGTGCGTAAGCATGGCGGCCAGTTCCTTTTCGAAGCCAGCGTCGCTGGCGGCATCCCGATCATCAAGGCGATCCGCGAAGGCCTCGTCGCCAATCGCTTCGAACTCATCGTCGGTATCCTCAACGGCACCTGTAACCATATCCTTACCCGCATGGGCGAAGATGGCCTTTCGTTCCCCGACGCGCTCAAGGAAGCCCAGGAACTCGGCTATGCCGAAGCCGACCCCACGCTCGACGTCGACGGCATCGACGCCTTCCACAAAGCCTCAATCCTCGCCTGGCTCGCGCACGGCAAGTGGGCGCCTCCCGCCCGCACGCTCGTCGAAGGCATCCGCAAGATTGGCCCGGCCGATATCGATTTCGCCCGCCGCTTCGGCTTTGCACTTAAGCACCTCGCCGTCATTCGCCGCGACTTCAAGGCCAACTGGATGACCGTCGGTGTCTACCCTTCCCTCGTCCCTAATCGCGACATCCTGGCCCGCGTCTCCGGCGTCAACAACGGCATCACCCTCCGCGGCGACGTCGTCGGCGCCACCACGCTCACCGGCCGCGGCGCCGGCGGCGACGCCACCGCTTCCGCCGTCATTGGCGACATCGTCGACGCCATCGCTGCTCTCACTGGCCCCATCTCGCAGGCCCTTTCACCCGAAGCCCTCGCCGCACGCGAGAAAGCCGGCCGCGCCCTGCGCATGGCCTCAATCGACGAGATTGTCTCGCCCTTCTACCTGCGCCTTTCGTTGCTCGATAAGGCCGGCGTGTCCGAAGGCGTCTACCGCATCTTCTCGAAGCATAAGGTGTCGATTGCTCGCGTCATTCAGTACGAACACCCGAACCAGGGACGCGGCACCGTCACGCTTTCGACCTACCCGGTCAGCGAACGCAAGATGTCCGCAGTCTTGACAGAATTACGCCGCCTCAAGACCGTGCTCGAGGAGCCGGTCGTGCTCCGCATCTTCTCTCCCGAATCCTGATCTCCGGTGGCCCTCATCGTCCAGAAATACGGCGGCACTTCCGTCGGTACAGTTGACCGCATCCAGAACGTCGCGGCCAAAATCAAGGAACAGTGGTCCAAGGGTAACAGCATCGTCGTAGTCGTCTCCGCCCGCAGCGGCGTCACCAACGACCTCATCGCCCGCGCCAAGGCCCTGTCGAAGCTCCCCGACGAACGCGAGATGGACGTCCTCATGGCCGTCGGCGAACAGGAAACCATCGCCCTCACGGTCATGGCACTCCACGCCATCGGCGTCCCCGCCGTCTCCCGTACCGGCGCCCAGGCTGGCATCTTCACGGACGACATCCATACCCGCGCCCGCATTACCCGCATCACCGGCGGCGACCTGCTCGCCCGCCTCGACGAAGGTAAAGTCGTCGTGGTCGCCGGCTTCCAAGGCTGCACGGACGCAGGCGAAGTCACCACCCTCGGCCGCGGAGGCTCGGACCTCACCGCCATTGCCGTCGCCGCCTCCATCAAGGCCGACCTCTGCCAGATCTACACCGACGTCGACGGCGTCTACACCGCCGACCCGCGCATCGTGCTCAATGCGAGCAAGCTGCCGGAGATTTCCTACGAGGAGATGCTCGAGCTCGCTTCCAGCGGCTCCAAAGTCATGCAGTCGCGCTCCGTAGAGTTCGCCCAGAAATATAACGTGCCCTTCGAGGTCCGTTCCTCCTTTAACGACCAACCCGGTACCATCGTGAAAGCCATCGACAAAACCCTCGAAGACGCGGCTATCGCCGGCGTCGCCCTCGACCGCCTGCAGACCCGTGTCACGGTGAATGATCTGCCGGATAGCCCTCAGGCCCTGTCCGCCCTCTTCGACGACCTCGGCGAAGCCGGCCTCAGCGTCGATATGATCATTAAGAACCTAGGGAAGGACGGCAAAGCCAACCTGACCTTCTCGGTGACCACCGCCGAATTCTCCCGCGTCGAGGCCGTCGTGGGTCAGACCCTCAAGAAGCTCGGCTCCGGCTCCGTTCGCTCCGCCGGTGAGATTTCTAAGCTCTCCATCGTGGGCGTCGGCATGATCTCCCACCCCGGCGTTGCCGGCACCCTCTTCAAGGCCCTCGCCTCCGTCGGCATCAACAGCGAGCTCATCACGACCTCCGAGATCAAGATCTCCGTCGCGCTGGACCCTGCCAAAGCCGACGCCGCCGTCCGTGCCGTGCATACGGCCTTCGGTCTCGACAAGGCCTGAGCCGGCACTCGCCTCTTGCCCGCCAGCCCGCTCCGACCATATTCGGGGCGATGCTACGGTTCACCCTAGCCACCTTCCTTACCCTCGGCACCTTGCTGCCGAGTCAGGTCGCGTCGCAGGACCTGCCACCGAACCTCATCACGGCCAACGCCAGCGTTAGCCCGGGCGACCAGCCCGACCGACGGACGCTACTCGCACTGGCCGACCAAGCCTTGGCCGCTGGCCTCTCGTCAACGGCCTCCGGCTTCTACGCCCAGCTGCTCGCCGAACCGAAACTCAGCGAGCAGGATCGTGAACATGCGGGACTGGGCCTTTCCGCGGCCTACATCGAACGCACCCGCACGGCTGAAGCCAAGGCGACGGTGAAGTTCCTCCCCAAGTCACCCCGTAAGGCACTGCGCGAAGGCCTCATCGCGCTCCTCGAAAATGATCTCGATGGCGCCCGGGCCTTCGCAACCGAACTCAACCTCACCACCCTCCCCGCCCACGAGATTGCCTGGGGTCATGCGCTCCGCTGGATGGTTGCCGGTGCCCAAAACGATAACTTCAATATCAACCTCGCGCAGGAAGCCATCGCCCGCACGGCGGTCTCCGAAGAGCAACGTCAACGCATCGAAGTCCTCGGTTACCGCGCGATGATTGTCGCGGGTAAGGTCGATGAGCGCACCATCACGGCGCTCAGTGAGCTCGCCTCCGATGCCAAGGGCACGCCACTCGCCTTCGACTACGCGCGCAATCTCGCGCTCGCCCAAGCCCACCTCAAGCGCCCACAGGATGCGGCCAAGGCTCTCGCCAACGCAGGCACCTTGCCCCCCTCCCGGCAAGCAGAGGCGGATCTCCTCGCCGGCCTGATTCTGGGAGCGGACAATGCCGAAGGACGCGAACGCCTCAAGGAGGCCGCCCGCAATCCCGCCAACGTTGCCCTGCGCCTCACGGCCCTACGCGCCTTGGTCAGCGCTGCTGCCCCCGAAAATGTCCCGGCAGCGAACGCCGCAGGGACACCCCCCAAGTCCGTCGACAGGAAGGCCATCGCCAACGAGGTGAATGACTTCCTGCTGCGCCGCAATCCGGGCCAGCTCTCCTACTACTGCCCACGCGACCTCAAGGTCCTCGATTCTATCCATCTCGCACGGGCCCAGTTGATGCTGTTTGCGGGGAGTCGCGAGAAAGCCCGCCAAGCGGCCGAAGATTTACTCAAAGACGTACCCGCTAGCCCCCTCGTGAGCGAAGCCATCCGGACCCTCGCCATCGCGGCATGGGGCGATGGCTCCTATCGTCTCGCCGCCACTCACCTCACGACATTAGCCGAAGGCAGCGTCGAACCCGAACGCACGCAACTACGCATCGCTGCCGCCGACTGCCTCTTCCTCTCCAAGGATTTCATCCTCGCGGAGAAAGCCTACGCAACAATCCAGAAGGACGCCGCCGACACCAACCTAGTCGAGGACGCCTTCCACCAACGCGTGCTCTGCCTCATTGAGACCAGCGACGATATTGGCGCTTGGAACCGCACCACAGAAGTCATCGAAGAAGCGGCGCGTTCGAATCGCACACCGACACGCATCCCGGTCTGGTCGGCCATCTGGAGCCTCGTCGAGGATATGCGCAAAGCCCATCGCCCGGCCGACGCTGAACGCTTACTGGCCCGACTCGCCCCGCTCACCCAAGGCGCTCAAATCGATTACGAACTGCGTTTCACTTGGCAGCGTGCGCTCCTGGCCATCGCGAATAATAATCCCGCCGAGGCGAGTCGGCTTGCCGGCGTCATCGATCGCAGGCTCTCCAATCTACCCGTCGGGGACACCCCTTCTGACCTGAGTAAAGCCGTGCCGGAACTCCGCGGACACGCTGCGCTCCTGAAGGCACGCACTGCGCTCAACGCTGGCGCCGCGAAAGGGCTCGACGAACTCGTCGAGCTGCGCCGGCAATTTGGTAAAGTCCCCGCCGCGGCGGCGTCCTACCTCGTCGAAGGCCGCCATCTGGCCTCCGTCGGTCGCAACGCCGAAGCCCAAGCGCGCTTCGAATCCCTCGCCAAGGAATTTGCAGGCCAGGCCGCCCTCGCCGAATTCGCGGCACTCGGCCTTTACGAAGCCGCTGAACAGGCCGCGCTCCAGGCGCCGACCGATGGCGAAAATAAGCTGAAGGATGCCGTCGAACTCCTGGAACGTTTCACCGAGACTTACCCCCAGAACCCCCTCATCTTCCGTGTGTCGCTTCGTCGCGCCGAGATTCTCCGCTCGCTTGGCCAGTTCGATAAATCCCTGCTCGTGCTCGAAGGCCTGATCCGCGATAAACCGCTCGATCCATCCCGCCCCCAGGCTGAGATGGCCCGCGCTGACTCACTCTTCGGGCTCGCCCAATTACGCCGCGACCGCAACGGCCAGCTCGACCGTCAACGCATCTCGCGCGCGGCCGCCGCCTACGAACGTATCGCCGAGGCTTGGTCCAAGGACTCCAACGAAGTGCAGATCGAAGCTTGGTACAAGTGGGCGCTCACGCTGGTCGAGCGCTCGCGAACCGAGACCGGCCTCGAAGCCACCGCAACGCGGGGCGAAGCCCGTAAGGTCCTCGTCCGCACCCTGGGTGCGCTCCGTGAAGCGACCGCCCGGGTCGCCGCAGACACCGCAGGCAAGCTCTCCTCCGAAGGTCGCCTGTGGCTTTCGCGCTCGGTACTCCTGATGGCCGAGACCTGCGAGCTGGATGGCGACCGCGCCGAAGCCATCGCCGCCTACAGCATCATCGTGAACATCAACCAAGGGCAACCTGCCGCGCAGTCGCGCCTCCCGGGACAGTCCACCGCCGAAAGCAAACTTGCGACCCTCCGCAATTCATCGTCCAATCCTTCTAAGCCCCAATGAGCAGCCGCTTCTCCTTCCCTTTCGACGCCGGCCCCTTCGTCTGGTTGCTCCTGCTCCTCGCCTTTCTTGCCCTCGTCTTCGTCGTCGAACGTGCGATGTTTCTCCACCGCGGCCTGGTGCTTTCCTCTGACTTCATTGAAGGCGTCCGCAATAACCTGCGCGCCGGCCGGCCACTCGAAGCTCTGGCCGCCTGCGAAGAATCCCCCGGTCCGGTGCCGCGCGTGGTCAAAGCCGCCCTACTCCGCTCGGCCAGCGGCGAAGAAGCCATGCGTGCCGCCGCCACCGAAGCCGCCTTGCTCGAGTTACCCGTCCTCGAACGTCGCCTCGGCTCCATCGCCTCCATCGGCCGCGTCGCCCCGCTGCTTGGTCTGGCCGGTGCCATCTTCTCAGGCTTCAACCTCACTTCCGCCCTGCGCGACGGCAGTGTCTATGCCTCCGCCGCTGGCCTCCTGACAGAAGTTCAGGCCGCTCTCGCCACCGCGGGCTTCGCCATGATCATCGCCGCCGCTTGCGCAATGGCCCACCACTTCCTCGTTGGGCGCGTTCGCTCAATTGTCACCGAGATGGAAATCGCGGCCCATTCCATCATCACCTTCGTGCGCCACGAGCTGCCCGAGGAGAAACCTCGCCAAAGCTGAGATGCGGACGCCCCTGGGAGTCCTGGAAAAAGTCCGTCCCGCCGAACAGGGCTTGGATTTCATCCCGTTGGCTCTTGCCCTGGTCTGCGCGGCGCTCACCTACGTCCTTTCCGCCGAATTTGTCTTTGCTCCCGGCATGTATGTAGGCTTCGACGAGCGCGCAGGGGCGGTCTCGCCCACCATGAAGACGCCCAAGCTGGTTTCGGGCGACATGGCTCGGACGTCCCTGACGGTGACCCTCGTCTCTGCCCGCGGTGCCGGCGTGTTCGTGGTCGCCGGTCGCGTGGTCGACCGCGAAGGCCTTGAACTCGAACTCCGCCGCGTCGCCGCCAAAGGTGGCTCCACTCGTCCAGTCCTGATCAAAGCGGATGCTTCGTTGACCATGCAGAGCTTCCTCGAAGTCTGCGAACTCGCCCGTAAAGCGGGCTTCCCCGGCGTTCTGGTCGCGGCCGACGAACGTTGATTCGCGGTTGCCACGGGTAAGTCGGGTAGAACATTCTCCGGCCAAGTGTCCTCCCCTGCGCCCATCGTCTCCGCCAATCCCGTGCCGCCGCGTCACATCGGCATCATCATGGACGGCAACGGACGCTGGGCCGCCGCCAAGGGCCTCCCCCGGCTCGAAGGACATCGCCGTGGTGCCGAACGGCTAATCGAGATCATCGACGCCTGCATCGACGGCGGTATCGGTACGCTCACAGTCTTCGCCTTCTCGGCCGAGAACTGGAAGCGCCCGCTCGAGGAAGTCAGCGGTCTCTTCAAGCTCGGCGAGTGGATTCTCCGCGCTCACCTCGCCCGCCTCGAGAAACGTAACGTGCGGCTCCGCGTCATCGGCGACATTAGCGCCCTTCCTGAATTCGTCCGCGTCCCGCTCGAGGACGTCATCAAGTCCACCAAGGACAACACGGCCTTCACCTTAGTGGTCGCACTCAACTACGGCGCCCGTCAAGAAATCGTGGCCGCCGCTCAGGCGATCGCCGCCGACGTCGCCACAGGCAAGCTCTCGCCCGCCGAAGTAGATTGGTCGGCGGTCGAGACGCGCCTGCAGACCGCTGGTATGCCTGACCCTGATCTCATCATTCGCACGTCAGGCGAATTCCGCCTCAGTAATTTCCTGCTACTTCAATCGGCCTACGCCGAAATCGTTTTCGCCTCGGTCTTCTGGCCAGACTTCGACAAGGCGCAACTCCAGCTCGCGCTCGCCGAATACGCCAAGCGTGAACGCCGCTTTGGCCAGACTCGCGAGCAGATCCAGACCCCCACCCAAGCATGAAAGACCGCGCCTTCAGTACCATCGGCCTCTGGGTCGTCGTCGGCCTCGTCATTTGGGTCGGCGGTTTCTTTTCCGTCGCCGAACAAGCCTCCTTCGGCCTGCTCGCGCTCATCATCTGCGCCGCGCAGTATGAGTTTTATCAGCTGGTTCGCTCTATCCCCGGAGTCGGCCGTCCCCACCTTTCCGGCATCGTCGCCGGTTTCGCCCTCCACTTTGGCCTATTCTTCCTTGCGGCCGAAGAAGCCCGCTCAAACTACTTGCTCACCGGCGGTGCGTTGCTCGTCGGCCTGCACCTCCTCTCCCTCCTGCGCCATCCTGGCGAGGTCCCGATGCTCCTACGCCGTTTCCCGACGCTGTACGGCTTCGCTTACCTGCCCTTCATGCTGGCCTCGCTCATCGCCATCGCGCGCATGAAGGATGGCCATCTGCTCACCGCGCAGTCCGTCGGGCTCTATTACGTCGTCTGGGTCTTCGTCGCCACGAAGTTTACCGACGTCGGCGGGCTCCTCATCGGCGTGCCGTTCGGTAAGCATAAGATTGCCCCGACCATCAGCCCCGCCAAGAGCTGGGAAGGCTGCATCGGCGGACTCGCCGCTTCCGCGGGAGCTTCCGCGCTTTTCGCTTGGCTGCTCCGCGACGGATTTGGCATCAGCTTCATGGTCCCTTGGAAGGCCGCGATATTGGCACTGCCGATTGCGGTGCTCAGCATCCCGTCCGACCTCATCGAGTCCGTCTTCAAGCGACTCGCCGACGTGAAGGATTCCGGCGCGACGATCCCGGGCATCGGCGGCGCGCTCGATCTCATCGACAGCATGGTACTCACTTCGCCCGTCGCCTTGATCCTGCTGTCCTACTTCCTCGATTGGGCTAAGCGCGGCTAATGACCGTACCCGCGCCAGCGATTCACGTGCTGACGGGGCCGACCGCCGTCGGCAAGACGGAGACTGCGCTACGCTGGGCCGAAAAGAATGACGCGGAGATAATTTCCTGCGATTCCGTCTGCGTGTATCGCGGGATGGATGTCGGTTCGGCCAAGCCGACGCCGGAAGAACAGCGCCGCGTCCGCCATCACGGCCTCGATCTGGTCGACCCGAGCGAGCGCTACTCCGTTTCGCAATACGTCGATATGGCGCGGACGGCGATCGCCGCCGCACACGGCCGCGGCAAGCACGTCTTGGTCACCGGCGGCAGCGGCTTCTACCTGGCCGCCTTCTTTGGACCGGTCACCGATGAACTTGAGATTCCCCAGGCCATCACCGACGAAGTCAGGACTCTTCAACGCCAAGGGCTAGCCTCTCTCTTGCTCCGCCTTCGCGAAATTGAGGGACAGGAGCTCCCCGGGTGGCTCGATATCCAAAACCCAATCCGCATCGCCAAGGCGCTCGAACGCCGCCTGGCCTCTGGCCGGACCCTGGACTCCCTGCGTGATGAGTTCCTGACGCGCCGCGGACCTTTCGCTGATCACCCAGTCACCTTCGAACTTCTCGAACGCCCCGACGAAGAGCTAAAGGCAAGGATTGCCAGCCGTACGGCCGCCATGCTGCACGATGGCATCATTGAGGAGTCCGAACGCCTCTTAGCGCTGAATCTGGACCCCGAACTGACATCGTCCCGCGCGGTGGGTTATCGGGCCGTCATGGACTGGCTGGAGGGCGGGAAACGTGTAGCGGTGAGCGGCCTGGCTGAACGCATCAACCTCGATACCTGGGCCTTGGTCAGGAAACAGCGTAAGTGGTTCCGCAGGTTAGGGTTAGCCAAAGAGACGGAATAATTACGATTTACCCCGTTTTCCGGCTAAACACCTTCACCCTGTGTTAAAAAAGGGTCATTTATGGCATTTTGCCGCCTCCATCCTTGCAAGCCCCTATTTTTTGACCAATTTCGGCGTCGCACCCCCTACCCACCCAAACCATGCCCCTCAAACTTGGCCAGCCTCTCCCTGAAATCACCCTCAAGCAAGGCATACTTGGTGCCGATGGAAAAGTCGGCCTAGTCGACGTCAGCCTCCGCCGCAATGTCGGCAAGGGCAAGACCGTCATCCTCTTCGTCCCCCTCGCCTTCACGGGCGTCTGCACCGACGAGCTCTGCAAGGTGACCGGCCTCCTCGACGAGTACAAGAAGCTCGGCGCCGACGTGATCGCCATCTCGGTCGACTCTCCCTTCGCCCAGGAAGCCTGGGCCAAGCAGGCTGGCATCAACCTCACCCTCGTCTCGGACTTCAACCGCGTCGCCCTCAAGGCCTTCAAGGTCAAGGATACCCGCGTGATTCCTGAGAAGACCGGCCTCCTCAACGTGGCCAAGCGCTCCGTCTTCGTGGCCGATAAGGCCGGCAACGTGATCCACTCCGAAGTGAAGCGCGACCCGGCTTCCATGCCGAACTTCGCCAAGATCAAGAAGGCCGTCGAAGCCTAATTGTCAGCTAGGCTTATTTGAAGGCGGTCGGGCTTGCCCCGACCGCCTTCTTTGCTTTTGGCTACCTGCCTGCCCATCCGCGGCGGCGAACCCCTTACATCACACACCACACCATGGCCCTCAAAGACCCCTTCAAAGCCCTCCGCCCCTTCTCCGCTGGCGGCCAGTCCGGGCAGATCTACTCCGTGCCCGCCCTCGAGCAGGCCGGTCTCGGCAAGGTCTCGCGCCTGCCGGTCTCCATCCGTCTCGTCCTCGAATCCGTGCTACGTAACTGCGATGGTGTCGCGGTCACGGAGAACGACGTGAAGACGCTCGCCGCGTGGAATGCCGCGAAGCCGGTCGACACCGAAATCCCGTTCGTCGTCGCGCGCATCGTACTCCAGGACTTCACCGGCGTGCCGCTCCTCGTCGACCTCGCCGCCATGCGCGAAGCCGTCGCCAAGCTCGGCAAGGATTCCGCCATCATCGAACCGCTCGTCCCGGTCGACCTTGTCGTCGACCACTCGGTACAGGTCGACCGTGCCGGCACCGCTTCTTCGTTCCTCGAAAACCTGCGCCAGGAATTCGGCCGCAACACCGAGCGTTATGAATTCCTCAAGTGGGGCATGCAGGCGTTCAAGACTTTCGGCGTCGTTCCGCCGGCCATCGGCATCGTCCACCAGGTCAACCTCGAGTTCCTCGCCAAGCTGGTCTTCCAGAAAGACGGCGTCTTCTACCCTGACACCCTCGTCGGCACCGACTCACACACGACGATGATCAACGGTATCGGCGTCGTGGGCTGGGGCGTGGGTGGCATCGAGGCCGAAGCGGGCATGCTCGGCCAGCCCGTCTACTTCCAGACGCCCGAAGTCATCGGCGTCAACCTCACCGGTCGCCTCCGCGAAGGCGTCACCGCCACCGACCTCACCCTCCGCCTCACCGAAATCCTCCGCAAGGCCAAGGTCGTCGGCAAGTTCGTCGAGTTCTACGGCGAAGGCACCGAGGCCCTCTCGCTCGCCGACCGCGCCACGATCGCCAACATGGCCCCGGAATACGGTGCCACGATGGGCTTCTTCCCGGTCGACGATAAGTCCCTCGACTACCTCCGTCAGACGGGCCGCGACGAGTCCCACATCGAGTTGGTGAAGGAATATTACAAGGCCCAGGGCCTCTACGGCATCCCGAAGGCCGGCAGCATCGACTACACGCAGACCATAGACCTCGACATCAGCACGGTCGTCCCCTGCGTCTCCGGACCGAAGCGTCCGCAGGACCGCATCGACCTCCCGAAGATCAAGGAATCCTTCAACACGCTCTTCACCGCCGCGAAGGACAAGAACGGCTTCGGCAAGGCCGCCGCGGATCGCGACGATTCCGCCGCCGTCGGCGCCACGGGCCGCTCGCTCAAGCACGCCTCGGTCGTAATCGCTGCGATCACCTCCTGCACCAACACCTCGAATCCTTCGGTGATGGTCGCCGCCGGCCTCGTCGCCAAGAAGGCCGTCGAGAAGGGCCTGACGGTGAACCCGAACGTGAAGTGCTCGCTCGCCCCCGGCTCCCGCGTCGTCACCGACTACCTCAACGAGATTCAACTCTCGGGCTACCTCGACCAGCTCGGCTTCAATCTCGTCGGCTACGGCTGCACGACCTGCATCGGTAATTCCGGCCCGCTCGACGCCGACATCGAAGGCGCGATCAAGAACGGCGACCTCGTCACGGCTTCCGTGCTCTCGGGTAACCGCAACTTCGAAGCCCGCGTCCACGGCGCGGTCCGCGCGAACTACCTGATGTCCCCGCCCCTCGTCGTCGCCTTCGCCCTCGCTGGCCGCGTCGACATCGACCTCGACAACGAGCCGCTCGGTACGGGCAAGGACGGTAAGCCGGTCTTCCTCAAAGACGTCTGGCCCACCCAGGCCGAAGTCGCCGACCACGTCGCCCGCGGCCTCAAGCCTGCGATGTTCAAGTCGAAGTACGCCGCCGAATCCCTCGCTAACGCCACCGCGGAGTGGAAGGGCGTCCAAGGCGGCACGGGCGCTCGCTTTAGCTGGAAGGAATCCTCCACGTACATCCAGGAGCCGCCCTTCTTCAAGGGCTTCTCGATGACGCCTCCTCCGGTGCCCACCCTCGCGAAGCTCCGTCCGCTGGCCATCCTCGGCGATTCTGTCACGACCGACCACATCTCCCCCGCCGGCGCCTTCAAGGAAGAGACCCCGGCCGGCAAGTTCCTCCTCGCGGCCGGCGTGTCGAAGAAGGACTTCAACTCCTACGGCTCGCGCCGTGGCAACGACCGCATCATGACCCGCGGCACCTTCGCCAATACCCAGGTAAAGAACGTGATGGCCGACGGCAAGGAAGGCGGCTTCACGAAGGTCCAGCCCGAGAGCAAGGTCGAGGCCATCTACGATGCCTGCCAGACCTACGCGCAGCGCGGCGAAGGCATGATCGTCTTCGGCGGCGTCGACTACGGCATGGGCTCGTCCCGCGACTGGGCCGCCAAAGGCACCGCCCTCCTCGGCATCCGCGCCGTGGTCGCGCAATCCTTCGAGCGCATCCACCGCTCCAACCTCCTCGGCATGGGTGTCCTGCCCCTCGAGTTCGCCGACGGAAAGAACGCCGCGTCTTACAACCTCGATGGCACCGAGACCTTCGACCTCGAAGGCCTCTCCAGCCCGATCAAGCCGAAGACGCCGGTGACGCTCGTCATCCGCCGTGCCAACGGTACGGTCGATAAGGCCGCGCTCATCGCCCGCATCGATACCGCGATCGAAGGCGAGTACTACCGCCACGGCGGTATCCTCCCCTACGTCCTCCGCCAAATCCTGAAGTAAGGCGTCAGGCAGGCGAAACCAAGGGCGGCCCCGCGAGGAGCCGCCCTTTTTCATATCTTGCCCCGACCCGCCTCGGCACTTATTCGTCCTTCATGGAAATCGGCGTCATCAACGGCCCTAACCTCGACCGACTCGGCAAGCGCGAGCCGGAGGTCTATGGTACCCAGACGCTCGCCGACCTCGAGAAGCTGATCGAGAAGCACGCCAAGGCCGCCGGTGCGAAGACCCGTTTCTTTCAGTCCAATCACGAAGGCGAGATCATCGACACGATCGCGAAGTGGGCCGACAAGGGCGTGAAGTTCCTGGTGATCAATCCGGGAGGCCACACCCACGTCTCGGTCGCCCTCCGCGATTCCATCGCCGGCAGCAGCATGCAGGCCGTCGAGGTGCACATCTCCAATATCTACAAGCGGGAAGAATTCCGCCATAAGTCCGTCACGGCCTCCGCCTGCGAAGGCGTGATTACTGGCCTCGGCTTCGAAGGTTACCTGCTCGCGGTCGACTTCCTGGTCGCCAAGGCCAAGGTAAAGCCGGCCAAGGTCGCCAAGGCGAAGAAGAAGTAAGCCTACGCCGCGGGAAACCGAGCGAGGTCGCACTCTTTCCGTAACGCCCTACCCTCGCAAAGGTAGGCCGCCATCTCGTCAGCCATGAGGGGTGCCCAGACGGTACCACGCGGACCGAGTCCGCTGAAGAGATGCGTGCGCGGCTGCTGCGGGTGCGTGCCCATGAAGGGATGGTTGTCCGAGGTGCAGGGACGGACACCGGCGACGTGCGCGGTGACATCTACCTGCACCGCCTCAGCGAAATAGCCACGGAAGCGGTGGATGAACTTCTCCTTCTGTGGCTCGGTCGGAGTCTCGTCTAACTGATCCCACTGCCAGTTGGCACCGGTGCGCCAGACGCCCTGCCCCAGCGGCAAGGCCCAACCTTCGCGATTCAGGATGAAAGGCTTATCGGTGACGGAGGAGCGTAGCGTGAGTGCTTCACCTTTCGACGGCTGCCACGGGAGATATTTGAACGGGCCGCGTTGCGCGGACTTGTAGCCATCGCAGTAGATGATGGCGCCGGCGCGGACCACGCGCCACGAGACGCCCTCGGCGTCGGCAACGGCGTCAACCGGATCAAACGCCGCCTCGGTCAGGTTGCCGGCAGCGAGCAATTCGGCGCGGGCGTCAGCCAGGAGCTTCGGAAGGTCGACCCACGCGCCGTTCATGAGCGCGCCGCCGAAGGTATCGGTAAGACTCACGTCAAGTTCACCTTGAGCGGAAGTCACGCTTTTGATGAAAGGCTGGCAGCTGCGGCACTCGGTCCGCTTAAGACCTTTGGCGCGCTGCTCCTCGTCCACAAACATACGATAGACCTGAATCGGGCGAAAGACGCCGAGTTCGGTCAGCTTGGCTTTAGCTGCGGCGAAGAGCTCGGGGTAATCCTTGGTCAGCGTGAAACGCCGGCCGGTCAAGGGTGTCATCAGCCCAGCCGCGACCTGTGAAGAGGAAGACTTCCAGCGGTCATCCACGACATGGACGGTGCGGCCACGACGCAGCAGTTCCTTGGCGAGTAACGAGCCCGCCAGGCCTTGGCCAACGATCAAAAAATCAACCTGCATCACCGGAGGGAGATGCAGGTCGTAAGAAGGTCAAATGATGACGGCGATTTATCAAAAACCGACGGCGTTCTTGGTGCCCTGCTTGGTCACGATCTTCTCTTCAGTCCAGACAGCGACGCCGCGCTTGACCTCGACGAGGGTGAGCTGGAAGACGAATGAGCTCTGGCGGGTGCTGCCGGCATTGGAGCGGTCTTCCAGAATCTTACCCTTGAGCACGTATTCGGCGCGCGGGACATTGGCGTTGGAACCCGATGTGGCGCGGGCGGCGTTGGCGGTGGCGTCATTGTCGAGCAGCGTAACGCGGTTAGCGTTGACCAGGGGCACGGTGAGCTTCGAGAGCAACAAGGCGGTGTCGAAGTTATCGGCGGTATCGTTGGTAATGGAGCCGAGCTGTAAGACGGGAGCGCCCTTGGAGAAGGACGGGGACGAGATCATCGACTGGAGCATCTGGGATCCCGCGGTGGCGAAGTCCTGGATGTTCACCTTATCGAGGCTGACCACGAGCTCGCGGCCCTGCGGGTCCTTGTAGGTGGCGGGCGTGCCGCAACCGACGATAAAGACGGCGCAGGCGAGGAGAGAGAGTTTGTTCATGGGAGGGGTTAGCGGGAGATGAGGCGGAGGCGGCACTCAGCGGACTGGGCCTTGAGGGCGGTCGCGGTGACGGTGGTGAGGGCGCCAGGTTCAAGCGGAGTGACAATCCAGTTGGGCTGGCTTTCGGTCACAGTGCCGTCGGCGGCGAGCCATTCGAAACTGACGTTGATTGTCTGGCGGAGGTAGGCGCCATTGCGGAGGTCGAACTGGACGCGCGTGTAACCGCCGTCAGTCTTAGATTTACGGGCGGCGAGTAGCTCGACCTTATTACCGATACGATTATCGTTCAACTGGGTCGAGAAACCACCCTCGGGCTTGGTCGTCGCGTAGTTGACGGCGTCAGGAGGCGTCAGGCCGCGCTCAAGCTTGTCGCCGGTCTCGAGGATCGTGGTGCAACCGGTCAGGAGACCGAGCGCAAGGAGAGGCAGGAATTTTTTCATGGGACGAGAGGGGTGCAGCGGAGGACGATGGGTTGATTTTCCTGCGTGGACTTGAGGCTTACAAGCAGAACCTTGCCCGCGGGCAACGTCAGGGAGGCCTCCGGATGCCCGACCACGGTCAGTTTCTGGCCAGGCTTAGCATCCAGCCGCGCCACTGAGAAACGCGCCGGGAGGCTCGACCAGTTACGCAGGTCGGCCTTGGTGGTGCCGACCGTATAGATCGCCGTGCCTACCTTAGTCGCGATCGACCAAAGGGCGGCACCGGAGCCCGCATTCGGTCGATTAGCGGCCTCTTCGGAGGATTTATTGATGAGATAGCTGGCGGTCGCCTTGACCGCAGCGGACGTGAAAGCTTGGGCTTTGATGCCCGGTAAGGCCGCCTCGAAGTGCTTGGCGATGAGGGCGTCCGGACGACTAGCCAAGGGGATGGCGACGTCTTTGGCGTCCAATTTAAGCTTAAGATTATAATTCAGACCGGAGGGCCGAATAGCCGGCAATGCGACACTCACGTAAGGCACACGCGAAGAGACAACGAAGAGCGGGATGTCGATTCGTTGCTGATACCACTCCGGACACATACCCGTCTCGGCGATGACATAGACGATCGTGCCCTGCCCTTCGCTCGCCGGCGCCTCGGCGTCCTTGAGATCTCGACGGAATGCTTCGTTGCTTCCATTAAGCTGTGTCGCGGCGAGCAGTTCCTTGCGCGCCTTCTCGCGGTCGGACGGATCTTGGCCGAGGCGCAGGAAGAATATCCCCTGGAGCCAGTGGCTGAAGGCGTCATCGTAGACGCCTTCAGCGGTCAAGCTCGCGAGGTTCTCTTCGATCATTCCGAGACCTTCCTTCGTACGCTCGTCCTGCGAAGCCTTGGCGACGTCGTACTTCGCTTCCTTGCCTTTGGGCGTCACGTAAAGCTGACCTGAGCCGAAGGCCTGCTGGACGAAGCGCAGACGAGCCATGGCGACGCGGGCGCCGTTGACGTCGCTTAGTTCGATCCGGTTCAAGGCCTGATAAGTTGACGCGTAGATACGATCCGCCGGACGAGGACGATAAGCTTCGGCGTAACCATTTGAGAAAGCCGCAAGGGTCGCACCTCCGACCGAGAAGCCCGGGCGCTCTTCTTCTTCACGGAAGGAGGCCTCAATCTGCTCCAGAACCTTCGCACTTTCCTTCAGCTTGCCCTGCGCACGCAGCGCCGCAGCGGCGTCGAGATTCCAGACCAAGGCGTCCTTAGGTTCGTCCGCCGCGAAGTTCTGGGCGACGTTCGCAGCCGTCTCGTAGTCCCCTTCCTCCACGGCCACCCGGACGCGTGGACCGCGATCGACATACGTCGCGCAGCCGACCAGGCAAAGCATTAGGATGGAGAGGAGCAGACGCACAGGGAAGCCCCTGCAGACTAGCCCGCCCTGCCTACAAGTAAAGGATGCTCAGGCCAGCTGCAGCCAGCGCGCACCCAG
>CAMCWL010000023.1 GCA_945882655.1 Opitutus sp. GAS368
CCGCCCTTGGTGAGGAGCATGACCTCGTCTTCTTCCTGGACGCTGAGGGCACCGGCGACGCCGACCTCGGTGGAGATGGCAATGACGCCTTTGCCACCGCGGGTCTGCTTACGATAGACTGGCTCCTTGGTCTCAGGATCATCGAAGGGCGTGCGCTTACCGATACCGTCGATACCGACGACAAGGAGCGTGCAGGCCGGATCGACGACTTCCATCGCCTTTACCTGGTCGCCCGTGTCGAGCCTCATGCCGGCGACGCCGGTGGTGTCGCGACCCATGGAGCGGACGTCGGATTCGTGGAAGCGGATCGACATGCCGGACTGCGAGATCATCACGACCTCGTTGTCGCCGTTGGTCAGCTTGGTGGAGATCAGGCGGTCGCCGTGTTCGATATTGATACCGATGATACCACCCTTGCGGTAGTTGGCGTACTTCGAGATCTCGGTCTTCTTGATCGTGCCGTTGGCGGTGCACATCATGAGGAACTTGCCTTCCTCGAAGTTCGAGACGCAGACCATCGCGGCCAGTTTCTCGTCGTCCTTGAGTTCCAGGAGGCGAGCAATCGACTTACCGCGGGAAGCACGGTTGGCTTCTTCGATTTCGTAGACCTTCTCCACGTACACGCGGCCGTTGTTCATGAAGAACAGGATATGGTCGTGGGTATTGGCCGTGAAGAGGTGCTCGATGAAGTCGCTGTCGTCGTCGGACGCGGCCTTGGAGAGCTCGGCACCCTTGGTGCCCTTGCCGCCGCGCTTCTGCAGGCGGTACTGGGCGACTGGCGTACGTTTGATGAAGCCCGCATGCGAGACGGTGACCACGCAGCCTTCGTTGGCGACGATGTCCTCCATCGAGAGGTCGCCTTCCTGGGCCGAGACCTTCGTCTTGCGAGGACCGATGTGCTTCTTGGCGGCGTCACGCAGCTCCTTCTTGATCAGGGTGAGCAGCTTCAGCTCGCTCGAGAGGATGCTGCGGAGTTCTTCGACGAGTGCCATCAGTTCGCGGTACTCGGCCTCGATCTTATCGCGCTCCAGTCCGGTGAGCTGGTAGAGGCGCAGGTCGAGGATGGCCACGGCCTGGCGTTCGCTGAGGCCGTACTTGGCCATCAGTTTGACGCGGGCTTCGTCGCGGTTGGTCGCGGCGCGGATAATCTTCACGAAGTCATCCAGGTTACGCAGGGCGATCTTGAAGCCCTCGAGGATATGGGCGCGGTCTTCGGCCTTACGGAGACGGAAGCGGGTACGGCGGGTGACAACATCGCGGCGGTGCTCAACGAAGCATTCGAGCAGCTCGCGGATGTTCATCTGCTTCGGGCGACGCTTGTCGAGGGCGAGCAGGATGACGCCGAACGAGTTCTCGAAGTTGGTGTGCTTGTAGAGCTTGTTGATGACGACCTTCGGGTTCTCATTACGCTTGAGCTCGATGACCACGCGCGTGTTCTCGTCGGACTCGTCGCGAAGGTCGGAGACCTCATCCAGCACCTTGTCGGTGCAAAGCTGGGCGATGTGCTTTACCAGGGAGGAGCGGTTGACGTTATAGGGCAGCTCCGTGAGGACGATCTGCTCTTTGCCGTTCTTCATCTCCTCCGTGTGGGCCACGCCGCGGACGCGGATAATACCACGGCCGGTGCGCAGGTACTGCTTGATGCCATCCTTGCCATTGATGACGCCGCCGGTCGGGAAGTCCGGACCGATGATGATCTTCTCCAGGTCTTCGACGGTGGCGCTAGGCTTGTCGATGATGAGGCAGGTCGCCTCGACGAGCTCGTTCAGGTTATGGGGCGGGATGTTGGTCGTCATACCGACCGCGATGCCGGTCGAACCGTTCATCAGCAGGTGAGGCAAGGCGCACGGGAGAACGGTCGGCTCGGTGGTCGACTCCTTGTAGTTAGGGATGAAGTCCACCGTATCCTCGTCGATGTCGGCGAGGAGCTCGGACGAGACCTCGGAGAGGCGGCACTCGGTGTAACGGTAGGCCGCGGGCGGATCGCCGTCGACGGAGCCGAAGTTGCCTTGCGGCTCGATGAGCTGGTAGCGCATCACCCAGTTCTGGGCGAGGCGGACAAGCGTGTCGTACACGGAGCTGTCGCCGTGCGGGTGGTAGTTCTTCAGCACTTCACCGACGACGCCGGCGCACTTGTCGAACGGGCGGTTGTGGACGAGGCCTTCCCGCATCATCGCGTAGAGAATGCGGCGCTGCACGGGCTTCAGGCCGTCACGCGCGTCCGGGAGGGCGCGGGAGACGATGACGGACATCGAGTAATCGATGTAGGCCGTCTGCATGATGTCCGTGATGTTGGCGGTCGTGAGCTTTTCCTTGTCAGAGTACATGTTCGAAGAGGTCTTGGGTTAGGTTCGTCCGGTTGATCAGACGTCGAGGTTCGAGGTGTTGAGCGCGTTGTCTTCGATGAAGGCGCGGCGGGAGGGGACATCTTCGCCCATGAGCATCGCAAAGACGCGGTTGGCTTCAGCGGCGTCGGCGATGTCGACCTTGAGGAAGCGACGCTTAGCCGGATCCATCGTGGTCTCGAAGAGCTGCTTCGGGTTCATTTCACCCAGGCCTTTGTATCGCTGAATCGTGAGACCCTTACGGCCGAACTGGCGAATCTGGCCGATGAGCTCGAGGATCGAGCCGAGCGGAATGGGGTCGGCCTTCTTGACGACCTTCTTAGCCGGCTTGTCTTCGCCCTTGGGCTCTTCTTCGCCTTCCACGGCGGCTGGGGCCTCCTCGGCGGTCGAACCGTCGATCAGGTGGTAGCGCGGCTCTTCGCCGGTCGTGAACTGCTTCACATCCATACCCTGGGTCTCAAGTTCCTTGAGCACCTTCGAGATGGCGTCGTTCTCGAAGATCTCGATGACGTTGACGCGCTCTTGGACGACCGTGCCGTCCTTGAGCTTCTTCTCGCGGTCGATCTTGTCGGCGAGGAAGTCCTCGACGCCGGCCTTGCGCAGGTACGCCTGCTTGGCGTCGGTATCAACGAGGAACTCATAGGTCTCTTCGTTGCCGGTGCGAGTGCGCACGATGAAGCGGGGAAGCGCGTGGTTCTTATGGTCCTGCTGGTCAAGGTACGCGCCGAGCTGGCAACCTGTGCGGCCGATGACGGTACCGAGGGTTTCCAGGCGGGCAAGGGATTCGACAATCTTGTCGAGCTTCTGGCCGGGGAAGACGTGCTTATCGCGGAGGCGGAGGAGATTCACGTCCTCGGAGCCGAGCTCGAGCAGGATGCGGTTTAACTCCGGGTCGTTATCGACGTACTGCTCACGCTTCTTGCGCTTGATGCGGTAGAGGGGCGGCTGGGCGATGTAGACGTAGCCAGCCTCGATGAGTCCGGGCATCTGGCGGTAAAGGAACGTCAGGAGCAGCGTACGGATGTGCGAACCGTCGACGTCGGCGTCCGTCATGATAACGAGCTTGTGGTAACGGCATTTCGTCACGTCGAAGGCGCCATCGCCCTCGTGCTTACCGATGCCAGTACCGCAGGCGGTGATGATCGTGCGGATTTCTTCGTTGGAGAGGATCTTATCGATACGGGCCTTCTCGACGTTGAGGATCTTGCCCTTGATCGGCAGGATCGCCTGATAGCGACGGTCGCGGCCCTGCTTGGCGGAACCACCGGCGGAGTCACCTTCAACGATGTAGAGTTCGCAGACGGAAGGATCGCTCTCGGAGCAGTCCGCCAGCTTTCCGGGGAGGCCGCCAGAGGACATCGCGGACTTGCGGACCGTCTCGCGAGCCTTACGGGCGGCTTCGCGGGCACGGGCGGCGTTGAGGCACTTGTCGACGATGCGACGGCCCGTCTTCGGGTCGCGCTCGAGGTAGTATTTGAGCTGCTCGCCGACCACCGAGGTCACGATGCCTTCGACCTCGGGGTTCGTGAGGCGCGTCTTGTTCTGCGACTGGAACTTCGGGTCGGGGTGCTTGACGGAGATGACGGCCACGAGGCCTTCGCGCATGTCGTCGCCGTTCAGCTTGGTGTCCTTGTCTTTGACGAGATTATTGGACTTCGCGTAGTGATTGATCACGCGGGTGAGCGCGGAACGGAAGCCGGAGAGGTGCGTACCTCCTTCGGGCTGGTTGATGAGGTTGGCGTAGCAGAAGACCATCTCGTCGTAGCGGTCGTTATACTGCAGGGCAACGTCGAGGGTCATGCGGCGCATGCCTGGCGTGGGCTTTTCGCCGTCGGCCATCACGCGCGGGTTGGCGAGGTCGGTGAAGTCGACTTCGGCGGCGATGAGGATCGGCTTATCGAAGAGGCGCTCCTCATTGGCGTTGAGGAAGGAGACATACTCGGCGATGCCGTCCTTGAACTCGAACTTGTCGGAACGGTTGGAGCGATGGTCCTTCATCTCGACCGTGATACCCGGGACGAGGAAGGCCAGTTCGCGCATGCGGCGCACGATCGTGTCGTACTTGAACTCCTGGGTGGCGACGAAGATTTCCGGGTCCGGATGGAAGGTGATCTTCGTGCCAGTACGCTTCGTCTTGCCGATGACCTTGATCGACTGCGTGACTTCACCACGGCAGAACTTCATCTGGTGGACTTCACCTTCGCGGCTCACTTCCGCGATAAAGCTATCAGAGAGAGCGTTGACGCACTTCGCGCCGACGCCGTTGAGGCCACCCGAGACCTGGTAGGCACCCTTGTCGAACTTACCGCCGGCGTGCAGGTTGGTGAGCACGAGCTCGAGCGTCGGAATCTTTTCTTCCGGGTGCATCGCGACGGGAATACCGCGACCATCGTCCTCGACGGACAGCGAGCCGTCCGCATGGATCTCGACCTTGATGCTCTTGCAATAACCGGCGAGCGCTTCGTCGATCGAGTTGTCGACGATCTCATACACGCAGTGGTGGAGGCCCGTCTCGTTCGTATCGCCGATATACATACCAGGTCGTTCGCGCACGGCCTTGAGGCCTTTGAGGCGTTTGATGTCGGCCGCGCCGTAGCTTTCGTTGCCGGCGTGCTTGCCGCGGCTCGGGTTTTTCTCGGAATTTTCGCTCATGTTTAGGTGTGTAAAAAATGATATTTCCCCGCCTGAAGGAGGGGTCTTTTCATGCTGTTTTTCACAGGGGCATCTGCAATAGGAAACACCCTGTCCGTGAATGTTTTTGGACGGCCAGAAATGACTAACAATCAACCCCTTACGGAAACTTATAGGGGGTGTTAGAAACCGTTGTTCACACGTTATCCACAGCCCTATTCCGCCCCTCGGAGGCAGGCCTAAAACCAGACCCTCAAGCCGGCCCAAAAAAGCCGGCGATCGGACCGAGCGCAGCCTCGCCGGCGTCCTCGAGGACGTAATGTCCGGCGTCGGCGAAAAGAAGCTGCCCGGCGGCCGGGAAACGGGCCACGAAACCCTCAAGAAAGGATCGGTCGAAGCAGAAGTCGCGCATTCCCCAGCAAAGGAGCATAGGCTTGCCCTTTAAGCCCTCCAAAGAGGCCTCCACGGCGGCCAAGACCGACCGGGTGGGGTGTTCGGCCTCCATCGGGATATCGGCCACGAAGTCGGCTACCGCCCGGCGAACCGAGGCAGAGCCGTAGGGGGCGAGGAAACCGGCCTTGGCGGCGGGGCTGAGGGGTCGCTCGACGGACATCCAGGTCGCCGGCCAGGCGAAGCCGTTCAGTCCCTGGACGATAAAGCGGCCGACCAAGGGAGCTCGGCATAGGGCGATGCGGGCCGGGATACGGTCGGAGAGGAAAGCGCCGGTGTTGGTGACGAGGATCTTCCCCACTCTCTCGGGTCGGCGACCGGCGACACCGAAACCGATGGCGCCACCCCAATCGTGGACGCCCAAGTCGAACTCCTTGAGCCCGAGATGCGCGATGAGGGCTTCGACGTCGGCGATGCGGTCAGCGAGACGCAGGAAGCGATCGGGGCGCGCGGACAGGCCCATACCCACATGGTCAGGTGCAATCACGCGGCGACCTTGGGCGGCGAGTTTCAAGATCAGGTCACGCCAAAGGAACGACCACGATGGATTGCCGTGCAGTAAAAGGACCGGGCGACCGTCGCGCGGGCCGTGATCAACATAGCTCATCCGACCCGAGAGCGCGGCGAAATCCTTCGGCGCGAACGGATAAAGCGCCTGCACTGCAGGAGAAAGCGAGACGGTGCTCATTGGCATTCGACGGCCAGCATCATGCTGGCGAGACCGCTACCGATACCCAGCAGGGCGACGCGGTCGCCGGCTTTGATGCGGCCTTCAGCGAGCCCGAGCGCCAGCGTGGCAGGCACGGAGACCGAGCCGACGTTGCCGAGGCGATCGAAGCTTTGGTAGTCCTTCGCAGGGTCGAGACCGAGTTTCTCAAAGAGCAGCGACGAGTGACGTCGGCCAACCTGGTGCGTCACCACGCGATGCGGTGTGGATTCGTCCCAACCCGTGACGCCCTTGAAGCGGCCCCAGCAGCGCTGGGCCAGCGCCACGCCCGCGGCGAGCAAGGCTTCGGAGTCCGTGCGCATATCGAGTTCGGCAGACGACGTATCGCCTTCGCAAAGTCCGTTGGCGGAAGAATCCGTTTCGGCAGCTCCGCCCAGAAGGCGGATCGAACCAGGCCCGGCGAGGTCGTCGCGGCAGATGACTGCGGCCGCGCCGCCCGCACCGATGGTCAGGTTCGCGAAGTAAGGCTTGATCGTCTCACGCGTGAGCGAGAGATCTTCGTTCAGCATGCGGATCGTGCGCTCGACGAGTGGACGACCATCTTCACCCGAGCAGACGAGCGCGCGGCGGATCTGACCCGACTCCACCATCCCCGCTGCGAGCACCACGGCGTTGAGGAAGCCCAGGCAGGCGTTGGAGACATCGAGGATTTGCGCCTGCGAGCCGAGACCGAGCAGACCGTGCACGTAGGCGGCGGTCGAAGGCTCGAGGCGATCACGGCAAACCGAGGAATGAATGAGCAGGTCGATATCGGCGGGACCGACTCCGGCGGCCTGCATCGCACGACGGCCCGCCAACGCGGAAGCGGCGGACGGGCGGATCGCCTGCGGCCAGAAGCGGCGTTCACGGATGCCCGTCATCAGCTCCAGACGACCCTCAGGCAGCTTCAGGCGGCCGTAAAGGGGCGCCAGACGGCGTTCGACCTCATCGGAGGTCCAAACCTCGGGAGGCAGTTCGGCAACGAGGCCGGACAGGACGGTGCGCTTGAAGATCACGATCCGGGAAGGCGGGAAGAAGCGGCCACGAGTTCTTCGTCGAAGAAGTTCCAGCCCATGCCGGCGTCGACCACGATGCCTTGGCCGTTGATGCCGCTCGAACGAGGCGAGAGCAGCCAGACCGCCGTGTCGGCGACCTCCTGCGTCTTCAAGGCCTCCTTGCGGAAGGTCATCTTCTCGGCGTGCAGATAGTTATGGAGATAGCCCGGGATGCCCGCGCTCGCGCTCGTCTTGAGCGGACCGGCGTTGACGGAATTGAAACGCACACGCGAATCAGCCGAGAAGGATTTTGCAAGGAAGCGGCTGGCGGATTCGAGGGCCGCCTTGATGGGCGACATGTAGCCGTAGTTTGAGGCTGTGACCTGCGAAGAGATGCCGATGGAGACCACGGAAGCATCAGCCTTCAGGTGCGGCTTGAGCGCACGGGAAAGCTCGACGAGCGAGAATGCGGAGATCGCGGTGGCCTGAAGGAAATCGGCGCGCACGGTCTCATGGAACGGCTGCATGCCCTTAGAAAAATTGGCGAACGCAACGCTGTGCAGCACGCCATCCAGCGGGCCATGCTCGCGACCGACATCAGCGGCGAGCTTCTGCGTCTGCGCCTCGTGCTCGAGGTCGCAGAGATACACTGGCTTGCCGTCGAGCAGGCCCTTCAGTGAGTCGAGGCGGGACTGCGAGCGCACGGAGTAGACGACCTTGGCGCCTTCGGCCTCAAGGGTCTTGGCGACATGCCAGGCGACGGACTTCTTATTCGCGACGCCGAGGACGAGGTAGGTCTTACCGGTAAGGCCGAGGAAGGACATAGGTCAGGCGGGTTGGTCGACGAGGGCGAGGGCGAAGCGAATGGTCAGGACGGCCTTGCCGTCGCGGCGCACCGTGCCGGTCATGAAATGGAACTGCTGGAGCGTCTCGACGAGTTTCACGTCAATCGAGACCGTATCGCCGGGCATCACCATCCCTTTGAATTTCGCCTCCTCGATGCGGCAAAGCACCGGGGTCTTGCCAGAGGGAACGCCGCCTTCGGATTGGAGCTTTTTCGTCAGGAAAATCGCGCCGGTCTGGAAGACCGATTCACAGAGCAACACCCCAGGCGTGATCGGGTTACCCGGATAGTGGCCGGAGTAGAAAGGCTCATCGGCACGGAAGGTGCGACTACAGGTGGCGCCATCGGCTCGGACTTCGTCGATCCGGTCCAGAAAGAGGAACGGCGGGCGATGAGGGATGGTGTCGAGAACAGCCTGCAACATGGTCACATTTTTGTCTCCGGAGAGACCGACAAGCGACACGAAAACATCGTCGGTCGTATTTGCCTTTTACCGGCCGACTCCCAACCTAGGGCGCATGAAGACACTCTACGCCACCCTCCTTATGTCCCTCCTCCCTATCTTCGGTGACGCGGCTGAAAAGCTCGCCGTCGGCGCCTCCATCCCGGACGTCACCTGCAACGACCAAGACGGCAAGGCCGTCTCCCTCGCCAAGGAAGGCGCCAAGGGCTACCTCCTGGTATTTTTCTACCCGAAGGCCAAGACTGGCGGTTGCACCAAGCAGGGCTGCTCGCTGCGCGACGGTTGGGCCGACCTCCAGAAGGCTGGCGTCAACGTCCTGGGCGTGAGCACCGACGACGAGAAGCTCCAGAAAGAATTCAAGGAAGAGCAGAATTTTCCCTTCCGCCTCCTCGCCGACAAGGAGAAGAAGGCCGTCACCGAAGCTTTTGGCGTGAAGAACCTTATCGGCATGGCCGGCCGCAGTGCCTTCCTCTTCAAGGACGGCAAGTGCGTCTATGCCGACCACAAGGGTCACACCGGCGACCAGGCGAAGGTGATCCTCGACTTCCTCGCCTCCGAGAAGAAGTAAGCTATCCGGGCTCATCACCCAACAGAAAGGCCGCCTCAATCGAGGCGGCCTTTTTTGTGCCCTGACGTCAGGCTCAGTGGCCCTTGATCGGGAAGAGGTCGGTCACGCTATTGTTGCCGTGGATGCGACGGATTGCGTCAGAAAGCAAAGGCGCGATCGAAAGCACCGTGATCGGCAGGTCCTTCGGCCAGTCGGCCGGGACGGAGTTGGTCGTGATGACCTCGTCGATGAGACCCTTCCGGAGGCGCTCGAAGGCGATCTCCTGGATCATGCAGTGTGAGACCACGGCGCGCACCGAGCGGGCGCCGTTCTTCTTGAGCAGTTCAGCGGCGGCCACGAGCGTGCCCGCGGTCTCCGTCATGTCGTCGACCAAGATGATGTCGCGGCCTTCGACTTCACCTACGAGGCTCGTGGCCTGGACGGTGGTCGCGCTCGTGCGGCGCTTGGCCACGAAACCGTAAGGAAGGTTGAGCATGTCCGCCACGGCCGAGGCGTACTTCAGTCCACCCACGTCAGGCGAGAAGACCGTGGCGTCCTTGAGCCAAGGCTTGTTCTTGATGTGCGCGTAGAAGACCGGAGAGGCGTAGAGATGGTCGACGGGAATGTCGAAGAAGCCTTGGATCTGCTGGGCGTGCAAGTCGACCGTCAGGACGCGGTTGGCGCCGGCGGCGGTGAGCAGGTTGGCGACGAGCTTGGCCGTGATCGGCACGCGAGGCTTATCCTTACGGTCCTGGCGGGCGTAACCGAAGAACGGGATTACGGCAGTGATGCGGGCGGCGGAAGCGCGACGCAGGGCGTCGATCATGATCAGCAGCTCCATGATGCGATCATTGGCCGGCGCGCAGGTGGGCTGGATGACGTAGACGTCGCAGCCGCGGATGTTCTCGTTGATCTGCACGAACGTCTCGCCGTCGGGGAAACGGTTGACCGTAGCGGTGCCGAGCGGAACGCCGAGATGTTCGCAGATTTCCTTGGCCAGCGCCGGATTGGCGTTGCCGGTGAAAATCTTCATCTCAGGTAGGCTCATATTGTTTAGCTTTTAGCAGAGTCCAAGGAGGCGGCCAGCGAATCAACCTTTTTGAACAATTCAGGCAGACGACGCGAAAGAACCACCAGACGTCGCTCCAGCCCAAAGGGCACGGCAGGCGTGCCGTTCATGAAGCCGTCAGCGGGCACATCCTCGAAAAGGCCTGTCTGAGCGCCCAGCTTGACGCGGTCGCCGAGAGTGAGGTGCCCGGCCACGCCGGACTGCCCGCCGAGGACGCAATGGTCGCCGAGGGTCGTGCTGCCGGCGATGCCGACCTGCGCGGTGATGAGGCACTGGCGGCCGATACGCACATTATGCGCGATCTGGACGAGGTTATCGATCTTGGTGCCCCGCCCGACCACCGTTTTACTGAAGCGGGCACGGTCGAGGGTGGAGTTGGCGCCGACCTCGACGTCGTCTTCGAGGACCACGTTGCCGATTTGCGGGATACGCTGGATCTCGCCGTTAACCGGCTCGTAGCCGAAGCCGTCGGAACCAATGACCGCACCGGACTGAATGCGACAGCGGGCGCCCAGAATGCAATAGTCGCCGACCGTGACGCCTGGCTTGAGCCAGCAATCAGCGCCGACCGAGGCGCGGGCGCCGATATGGCAACGCGCTTCGAGCACCGTACCAGCAGAGACCGTGGCGCCCTCGGCGATCACGCAGAGGGGGCCCACATGGGCGGCCGGGTCGACCTTAGCGGAGGCGGCGACGATGGCGGAAGCGTGGATGCCAGGGGCGGGACGCGGCCAGAGGCGCGACTCGAGCACCGAACAAAGGAGCGCTAGGGCGTAGGATGGATTGTCTACGCGGAGGAAAGCCTGGCCGGCGGCAGGTTTGCCTTCGAAGGTCACCGGCACAAGGATCGCGCCAGCCTTAGAGGCGGCGACGGCCTCGGCGTACTTCGCGTTACCAAGGAAAGAAAGATCGGCGGAAGTCGCTTCTGCCAGAGCCGCGATACCCGTAATAGGAGCGAGGCAGGCACCCTCGACGGACTTGGCTCCGGTGAGGGAGGTGAGTTCGGCGATGGTGAAGGCGAGCGACATGGTCCTAAATGAAGCGCCCCTGACTAGCAGGGGCGCGGCAGAGTGTTACTTGGCGGCTGGCTTGTCGCCAGCGGCAGGAGCCGGAACCACGGGGGCGGCCGGTGCGGCCGGTGCGGTGACAGGAGCAGTGGCCTTGTAGGTCACGTTAAGCTCTTTGATCACGTCTTCGGTGACATCAAGGGAAGCGTCGGAGAAAAATGCTTCGGCTTTATTGAGCACCAACTGAATACCCTTGGCCTTGGCGACCTTTTCGGAAGCAGTCCGGATATCGGCAATGATCTGCTTATTCATCTCACCGAGGCGCTGCTGAATGGCGCCCTGGGCTTCGTTGATAAAGTTCTGACGTTCGGAGAGCCGCTGCTGGAACGTGGCGTTCTTCTGCTGAAACTCCGCCGCGACGGTCTTCTTGCCGTTTTCACTCAGCATCGGATCCTGCCCGCGCTTATCGATGCCTTGGAGCTCGGTCTGGAGCTGCATGAGGGCCTTCTCACGTTCGCCAATCGCGGCCCGGGCAGCGTCGCGCGATTTCGCGAGTTCGGCCTGAAGCTCGACGGCCTTGGCGTATTTGACGAAGACTTCCTGAGGGTCGACGAGCCCGACGTTAGGCGCGGCGGCGTAGACGGATGCGGAAGCAAGGAGGAGGGCGAAGAAGGACTTCATGGGCGTATTCAGGTTTAAGAAGCGGTTAGGAGGGGGGATGGCAATCAAAAGACCGTGCCGAAGCTGAAGTTGAACTTCATGCCACCGTCATTGATGTCGACGCCACCCGGAGTCTTGGTCGTCTGCAGCGGGAAGCCGAAGTCGAGGCGCATGACAGCGCCGCCGAGGAGGATGCGCATACCTAGGCCGTAGTCAGAATTCGCCTGGGCGACGCTGAAGTCCGTCTCGGACTTGTTGACCAGGCCGTAGTCGTAGAAAGCGGCGAAGCGGAGGTTATCGGCGGCCTTGATGGTGTATTCAGCGCTGAAGAATCCGTAGGTCATACCGCCCATCGGCTGATTGCCATGGGTGGTGTCGTACGTGTCGTAGGCGCCGACATCATTGTAACCGAAGCCGCGCATGTCGTAGGCACCGCCGAGGTAGAAGCGCTCGTAGAACGGAAGGTAGCCGCCCGTACCGGTGAGGAGGCCGACGCGACCGATGACGCCGATCGTCTGTTCAGCGGTAGGCGAGATAAGGAACCAGCGGCCCGCACGTAGCTCGGACTTCAGGTATTTGATGTCACCGCCGAAACCGTTACCGGCGAGTTCTTCGGTCAGCGAGATACGGGAGCCCTTGGTCGGGAAGTTGTATTCGTCGCGAGTGTCGTAGGTGAGCGAAGCCGAGATCGAGGAGATGACGCGCGCGCCAGCATTACCTTCGGTGATCACGTCGACCGGGGCATCGGCCGTGACGTTATCGACGGACATGCGACGGAGATTATAGCCGATACGGCCTTCGATATTGCTGAACACGCGACGGCGAGCGTAGAAACTCACGCCTTCGGAAAGCACCGAGTAGTTGGCCGAAGCGTAGCCGGCGTAGCGGCGCTCAATGGAATAGCCTACGGCGAGATCGCGCTCCCAGAGAGCCGGCTCTTCGAAGGAGTGCTCGAAGGAATTCGTCAGGCTACCGACGGAGAGACGGACGCGGAACTTCTGACCGTTACCACGATACCAGCCCTCCGAATTAGAGAAGTCGAAGTTGGATTCGGCGTACTCGACGAAACCGACGAGGCCTTCGACAGTGCTGTAACCCGCGCCGAAGCTGACCTGTCCGGTGGGGCCTTCCTTGACCGTGACGCGCAAATCGCTCTGGCCCGGAATCGGGGTCGGGATCGGCGTCACGCGCACTTCCTCGAAGAACTGTGTGTTGCGGAGACGCGCTTCGGAGACGCGGGTACGGGCAAGGTCAAAGACCTCGCCAGGCCCGAGCGCGAGCTCGCGAGCAATGACGGTAGAGCGGGTCTTGGTGTTGCCCTGGATCTCGACGGAGCGGACCGTGTGACGCTGCCCTTCTTCGATTTGGAACTTCACGTCGATGGCGCCAGTCGCGAGATTGGGCTTACGGACGACCTGCACGGAGCTGTTGATATAGCCCATCTGGCCATAGTATTCGCGCAGCTTTTCGGTGGCGGCCTCAATGGCCGGGACCGCGAAAGCTTCGCCGCTGGCAATCTTATCGAAATCGGCTGGGTGGGCGCCACGACGCAGAGAGGGCTCAGAGACTACCTTACGAAGCGCGTCGGTAGAGTAGATTGGATCGGCGGAACCGAGACGATTGCCGTCAAAGGCGATCTCACCAATGGTGTACTTGCGACCTTCCTTAATCTTAAAGACGACGTCGATCCAGCCGGCATCTTCCTTCACATCTTTGACCTCGCAGACCTTCTCCGGGTCCGCGTCTTCGACTTCGACATCGAGATAGCCCTTCGCGCGGTAGTATTCGCGGAGCTTCTTGCAATCGGCGCGATACTGCTCGGGGTCGAGACGGCCGCCGCCGACGAGCCAGGACCACTTATACCAGCGGTACTCGCTGGTCTTCAGATCGGCCGCGGACCAGAGGTCGTAGCGATCGAAAGAGGTGGCGCCTTCAAAGCGGAAATTATCGACCTTCAGTTCGAGGCCTTCATCGACAACAACCGCGACGATCTTACCGCCGACCGTATCGCGCTGCTGGGAAGTGACGCGGGCAAACGGGCGCTTCTTGCGGAGTTCGTTCTGGAGCTTGACCTCGGAGCGGCGCAGCTGGGCCATGTCGAGAGGTTCACCAATCTTCACGTCCTCGATGACGCTACCGCCGAACCAGCCAGCCTTGCCGACGAGTCCGTCGCCGCCGATGTATTCGATGTCCTTGAGAATCGGCCGAGGCTCAACCGTCACGATGATATCCACTTCGCCGGTCACGGGGTCGAGGGTGGGCTCAACCAAGGCCTGATTGAAACGGCCGGTGGCGTAAAGGGAGCGGACCGTATTGGCGACGGCGTCCTTGGAGAACGGCTGGCCTTTGCGCAGGGCGACGAAGCCGAGGACAAACTGCTCGGAGACGGTCGTGCCGTCCGTCTTGATTCGGATGGAGCGGACGAGCGGTTCCTTCGTCGCAGGGGCGGTCTGGGCCGAGCCGACGAGCGGCGACAGGGCGAGGGCGAAGCAGGCAGCACGAAGCCAGCTGCGGCGGAAGGAGGGGTTATTCATTATTTCGATAATCTTTGGCCGGATTTTCGAAGCGTGTCAGCCCCGGATTAAAGAGCAAGTTGATGTCGGAGGTGGGTCCGTTACGATTCTTGGCTACAATCAGCTGGCGGGAGTAGCAACCATCCTGCCCTGCCTGCTCGGCCTCGGCCTCGGCGGCCTTGCCCTGGCTGGCGGGGGGTTTGGAGATAAGCATGACGATATCGGCGTCCTGCTCGATAGAACCGGACTCGCGAAGGTCGGACATACGGGGCTGGCGGGCCTCGTCCTCGGACTTACGGTTCAGCTGGGCCAGGGCGATGATGGGGATTTTGAACTCCTTAGCCATGGCCTTGATGCTACGGGAGACCTCGGCGATTTGCTGTTCGCGGGGTAGGCCCGAGTCCAGACCGTTAATGAGCTGGATGTAGTCGATGACCACCATATCCAGGGGGGTACGGGCATGAACGCGGCGGCACTTGGCGCGGATCTCCAAGATATTCTGGCCGCCGTTATCGTCGACCACGAGGGGCAGACCTTTGTACTCGTTGGCGGCCTGGACGAGGTCGACCTGCATGCGTTCATCCGGATGGGCGGTCCGGAGCTTCTGCATGTTCACGCGGGCGCGCGAGCAGAGCAGACGCAAGGCCAGCTCGCGGGCCGGCATTTCGAGGGAGAATAGCAGCACGTTGGACGGCTTGCGGGCCTCGTTAGGCTTGGGGAAGAGCGCGGCTTCGATGAAGTTGAGTGCGATGGAAGTTTTGCCCATGCCGGGACGGGCGGCGACGACGATCATTTGACCCGGCTGGAAGCCGAAGGTCATCGCATCGAGATCAGGGAAACCGGTGGGCACGCCCTGTACCGAGTTGCGGTCGCGGATGATGCGCTGGACGAGCTCCATCGCCTCGGCGATAGGTCCGTCGATGCTCTGGGCGGATTCAGAGATACGATCCTCACTGATACGGAAGAAGGATTGCTCGACCTCCTCGAGGAGGCGCTCGATGCCCTCCGCGTGCGTGTGTGCCTTCTCGACCGTCGTGACGGCGGTCGAGATGAGCTGTCGGAGGAAATGTTTCTCGCGGATGATCGCGAGCCAATGGGGCGCGTGCGCGCTCGATGAGATGAGGCCCGTCAGCTCATTGATGTAGGTCGCGCCACCAGCGGACTCCAACTTGCCTTCGCGACGGAGTTGCTCGGTGAGCGTGATCTCGTCGATACCCGTGCTCGCCTGATTCAACTGGACGGCAACAGCGTAGATATCTTGGTGCTTCGGATCGAAGAAGTAGTCGGACGTGACGCGCTGCTCGAGGCAGCGCTGCAGCGTATCGCCCCCGTCGATCACGATGCTGGCAATCAGGCCGCGCTCGGCATCGAGGTTGTGGGGCGGCACGCGGTCGCCGTAATTGGGAGCGGCTTCGCGTCGCTGGCGCTGGAATCGTTCGGCCATGGGAAGACGGGAGTGTGCGGAGGGCGGGAACGGAGGACAGCGCCAAACCGCGCGAGCCGTTCACGCCTTGTTCGCATCCTATTCACAGGGGCGGGAAGCCCCTAAAAAGAAAAAGGCGCGAAGTTCGCACTTCGCGCCTTTCTGGGAAGCCGGTCCGATTACTCGGACTTGGCAGGCTTGTCCTTGCGGGGCTTGCGGGCCTTCTTGTCGTCGCGGAACACGCGCTCTTCGGGCTCGGGGGCGTCTTCGGCGGCGACTTCGATCGGGTTCTCGGAGACGACTTCGAACTCCTGCTCAACCATGACAGTGCCATGGAGGCGGATGCTCGTGGTGTGCTTGCCGAGAAGCTTGACGGGGCCCTGGCCGAGGTGGATGCGCTTGCGCTCGATCTCGATACCATGCTCGGCGAGCTTGGCGGAGATTTCAGCGGTGCTGATTGCGCCAAACATCTTGCCTCCTTCACCGGTTTTGACGGCGAAGACGAGCTTGATGGCGGCCAGCTTGGCGGCGGTGCCGTTAGCGGCTTCGAGGTCGCGCGATTCACGGACTTCGCGGGCCTTCTTGAGGGCCTCGACGTACTTCGTGTTCGAGCGATTGACGGGGAGCGCGATACCCTGCGGAAGCAGGAAATTGCGTGCGAAGCCCGCGCGGACGCGGACTTGCTCGCCTTCGGCGCCTAGGCCGTCGACGGGCTTGATGAGGAGAACTTCGGTGAATGCCATGGTCTTTCTTGGGTTATAAGGTTGGTGAGGAAATGTTTAGAACGGGACGTCGTCGCCGCCGCCCTGGTCGCCGGACGGAGCCGGGGTGTCGTTGCCACCGCGGGCACGAGGAGCGGAACCGCCCTCTTCGCCACCCTGGGCCTTGCCGCCGATAAAGGTAAAGTTCTCAAGGACAACGCCGAGTCGCGAACGCTTCTCGCCGGTCTTCTTGTCTTCCCACTGGTCGAGCTTGAGGCGGCCTTCAACGAGGATGCCAGAGCCCTTGCCGCAATACTTGGCGATGATCTCGGCCTGCTTGCCGTAGCTCTCGATGTCGACGTAGGTGACTTCTTCGCGCTTCTCGCCTTCCTTGGTGGAGTAGGAGCGGTTGACGGCGAGGGAGAACTTCGTGAGGGCCTGACCAGACGGGAGGGCACGGGCCTCGGGGTCGCGGGTCATATTGCCCACGAGAACCACGCGATTATAGGAAGAGGCCACGGCGAAGCGAGTTCGGGGATTACTTGGTCACCTGCACGAGCAGGCGGTTGATGGTGCGGTCGAGGCGCAGCTTCTCGCGGAAAGTGGTGGGCGCGGTGACCGGACCTTCGAAGTGGAACTGGACGTAGAGGCCGGAGGGGAACTTACGGTCGACGACGCGGGAGAACTCCTTCTGGCCGAGGTTTTCGACCTCGTTGACCTTACAGTCAATGGACTTGAGGACTTCCTTGAGCTTATCGATGACGGTCTCAGGCGCATCCGTCGAGCCGCGGAGGTCGAGGATGAGGCTGGCGCGATAGTCGCGGCGGATCGTGGCGGTGGTCATGGTGATGGTGATTTTCTGTTGGTGAGGTTTTGGGCGGCCGGGAGGCCTTGGGAAAGGAGGATTTCGAGGTTCTTGATGAAGTCGGGGATGCGCTGGGTCAGGTTCTTGAGGTCGGCGTCGGGGAAACGTCCAAGGACGTGGTCGGCGAGGTCTTGGCCGGGGTGCTGCTTCGGTCCGATGCCGAGACGGGCGCGGACGAATTGTTCGCCGAGGTGGCGGATGCAGCTGGCGACGCCGTTGTGGCCGGCGGCGGAACCTCCCAGAGAGAGGCGGAGCTGACCGGGCTCGAACGCGATGTCATCATGGAGAACGACGAGCTCGGAGAGCTCGATCCGGTGGAACCGGAGGAAGGCCGCCAGAGGCGACCCGCTGTCGTTCATGAAGGTGAGCGGCTTGATCAGGTGGACGGAGGAACCTCCGAGCGTGACCTTCGCGACCGAGGCCGAAAAACGGCTCTCTTCCTTCCAGACCGCGCCAGCCTGAGAGGCGAGCGCGTCGATGACGATCCACCCCGCGTTGTGGCGCGTGGCGGAATATTCTCGGCCCGGATTGCCGAGGGCGGCGATGACCGAGAATGGCATTTGACTTCAAAGAACAGGTACCGGGGACGCCCGGCGCGGAAATTACTTCTTGGCAGCCGGAGCAGCGGCGGCCGGAGCGGCACCAGCAGCCGGAGCAGCGCCAGCGGCCGGAGCGGCGGCACCATCGGCACCAGGAGCGGCGGCGGCACCAGCGACGGGAACCGCTTCGGCGGCGGCTTCTTCTTCGGCCATCTCGGAGCAGACAATGACGACGCGCTTGGGGTCGCCCGGGAAGGTGATGCCCTTGGGGGCCTTGACTTCGCCGACGTGGATGGACTCGTTGACCTTGAGTTCAGTGACGTCGATTTCGATGAACTCAGGAAGATCCTTCGGGAGACAGCGAACGTTGATGGTCTGGGAGACGATGGCGAGCGTGCCGCCGTCGGTCTTGACGCCATGGGCTTCGCCGATGGCGCGCACCGGGATAGCAGCAGTCATCGGGGAGTTCGGGTCGATCTCCATGATGTCGATATGGAGGAACTTCTGGGTGATTGCGTGACGCTGGAACTCCTTGATCAGGGAAAGGAACTTCTTGCCGTCGACATCGAGCTCGATGAGCGAGGCAGCGGTACCCTTGGCGCGCATGAGGTCGCGGAAAGCTTCCTGGGCGACGGCGACGCTCTGGTTGCCGGACTTACCGTAGATGATGGCGGGAATGGAGCCATCGGCACGGAGGCGGCGGGCGGGGCCGCGGCCATGGAGCGCGCGGCTGGTGACTTTAAGGGTGAGCTGCTTCATGTTGGTATAAGGTCTTTTGGTGCCTAGTAAGTCGCGGACCCGCGTTGTGCGGCCGTGCCTTGCCTAGGGAAAGGAGGGTCGAACCTGATAAACCCAGCCCCAGAAGCAAGCGGTAAATTAAAAGGGGGTCTTCCTGGTGGAAAACCCCCTCGAAATGGGCCTTTAGGCCTTAGGCTTACTTATAAGAGGCCAGATAAGCGGCGATATCGGCCACATCCTGAGCACTCAGGCCCAGCTGCTCCGCGGACATCATCAGGGAGCGGCTCATCTTGGCTTCCTTGCCGGCGACACGATCCTTGGGTACCAGCTGGGTGATACCGCCGGTGGAGGTAATCACGATCGGGTCATTGTTCGACATGAGACGGCCATCGATCTTGCCGCCGTCCTTGAGCTTC
>CAMCWL010000024.1 GCA_945882655.1 Opitutus sp. GAS368
ACCCCGTACTGTATCCTTGCGTCGATGGGTAGGGTCGGGACCGCGTCACGACATAGGGGCACGAGGTAGGGCTGACCGGCTCGGTCAGCGTCGGTTGAGCGGGCCGCTCAACCCTACCCGAGGCAGAACTAGGGTAGCCCTAGCTCTGCACCTACCTCATCTCATTCGTGAAACCTGATCCGCGGCTTGGGGCCGTCTTTCGCCTTCGGGAGTCGCTCGGGGTCGGTCAGGGAGGCGCCGGACTGGAGCTCGGACTTACCCTTCCATTCTCGTTCGAAGCCGGTGCTAGCGAGGCGCACGGCATCTCGTCCGAGCTTATGGTTCAAGGCGTCGACGGCCTTCATGAGCCGGTCCTTATTCGGATCAGCCTCGCCGCCCATGCCGGGCAAGGACGGCTGCACGACGTCGGCCGGCGTCAGTCCGTGGAGCATCACCCCTGCCCGCTTGTAAAGATAACCGTCTCGACGCACGCGCGCCAGCGCCCGCGAGGCCGCGGCGCAGATGGCGCGGGCATCATCGGTCGGAGGATCGAGCGGCTCCATCTCGTCACCGCGATACTGCTCCTGATCGATGCGATGTTGGTTCGTGCGGATGAAGACGACGATTGAAGAAGCAACCAGACCGTCTTCACGCAGTTTCTCGGCCGCGCGGGCCGCGTGCGAAGCGATGGCTTCGGTCAGCTCATGCGCGTCGGAGATGGGCCGTCCGAAGGAACGGGAGACCAGCACGCTCTTCCGCGGACCAGCGTCCTCGACGATGTCATGGCAGGAGATGCCGCGTAACTCGAGGGCGAGACGTTCACCGACCACGCCGGCGATTCGCCGGATAAAACCTGGGTCGGCCTCGGCGAGGTCGATGGCTGAGAGGATACCATGGGAGCGCAGGCGCGAGGCCAGGCCGGGGCCGACGCCCCAGACGTCTTCCGCTTCGACGCCACGCAGGAAGGCCGTGCGGCCTTCCACCGAGGCGGGCACGACAATCACCCCGCCGCTGGCCTTGTCGGTCTTCGCCCGCTCATTCGCCAGTTTGCAGAGGACCTTCGTCGGAGCCATACCCAGCGAAATCGGGATGCCCGTGCGTTTGAGGACATCGGCGCGGATACGCAGCCCGAGGGCCTTCGCATCGGCATCTGGCATATCAGGGAAGCCCAGGAATGCTTCGTCGACCGAATAGACCTCGAGGTCGCGCGCCTGCTCGCCGAGGGCGGCCATCACGCGTTCGGAGAAATCGCCGTAGACCTCGAAGTTGGAAGAGAAGATCCGGACGCCATGGGCTTCGCAAGTACGACGGACTTCGAAATACGGCGCGCCCATCGGGATGCCGAGCGCCTTGGCTTCGGACGAACGCGCGACCACGCAGCCGTCGTTATTCGAGAGCACCACGATCGGCACGCCGATCAACGACGGATCGAGGGCACGCTCGCACGAGGCGTAGAAATTATTACAGTCGGCGAGGGCGCGGAGCATGGCGTCAGCAGCGGCGCACGACGGCGACCACTGTTCCCCAGATACGGCATTCCGGAGTGAAAGGCAACGACCAGCCGGGCCAGCGCGGACTGTCGGCCCGCAGACTCCAGGCACCCGCAGCATCGCGCTCGAGGTGCTTCACCGTGAATTCGCCACCGACCTCGGCGACCACGATCGTACCCGCGCGAGCCGAGAGCGATTTATCCACCACGATGAGGTCACCGGTGAGGATGCCCGCGCCCGACATTGAATCGCCATCGACGCGCAGGAAGAAGGTCGAGATGGGGTTACGCACCACGTGCTCGTTCAGGTCGAGGCGACGCTCCATGTGGTCGTCGGCCGGCGACGGGAAACCCGCGACCGCGCGGGACCCGAGCAGCGGCAAGGCCAGCGGCCGCCGGGCCTCGAACCCCTGTAAGGTGCGCATATCCAACATAAGTGAACGGATGTTCACTTATGGAGTGAAGGATTCAAGGAGAAACTACCAGGTAGGGACGCGACGACGTCGCGTCCGTTCGCAAGCTGGCGGAGGAGTCGTTGCGCCTGGCGATCGTAAGGCCCCACGGGTCGGCGGATGCGATGTCATCCCATCCCTACCCCAACAAAAAGGCCTGCGTCTCTCGACACAGGCCTTCGGGGCGAGCTGGGCTTCGGCTTACGAAGCGGTCAGCGCGGTGACTTCGGCACGCACCTTCTCGGCCAGAGCGGTCGAGAGGTAGCGTTCGCTCGGCGAGCAGGCGATCGTGACGATGCGCTTACCGGCGTATTCCGGACGCTTGGCGAGCTGAAGGGCGGCCCAGATATTGGCGCCCGCAGAGATGCCGACCGCGAGGCCTTCGCGGATGGAGACTTCCTGGGCCATGGCGAAGGCGTCTTCGTTGGTGACCAGGATGACTTCGTCGATCAAAGAGATGTCGCAGTTCTTCGGAACGAAGCCGGCGCCGATACCTTGAATCTTATGCGGAGCAGGCTGAACGGGCTGGCCAGCCATGGTCTGCGTGATGACCGGAGAAGCGGCGGGCTCGACGGCGATGGCGCGGAATTTAGGGTTCTTACCCTTGATCACGGAAGCGATGCCAGTGATGGTGCCGCCCGTGCCGACGCCGGAGACGATGGCGTCAACCTTACCTTCGGTGTCGTCCCAAATTTCAACCGCCGTAGTGCGACGATGCACTTCGGGGTTGGCCGGGTTGTCGAACTGCATCGGCATGAAAGCGTTCGCGCCGATCTCGTCGCGCAGCTGCGTGGCACGCTCGATGGCGCCGCGCATACCCTTGGCACCAGGAGTGAGGACGATTTCGGCGCCGAGAAGACGAAGGAGGACGCGGCGTTCGATGGACATCGTTTCCGGCATCGTGAGGATGCAGCGGTAACCGCGGGCGGCGGCGACGAAGGCGAGGGCGATGCCGGTATTGCCGGAAGTCGGCTCGACGATGGTGCCACCCGGCTTTAGGCGACCGTCGCGCTCAGCGGCGTCGATCATGGCGCGACCGATACGATCCTTGACGCTCGAGAGCGGGTTGAAGAATTCAAGCTTCACCAAGACTTCGGCATGAAGACCTTCGGTGACCTTGTTCAGTCGCACGAGGGGCGTGTGACCGATGGTGTCGAGGACGCTGTTGTAGATTGCCATGGGGGTTAATGATTAGTAGTTGAGTAATGATTAATGGATTACAGCCTGTTCCCTTGCAATAAAAAAACCCGTATGACCGGGTTTCTCAGGGATTAATAGCGGCGCTTGGGCGGGGGACCCGGGGGGCGCGGAGCGGTATCACGCAGGCGGAAGATGATCCGAGCGGTCGACAGATCCGAAGGGGTCATCTCGACCTTCACGCGGTCGCCGGGGTTGATGCGGATGAAGTTCTTACGAAGGCGGCCGGAGATACGTCCCAGCACCACGTGCTTATTGGGGAGCTCGATCCGGAACATGGTGCCAGGAAGCACTTGCAGGATTTTGCCTTCGAGTTCGATAACGGGTTCTTCAGCCATGCCTTATGGGCGGCAGTGCATCCCGAACCTTGGGGAGAGTCAATCACCGTAGTGAGGCCTTCCTCCCCTCTTGCCACGGGCCTCACAGGGGTAATCCTGCCCGCCATGGAAGGAGATGCTTCGACCCCCCGCCCCGGGCTGATTTGCCCGTTCGAGAAGATGCGCCCTTCGCAGCTCAACCGGGACGACGCCTTCTACATGGCCTTGGCCTTCAACCTGGCTGTCGACGCGTGGCGCATCGATGAAGTCCCGATCGGGGCGATCATCGAACGCGGCGGCGAGATCATCGCGGCGGCCCACAACGAAGTCGAACGCGCCAATGACCCAACCGCTCACGCCGAGATGCTGGCGATCACCCAAGCCGCCAAGAAGATCGGCGACTGGCGTCTCAACGAGTGCAACCTTTACGTCACCAAGGAGCCCTGCCCAATGTGCTCTGGCGCCACGATCATGAGCCGCCTCAATCGCGTGGTCTTCGCCTGGGGCGACCCGAAGATGGGCTGCATGGGCGGAGCGACCGAACTCCACAGCCTCCCGAAGCTCAATCACCGCGTTTCAGTGACCTCCGGCGTCCTCGAAGAACCCTGTCGCGAGATCCTCCAGGCCTACTTTAACATGAAGCGTGGGCGCGATTCCTCCGCCCCGGCTTGACCCCTGCGCCAAATCATCAACCTATCCCTATGAACCGACGCGACTTCATCAGCAAAGCCTCTCTCGCCGCCGCCGCGCTCAGCACCGCTTCCCTTTCCGCCCAAACCTCTTCCACCAAAACCATGAGCTATACCCTCGCGCCCCTGCCCTACCCTCACGCTGCTCTCGAGCCGCACATCGACCAAGCGACGATGGAGATCCACCACGGCAAGCACCACAATGCTTACGTCACGAACGTGAACGCCGCCCTCGCCAAGGAAGCCGGCTTCGCCGCTCCGGCCGACGTCAACGCCCTCATCGCCGACCTCTCCAAGGTGCCTGAGTCCATCCGCACCGCAGTCCGCAACAACGCTGGCGGCCACGCCAACCACACCTTCTTCTGGAACATCATCTCCCCGAACGGCGGCGGCGAACCCGTCGGCGCTCTCGGCGAAGCCATCCAGAAGGCTTTCGGTGGTCTCGAAGGCGAGAAGGGTCTCAAGGCTGCCTTCAAAGCCGCTGCAACCACCCGCTTCGGTTCCGGTTGGGCCTGGCTCATCGTCAAGGCCGACAAGTCCCTCGCCGTAACCTCCACGCCGAACCAGGACAGCCCCCTCATGAAGGGCGTTGCTGACGTGAACGGCACCCCGGTCCTCGCGCTCGACGTCTGGGAACACGCCTACTACCTCAAGTATCAGAACCGCCGTCCCGACTACGTGGACGCTTTCTGGAAGGTCGTCGACTGGAAGAAGGCCAACGAGCTCTACACGCAGGCCATCGCCTAAGCGATTCGATCCTATCGGTCTTAAGAAGCGGCCCCTCGGCCGCTTCTTTGTTTGGCACATCCCCCTAGGTGTGCTGTCTTAACGTTACCCCGATGCGCTTCCTCACGCTCTTCTTCCTGGCTTTGGCGACTTCCGCCGGCGCCGCCGAAACCGTTTTGCCCCTCTGGTCTGAAGGCGTCCCGGGCAAGCGCGTGGCGCCGTCCAAGACGGTGCTCGACCGCATCGGCCCCAAGGGCAGCTACGCCGGCCACGAGACCTTCATTAACGATCCGTCGATCACGGTCTACCCGGCCGCCAACCCGAACGGTGCCGCGGTCATCGTCTGTCCCGGCGGCGGCTATTGGTTCCTCTCGACCAAGAACGAAGGGACCGGCGTCTGCGAATGGCTCAATAGCATCGGCGTCACGGGCATCCTCTTACGCTACCGCACCCCGACGGCCGACGAGACTTTACCGCATGCATTTCCCGTGCAAGACCTGCAGCGCTCGCTCGGCCTCGTCCGCGCCCACGCCAAGGAATGGAACATCGACCCGAAGCGCGTCGGCGTGATCGGTTTCTCCGCCGGCGCCAACCTCGTCGGTCACGCGTCTTGGGATCGCACGCCCCGCACCTACGAACAGAAGAAGGGCGTCGACGACCCGCGCGGCCCGGATTTCACGATTTTCGTCTACGGTGGCGGCTTCCTCGAGAAGGAAGATAAGACCAAGTTCCGCGAAGGCTTCTCCGTTCCCGCCGACGCCCCGCCATGCTTCTTCGTGGTCGCGCACAACGACGGCGCCAACCCGCTCGAGGCGGCGAAGCTCTACATCGAGTACAAGCGACAGAACATCCAGTCCGAGATCCACGTCTACTCTAAGGGCGGCCACGGTTTTGGCACGCGCCAGACGAAGTTCCCGGTCGACGGCTGGACCAAGGCCGCCGGTGAATGGATGGCTTCCGAAGGCTACTTCAACGCCGCCAAATAAGACCATGCGACTCCTGCTCACCCTGCTGGCCTTCACGACGCTCCTCTCCGCCCAGACCCTCGTCGGTGACGGGCAGGCGGACGACACCGCCGCCCTCCAAAAACTCGTCGACGCGGGCGGCAGCGTGCAACTGCCCAAAGGACGCTACCGCCTAACTAAGACGGTCACGGTCGATCTCGCGAAACTCGGCGCCGCCAGTATCTCCTCCGACGGAACCGCGACACTGATTATGGCAGGGCCCGGACCAGCCTTGAAAATCGTCGGCACACACGGAGGCACCGCGGCGCCTAAATCCTTCAAGCCCGCCACCTGGGCTCAGCGCACGCCCGTCGTGCAAGGCCTCGAAATCATCGGGGCGCACGCCGAGGCCGACGGCATCGAAGCCACCGGCACCATGCAGCTGACCGTCTCGCGCCTGACCATCCGCGAGTGTCGTCACGGGATCCACCTCACCGAGCGCAATCGCAACGTCATCGTCACGGAATGCCATCTCTACCGCAACCGAGGTGTCGGCTTATTCCTCGATCGCGTCAACCTGCACCAGACCAACGTCCTCGGCTGTCATATCAGTTATAATCTCGGCGGAGGCATCGTCGTCATCGGCGGCGAAGTCCGTAATCTGCACATCGGGACCTGCGACATCGAGGCCAACCATGACGAGAAGGGCGCGCCTTCGGCTAACATCTTGCTCGACTCCACCGGCGGCTCGATTGCGGAGGTCGCCGTCACCGGCTGCACCATCCAGCACACCCACAAGGCCCCTGGCGCCGCGAACATCCGGATCCTCGGTGCTGGCACGGACCCTTCCCTGCTCCGCCGTGAAGGCCGCGCGACCACCCGCGAAGGCCACGTCACCATCATCGGCAACGTCTTCAGCGACGTGATGGTCAACATCGAGCTGCGCCAGGTCCGCGGCGTCACGATCTCAGCTAACACCTTTTGGGAAGGCTTCGAACATGATCTCCTCGTCGAGGACAGCATGAACGTCGTTGTCACCGGCAATAACTTCGACCGTAACCCGCGCTATCTTGTCAATGGCTTCAACCTCGCCGAACAGAACGGCGTCGTGTTCCGGCGCACCGACGACTCCGCCTTCACGGGCAATATCGTGAGCGGTGTCCGTCGCCATCCCGCCGCCGTGCGCTTCGAAGGGGGCAAGCGACTCCGCGTGCAGGATAACAGCATCCTCGACTCCGACGGCGAAGGCATCGCGCTGCGGGAGGTCGCCGACAGCATTGTGTCCGGCAACCTCGTCCGGGACGCCCGTAAAGATCGCCCAGGCGCCGCGCCCGGCATCAGCGAACAAGGCTGCTCAGGCAACCTCGTGCAAGGCAACCTGACGGCGTTGACGAAATAGGCTCAGGCGCCGCCGCGGCGGATTTCGGAACCTTCGAAGCGAATCGAGACGCGCCAGACCTTCTTGACGCGCGTGATCACCTTGCCGGTACCGGCGACGATGGTCTCGGGAATCTCAATGCGGTGCTGGTCGACCACGGCGTGAAAGCCGCGCTCGGAGAAGATGTCGATGAACATCGAGATCGCCAGAGGGTCGTCGAAGACCGCGGTCTCGATATTGACGTGCGCCTGGCCGGAGATGGCGTGGGCCTTGATGATCGGCAGGAACTTGTCCTGAATCAGCTCGATGACCAGACGGAAGCACTCGGCGTTACGCTCGGCGTAGTCGTCGAGACGGCGGACAAGATCCTGACGGGCATGCTGGACAATCTGCGACGCCAGCGGGATCGGCGAGATAAGGTCATACGTGTCTTCCGACAGTTCAAGGGAGCTCTGGTACTGGAGCTCCTTGATGATACGGGCCTGGACTTCGGCGAGCGAACCCTGCGCGTTGATGAAATGGTAGTGGAAGATGTCCCGCAGCGACTGCAGCGGCTCGTAGGTGCGCTCTTTGAAGACGCGGTAACGGTTGCGAGCGGCGTCGGCCGTGAGATCGGTCTTACGGACCTCGGCGAGCGGACCGCCGTCGCGGGCGGCCTTCTCGTTCTGGGCAAGCGCCTCCTGGCCGCGCTTCAGCTGACGGCGGACGGATTCATTTTCGTCGACGAAAAGAACCAGGATATGGAAATGGGGCTTCGGGAAGCGGACGCCCGTCGAACCACGGAATTCGGTGCGGAGGTCATTCAGCTTGGTGAAGAGGTGTTTGAGACACTCCACCTGCACCATTGAGCGCGGGAAGCCGTCGACAATCGCACCACTGACGTATTCAGGAGAAAGGAGTTTACGGAACAGGATCTCCACGACTTCGCGATCGCCGACGAGCATGCCGGCGTCGATGCGCTTCTTGGCTTCTGGGCTCGAAAGCAGGTCGCTGACCACAATCGGGTCGGCGGCGTAGTCGCGATACTGGAGGATGAACGCCGTGTTAGTGCCCTTACCGGCGCCCGGGGCACCGTTGAGCCAGAAGATTTCACGAGGAAAAGCTAACTTCTCGCGACCGATCTCCCGCTCCAGACTGGACCAGACGGAATCAAAGATGATCTGTCCATCCTTGACCTCGAGGTCGCTGATGCCGTTGCCGGCGGGTCTGGGCTGAGCGTCGCTCATGAAGTTAAGCGTCTAGGAGTAAATCACCCCGCCGAACCTGCGAGGCAAAAAGGCGTCATAACCGCTTCAATTTCAGCCAATTACTGCTTACCGCCCTTGGACTGGACGTCATCCGAGCCCGGCTTGACGACCGGCAGACCGGGGTCGCTGGAGCGATTCCGGCGGAACTGGTAGCGGTTGATGTCCTGCATCGAAAGCTGGTCGACCGTCTTCGGGTCGGGGTTGAGCCGGCCCTGCCAGTTAGATTTCACGCCGGTGAATTTGGCATTGGTCTCGATGCCCATGCGTTCTTCCCAATCCTTAACCTCAGCCTTCGTGCCGCTGACCGCAGACTTAATGCGATCGACGGACTTCACTTCGACGGTGTCCTTCGGACGGACTGGCGCACCGAGCGTGTCCGTGAGTTCGATGTCGGACTTCTTGCGGCCGATGGTGTCATAGCGGCCGTGCCAGGTGTCGAGAGTGATGAGATTGTTTCGCGAATAGACCTGCTCCTTACCGAGGGAAGACATACTCGTCTCGAAGCGCTGCTCCATGAGTCCACTGGACTTAGATGTCTTCTTCAGGCCAGCGTTGAAGTCGACGGCGTCGTCGACGCCTTTGCCAATGCCCTTCCCTTCAATGGAAAACGGAACCGTACGACCATCGGCGGTCTTGATCGACTGCTTAGGTGCGGGCGCGGGCGCAGGCGCGGATTTAGCTGCAGGAGAATTAGCAGCGGCAGCAGGAGCGGAGCCAGCTGGACGAGGTCCCGTAATCACGCGAGACTTGGTCGGAGTGCCCTCCATCGGACGTCCGTCGGCATCGTAACGATACACTTGAGTTCCTTCGACACCCCCTTCGGCGGTGATGACCACGCCAGCCTTTATCGCGCCGGGCGGACGCTCGGCAGCCGACAGTGTCAAAGCCGACACGGCCAGCAGGACGGGGATGGAGACGCGGGGTCGCAAGGCCACCCATCTTGGGGACCTCGGCGACCGACCTCAACCCCTTCTTAGCGGGGAATTGGGTGGGGTTTGGTCTTCCAGATGAGCTTGGCGTAGTCCCCGATCGAGCGATCGGACGAGAACTTGGCGCAGCGGGCGACATTCCGGATGGCCATGGCGGCCCAGCGGCGACGGTCCAAGAAGGCCTTCTCAGCCCTAGCCTGGGCATCCACGTAACTGCGGAAGTCAGCCAGCACGAGATAAGGATCGCCGCCCTCCACGAGCGAATCGACCACCGGCGAAAGAGCCCGAGCTTGCTCAGGGGTGAAGGTGTCGGAGCGCAGCCAGTCGAGCAGCGCGGCCAGTTCCGGATCGGCGGCGAGCACCGTGCGCGGGTCATAGCCCTCAGCCCAGAGCTTCTCGACCTCTTCGACCTGGAGGCCGAAGATGAAGATGTTCTCGTCGCCCACTTCTTCACCGATCTCGACGTTGGCACCATCAAGCGTGCCGATAGTAACCGCTCCATTGAGGGCGAGTTTCATGTTACCCGTGCCGGAAGCTTCCTTGCCGGCCGTGGAGATCTGTTCGGAAAGGTCGGCTGCCGGGATGATGCGCTCGGCCAGCGAGACGCGGTAGTCAGGAAGGAAGACCACCTTGAGTAGGCCGCGGACGCGCTCGTCGGAATTGACAACGGCGGCGACGCGATTGATCGCATGGATGATGTGCTTCGCGAGGGCGTAACCCGGGGCGGCCTTGGCCCCGAAGATGCAGACGCGGGGCGTAAATTGTCCGTTCGGCTCGTTCAGAATCCGGCGGTACAGGTACAGGATGTGCAGCAGATTAAGGTGCTGACGCTTGTACTCGTGCAGACGCTTGATTTGGACGTCGAAGAGCGCGTCGGGCGACACTTCCACGCCGATGAGTTCCTTGATGCGGGCGGCCAGGCGGACCTTGTTCGCACGCTTGATGGCGAGGAAACGGTCCTGGAATGCCGGGCGATCAGCTAAGGCGTCGAGTTTACGCAGGCGGCCGAGGTCGGCCTCCCAGCCCTTGCCGGCGACTTCGTCGCACAGGGCGCCGAGCTCAGGATTGCAGCCGCGGACCCAGCGGCGCGGCGTGACGCCGTTGGTGACATTGACGAACTTGCCTTTCCAAAGCTCGTTGAAGCCGGGGAACAGGTTAGCACGGATTAGGCGGGTGTGCAGTTCGGCCACGCCGTTGACATGGTGCGAGCCGACGACAGCGAGGTGCGCCATACGGATACGCTTCGGGAAGCCTTCTTGGACGATGGAGAGCTCCGTCTTGCGGGCGTCATCGCCGGGCCAGCGCTTCTCGACGTCCTCGAGGTGGCGGCGATTGATCTCGTAGATGATCTCGAGGTGACGCGGCAGTACCTTCTCAAAGAGCGGCACGGACCAGGTCTCCAGGGCTTCCGGCAGCAAGGTATGATTAGTATAGCTGAAGACCTGAGAGCACAGGCCCCAGGCTTCATCCCAGGTCAGGCGCTCGACGTCGACCAGTAGGCGCATTAGTTCGGCGACGGCGATGGACGGGTGCGTGTCATTGAGCTGCACTGCGGCCTTGGCCGGCAGGTTATTGAAGTTGGCGTTGGTACGGCGATGGCGGCGCAGGATATCCTGCAGGGAGCAGGACACGAAGAAGATCTGCTGGACGAGACGGAGCTCCTTGCCGCTCTCTGTGCTGTCGTTCGGGTAGAGGACCTTCGAGACGATCTCACTCGAATCGCGCTCATGCACGGCTTCGACGTAACCGCCGCGATCGAAAGCGCGGAAGTCGAATTCGGAAGCGGCCTTGGATTCCCAGAGGCGAAGGAAATTGACGCTGCTACCCGCGAAGCCAGCGATCGGAATATCCCAGGGCATACCAAGGAGATTACGGGTCTCGATGAGTTCAGCGCAGTGATTACCACGATCGTCGGTGCTGTGCTTCACTCGTCCGTAGAGAGGCACACTGACGCGGTAGTTGGGGCGACGGAGCAACCAAGGATTATTGTTCGCCAACCAGTTGTCGGCGACTTCGACCTGACGGCCCCGCGCGAAGGTCTGGCGGAAAAGACCGAATTCATAATGGATGCCATAGCCGACGGCCGGGATATCCATCGTGGCGAGGGAATCGAGGAAACACGCGGCAAGGCGACCGAGGCCACCGTTGCCGAGGCCCATGTCAGATTCTTCATCAGCGAGGGCTTCGAGGTCCTGACCGAGTTCGGCCAAGGCTGCCGTGGCGGCCTCGCGCAGCTGCAGGTTGACCAGGTTATTGGTCAGCACGCGGCCCATGAGGTATTCTAAGGAGAGATAGTAGACGCGGCGGACGTTCTTGCTGGCGTGCTGGGCCTGCGTGTCGATGTAGCGTGCGAGCATCTGGTCGCGCGCCGCCATGCAGGTAGCCATCCACCAGTCGTTGCGGGTCGCGGTGACGCGATCGCGGGCGAAAGTGCTCTTCAAGTGGCGCAGGACGGCGTCACGGAAAGCGGAAACTTCCGAGCCGGCTACGGACTTAGCCGGAGCCTTCTTGAGTGGCTTGGGGGCGGGCTTGCGCGCCTTGACCACCAGGGCGGACTTCTTCGCGGGCTTCTTCTTTTTAGGCATGATCGTCGGTTAGGACAATCGACCATAAGCCACAAGCGAGCCAAAACCGCGTCAGCCCTGTGCCAGCTCCCGCAACTTGTTCAAATCCAGCTTACCCGTGCCTAAAATCGGGATGGCGGGTACTTTCTTGAACACCTTGGGAATCCACAGGTTAGCGAGCCCTTCGGCCGCGAGCGCCGTGCGGATCGCCTCGGCATCAATATCATCGACATGCAGCACGACGAGCTGTTCGCCCTTGGCCGGATCCGCGGTACTGGCGACGGCGACCTTGACCTCCCCGGAATCAGTCAGCCCCATCACCTTGCGCAAAGCATCCTCCACGGTGCCATGCGGGACCATCTCTCCGCCGATCTTGGAAAAACGGGAGAGTCGGCCGGCCAGATGCAGGAAGCCATCATCGTCCATGCGACCGAGGTCACCCGTGCGATACCAGCCATCCGGCGTCATCGCCTTGGCGGACTGCTCGGCATCGAGATAGCCCATGAAGATGTTGGCGCCCTTGATTTCCAAAAGACCCACCTGCCCGCTCGGCAGGACCTCGCCGGTCTCCGGCTCGATGAAGCGGACGGCGACGCCAATGACCGGACGGCCGACGGAGCCACGGACATTGCCCAGCCAAACGCCATCGGGACCTTCGGGGTCGATTCGGTCGGGCACGTTGACGGCAAGCACCGGACTGGTCTCGGTGATGCCATAACCTTCCAAGACCGGCGTCTCGAGCTGGGTAGCGAAAGCGTCCACGAGGTCGGCCGGGCATTTCTCAGCGCCGACGACGGCCCATTCGAGCGTCGCGAAATCGGCGGCGGTGCCGCGACGAAGATAGGGGCGCAGGAAAGTCGGGGTTCCGACGACGACCGTGACCTTCTCTTCCTTAATCGCCTTCACGGCGGCGGCGGAATCCAACGGCGACGGCAAGGTCACAAGGCGCGGGGAACGGGAGAGCGAATACCAAAGACCAATTGTGAAACCAAAACTATGGAAGACCGGCAGGCTGCTGAGCAGCACCGCGTCGTCCGGCAGGATGTCGGCGTCGTCAATCTGCCGCAGGTTGGCCAGAATGTTACGGTGCGAGAGGCGCACGCCCTTAGGCTGCCCGGAACTGCCGCTCGTAAAGAGCAACGCCGCTTCGTCGTCGCCGCCATGTTTAGGAAGCCCCATGCAACCCAACGCCCAGGAGGTCGGCAGGCAGCGGATCAGACCGAGACGGAAAGCGAGGTCGGCACGCGAGTGCGCCGCCAAGAAATCAGCGACGTCGAGGACGTGATCACCCCACGGGAATTCCGGAGACTTTTCAGAAAGCTTACTGCGGAAGGCGCCCGCGGTGACGACAAGGTCCACCTCGGCCCGCTGGAGGCAGGAGAGCGCCTGCTCGCGACCGAGCGAGAAATTAAGGTTCACCGGGACCTTGCCGGCGAACACACAACCCAGATTGGCCACTGCCGCCGCAACGCCCGGAGGCAGCACGATCGCGACACGCTTGGACGTCGTCCGGCGCTTCAATTCACCCGCAAAGGCCCAGCCCAAGGCCAATAACGTCGCGCCCGTGAACTCGCGGCGCGTTGAGGTACGGTCAACCAAAGCGACAGCTCCACCCTTCTTGGCCAAACCCTCCGCGACTTCGCGGCCAAGATGGCCTTCCAGGGATTTGCGCATGGCGAAGGCCTCCGCGGCGAGTTCAAGAATGCGCGAACGCGTCTTGGCATGCTCGCTGGCAGGAAACGGCTTACCGATGACGACACCGACCGGACGCGGGAAATGCTTGGGTAATTTCCAGAAAGATTTTCCGCCGCTGAAGCTAAGGATTGAACCCCACATGCCGTCGATCGCGACCGGGACGATGGGCGCGCCACCACGGCGAGCGATCAGCTCGTAGCCTTTGCGCAGCTGCATCAGGCCGCCGTTGCGGGTGAGACTGCCTTCAGGGAAGATACAAACGACTTCGCCGCGCGCGAGGGCTTCGCCCGACTTGATGATGGCCTCCTTGGCCTTCGTCTCCGAAACCGGAATCGTTCCCATCAAGCGGCACATAAAGCCGAGGAACTTATGCCGTTCGAAACCTTCCCAGGAAAGGAAGCGCACCGGGCGACGACACATCACGCCCATCACCAGCACGTCGGCATAGGCGACATGGTTCGCGATAAGGAGAACGCCACCTTCTGCCGGGATGTTCTCCAACCCGCGGACGCGGATGGTATACCCACACTTCAGGAGTAGCCAGCAGAGGGTGTGCATGACGCAATAACCCAGCGACATCGACTTGTCTCGGCGAGGGGCCCGCCACGCAAAGGCCACCAGGAAAATCGTGAGCAGGAGTAGGCCGAACGCGAAGAACGCCAGAGGGATCATCAGCAGGAACCAGCTGGGGGAGTAAAGCAGGGGCACCCTGAGAAAGTGGGGTGTCCGCCGTCAGGTGCAAGCCGAGTCCTTTCGAGGTTGACCCCTCCCCGCCCCTGAATGCCCTATAGAGACCCGCGATGCGCGACTACGTCCTCAGACGGTTGCTGCTAGTCCCACTGACTTTCGTGGGCATTACGTTCGTCGCGTTCTGCTTCACCCGCTTCGTCCCAGGTGGCCCAATCGAACAAGCCATCGCCGAGCGCCAGCAGGCCGACCGCAAGCAGACTTCCGCCGCCCGCCCCAGCGGCCCGGCCTCGCCCGAAGAGCTCGATAATCTCAAGCGACGCTATGGTTTCGATCGCTCTCTTTTAGAGGCCTATGCCATCTGGCTCGGCGCCCTCCCCGGCCCAGCTGACTGGATCACGGTGCGTCTGGATAAGGACGGCAAGGCGGAGGCCGAAGTCACCGACGACCTCAACCCGGGCAAATCCCTCAAGTTGAACGTTAGCCAGACCGAAAGCTCCCTCACGGTAACCACGACGGACGGTAAACCTCGCGCCCACTGGTTCGCTTCACCCGCGCCGCTGCCCGACGACCCCGAGACAGCGTTACGCGTGCTCGTCTATCGTCGTGCCTTCGCTGGCCTCCTCCAAGCGGAACTTGGCGACTCTACCACCAGCGACAAACCCGTCTGGGATGAGATCAAGGCCCGTCTGCCCATTTCGGCTTGGTTCGGCGGATGGTCCTTGCTCCTCGCCTACGCAATCTCAATTCCCCTCGGTGTCGCCAAGGCCCTGAAACGTGATGGATGGTTCGACCGCGGCTCCTCGCAGGTTCTTTTCATCCTCTATTCCGTCCCTGGCTTCATCCTCGCCGTCGCGATGCTGCACTTGCTCTGCTTCCATCTCGGATGGTTCCCGACTAAAGGGTTTGATTGGGCGAACCTCAGTTGGGCTGGCCGCGTCCACCACACCATTGTCCCGCTCGCCTGCGAGATGGTCGGCGCCTTCACCGCACTCACGCTCTTCACCCGCAACGGACTACTCGATAACCTTGCCGCCGACTACGTGCGCACCGCGAAGGCCAAGGGCCTGAGCCACGGACGCATCGTGTTTGTCCACGCGCTTCGCAATTCACTCATCCCCTTGGCCGCAACCTTCGGGGGTAATCTCGGGTTCTTCCTCACCGGCTCATTCCTCATCGAAGTGACGTTCAATATCCCCGGCCTCGGCCTGCTGGGTTACGACTCGCTCGTCCATCGTAACTACCCCGTCTTCCTCGGCCTCCTCACGCTCTCGAGCTTAGCGATGCTCATCGGCAACATCGTCTCCGACCTCTGCGTCGCCGCCGTCGACCCGCGCATCCGGTTCAACAAATCAGTATGAGCTTCTTCGACCCCATCACGCTGCAGCGCTTCGATCGATTCCGTCGCAACCGCATGGGTTGGTGGTCACTGCTCACCCTTGTATCGATTTCTGCGCTCACCATGCTGGGACCGCTCCTCGTCGGCAATCGCCCGCTCGTGCTCAAGGTCGATGGAGTCACGCGGTTCCCGGTCTTCGCGGGCTTCATCTCGGGGCGTGACCTCGGCCTAAAAATCGAAGGCGAACCCAACTATCGCTTGCTAGCCGAAGAGCTGAAGCAGAACGGCCGAGGCTGGCTCATCATGCCACCCGTACCTTTCGCCCCGGGAGAAGTCTGCGAGGTAATGCCGGAGGCTTCGCGCGATACCGAAGGACGGTGGCAAGACCCTCGCGGCATCATCGCCGAAGGGCGTATCTTCACGCTTAATACGGACGGCACCCGCCGGCAGGCCTGGACGATCATCAATGGCCGGCCAGAAGGCGACGCCCGCCTGTTCGCCGAGGGCGTCGGTATCGCGCGAGCGAAATTCGCGAACGGTAAGGTCGTCCAGCGCGTGCCCGCTGCAGACCGCACCGAATGGGAGCCGCAGGGCTCGCTCCGCACGCAGGTACCCTCCCCCTGCCCGCCCGGACTCGATGGACATTGGCTCGGCACCGACGAATCCGGCCACGACATCGTCGCACGGCTTTTCGGAGGCTTCCGCATCCTGTTGCTCTCCGCCCTCATCTTCCTCCCTTGCGTCTACGCCATCGGCTTGATTCTGGGGGCTGCGATGGGCTACTTCGGCGGCTGGTTCGACATGGTCTGCCAACGCTTGATGGAAATCTGGTCCAACATCCCGTTCCTCTACGCCATCATCTTCCTCGCCAGCCTCCTCGAGCCGTCGCTGGCGATTCTCATCTTCATCCTCGTCGCGTTCTCATGGATCGGGCTCGCCCAGCAGCTACGCGCCGCCGCCTATCAAATCTCCGCCCGCGACTACGTCACCGCTTCCCGTGCGCTGGGCGCCGGCCACGCTCGTATCATCTGGCGGCACATTCTGCCAAACTGTGCGACCATCATCCTAACGACGCTCCCCTTCAGCCTGCACGGCTTGGTCTTCTCCCTTTCCGCGCTCGACTACCTCGGCTTCGGACTGCCGCCCACCGAGCCCTCTTGGGGAAATCTGCTCCAACAAGCTAAAGAGAACTGGGACGCCTGGTGGATTCTCGGTCCTACGCTCTTCTGCCTCGTCGGCACCATGGTCATGATCAATTCCATCGGCGAAGCGCTCCAGGACGCCTTCGACCTCCGTCGCGCCCAAAAATGAGAACCCTGCTCGCCTTCCTCTTCGTCCTGACGACCGCGTCAGCCCAGACCTACTCCGACCCGAAGGCCGCGGCTTATTACGCCGAGCACAAGGACTTCTTCCATTTCGCCACGCCGGCCGACCTCCCCAAAGACCTCGTCTGGCAAGACGGCTCCGCGCAGAAAGAGTTCGCGGATTCTCGAGCGGTCCGCGGCGGCACATTGCGCCAGTTCACCGGCTCCACTCCGCCCACTCTCCGACGCGTCGGCCCCAACGCCAACAACGGCTTCCGCGGAGAGCTTTACGATAACAACGACTTCGGACTGCTCTCCTCGCATCCGAACACCGAAGAAACCATCCCCGCCCTAGCGACGAGCTGGGCAATGTCACCCGACGGCATGACGGCCTACTTCCGCCTTGATCCGAACGCCAAGTTCACGGACGGCCAGGCCATCACCGCGGACGACTACTTCTACACGTTCTATTTCAATCGTTCGCCTTGGGCGAAGGCCGACTGGTACGCCGACTTCTACACCCGCGAGTGGGGCAGCATTACCAAGTACGACGCGCACACGATTGCCATCAAGGCCCCGCGCAAGCGCCCTTATCAGCTCGAACGCCTGGGCCAACTGATTCCACTGCCACGCAATTTCTTCAAGGACTTCGGCCCGAATTACGAAAAACTGTATAACGACCGCTTCCAGCCAACGACGGGCCCCTACTTCGTTGGCCCGACCGGCCTTCAACGCGAAAAGTCCGTCACACTCACTCGGGTGCAGGACTGGTGGGGCGACCATCGTAAGTTCTACCGCCACCGCTATAATCCTGACGTTATCGAATACGGCGTCATCCGCGAGATGGACAGCGCCTACGCCTCGATGCTCGCCGGCGAGATCGACTTCATGCCGATCATGATGCCGCGCTACTGGTACGGCACCAACGAGAAGAAGCCCTACCAGAACGGCTACCTCACCAAGGCCCAGTTCTTCAACGACATCCCCCGCCCTCCTTACGGCCTCTACCTCAATACGCAGAAGGCCTTACTCTCGGACCTCAACGTTCGCGTCGGCCTCCAGCATGCCACCGACTTCCAGCGCGTCATCGATGGCTTCTATCGCGGCGACTACGAACGCCTCAACCAGTTCAGCGAAGGCCTCGGCAAGTTCACCGAGCCCTCCATCCGTCCTCGCCGCTATTCGCCGGAACTCGCCCGCGCCGCGTTCGCCAAAGCTGGCTTCACCCGCGTCGGTGCCGATGGCATCCTGATGAACGCGGCCGGCGAACGGCTTTCCTTCCGCCTGACCTTCGACACCTCCGACCGTCGCAAGTATCTCGCGACGCTCGTCGAATCAGCCCGCCGCTGCGGCGTGGAGTACCGCCCCGAGACGCTCGAGCGCACGACCATGTACCGCAAGGTCATGGAGAAGAACCATGACATCGTCTTCTGGGCGTGGTCCGTCTCGAGCCGCCTCCCTGCCCTCTGGGAATCCCACCACACCGACAACGCCGTCGAGAAGCTGGCTGACGGACGCAAGGTTCCAAAGCGCCAGACGAACAACATCACTGGCATCGACGACCCCGAACTCTCCAAACTCATCGATCGTTTCCGCGAGGCCACTGAAGAAGACGAGATGATCAAGCTCTCATTCCAGATGCAGCACCGCATCCATGACCTCGCCGATTTCAT
>CAMCWL010000025.1 GCA_945882655.1 Opitutus sp. GAS368
AAGAGCTTCTTACGCGTCTTAACCGCGGTCTCGGGATCATGATCCATGGCGACAGTCCAGCCGACGTTATCGAACATGAGGATATGGTGATGCACGACATCGCTGATGTGCACGAGTGATTCGCCCTCGGAGCGAATCTCGAAGCAGGCGTGGCCGTCGGTGTGGCCGGGGGCCGCGATGACGGTGACGGCGTCGTGGAAGAGTTTCTGGCCGTCCTTGGCGATAACGAGCTGGTCCTTGAGGATGTCGAAGTTACGGCAGATGGTCTTCACCATGTTCGGCAACGGCTTCTTATCGCGCTTAGACTTAGAGAAGTCGGGGCTGGGACCGCGCCAGAAGTCATACTCCTCCTTGAGCAGGTAAATCTTCGCGTTAGGGAAGGCCGGCTTGCCGTTGTCGACGAAGCCATCGAGGTGGTCGGAGTGCGAGTGGCTGAGGAAGCCGGTGGTGACCTGCTCGGGCTTGATGCCGAGCTGACGCAGGCCCTCAGCGAGCCAGCCGAAGTTCGGATTGGGGTGACGTTCGCCGAAGCCGGCATCAATCAGCGCGACCTCGTCGCCAATCTTCAGCCCCATGATATTCACGTAGAGCGGCAGCGCATCGAGGCGCTCGCGGTTTAATTCTAGGGCCGCCTTCATCGTCGGGCGATCGGACACCGGCCACATGAGCTCGAGGCCCTGCTTAAAGAGCATGTGGCCGTCACTGATCGAGAAGGCCTCGATCTTACCGATGTTGAACTTGTAGACGTAAGGGTTCGGCGGACGCTTGCCGGTCGCCTTGGGCGCATCGGCAGCGGCGAGACGCGAAGTAGTGGCGAGACCGGCCAGTACGAAAGCGGCGGCACCGAGGAATTCACGGCGCGAGGAAGGCTGAATGGGGGAGGCCATAGGGTATTACGGAAATCTAGCCGTCAGCCCACCCTGCTCCAGCCCAAAGGTAAGGCGAACCCCCGGCGCTCTCCCACGACGATACAGGTTGAAACCCATCCCGCTCGGCGTTGTCTATTTGATATACCCAATGCTAACGAGACCGTCCGCCCCGGCAGTCTTCTAAGTCTGGCCAACGCTCCTACCAATCCTTCCGACCATACCCAAAAGACCAGATGCATCGCCCCCTGCAAGTCGCCCTCTTTTTCAGCCTGAACGCCTTAGTGACCGTCCAAGCTGAGAACATCCAGTTCAACCGGGACATCCGCCCGATTCTTTCCGAAAACTGCTTCAGTTGCCACGGCTCCGACGAGAAAGCCCGTAAGGCCAAGCTGCGACTGGACCTCCCCGAAGAGGCCACGCGTGAACACAAAGGTGGCACCCCGATCGTCCCCGGAGATCTGGGCAAGAGCGTCGTCTGGGAACGCATCCTTTCGACCGATGAAGACGACGTGATGCCTCCGCCGAAATCCCACCTGAAGCTCACGGCGAGTGATAAGGCGAAGGTCAAGGCCTGGATCGAGCAAGGTGCCAAGTATGAAGAGCACTGGGCCTTCGTCGCCCCGAAGCGCCCCGCCTTGCCGGCCGGAAACAAACTTCCCGCGATTGATTACTGGGTTACCCAGAAATTAGCCGAAGCGTCTTTGCAGCCCTCCGCTGAAGCCGACCGCTACACGCTCATTCGCCGCGTCTCACTGGACCTGACGGGCCTGCCCCCGACCGCCGCCGAAGTCGAAGCTTTCGTTCAGGACAAAAAGCCTGACGCCTACGGCCGACTCGTCGACCGCCTGCTAGCCAGTCCGCACTTCGGCGAACGCATGGGCCTCGATTGGCTGGATGCCGCCCGTTACTCCGACACCAACGGCTTCTCCATCGACGGCGGGCGTCACCTCTGGCTTTGGCGCGACTGGGTCATCCAGGCCTTCAACGACAACAAGCCCTACGACCGCTTCATCGCGGAGCAGATCGCCGGCGACCTCATGCCGGATACCGACGACGGCAAGCTCATCGCCACCGGATTCCAGCGCAACAACATGAACACCCACGAGGGTGGCACGATTGCCGCCGAGAACCTCGTCAACTACAACGCCGACCGCGTGAAGACCCTCGGTGAATCCATCCTCGGCCTGACCCTTGCTTGCGCGCAGTGCCACGACCATAAGTTCGATCCGATCAGCCAGAAGGACTACTTCCGGATGTTCGCCTTCTTCAATACCCTCGACGACCGCGCGACCGACGGCAACGCCGGCGTGAACTCGCTCCCCTCCGCCCTACGTAAGACCGTCCTCAAGACGGATGAGCTCCCCGCCCTGCTCGAACGTATCACCGCCCTCAATCGACGGCTACAGGTACCAGATCCCCAGGTGCTCGCCCAGTGGGAGCGCACGCAACAGCAACGGGAAGCCGACCGGAAACGCGGCCTCAAACTCATCCCGGTCAAACTGCTCAAGATCTCCACGCCCAACAGCGGCGGCGGCTTCACCGTCGAAGGGAACAAGTTCAAAGGCATCACCAAGACCGCCTTCGATATCCTCGGCGAAACCCCGCCAACCACAGAGCCCATCGCCGGACTGCGCCTCGTCTTCCCCGATACGCTGGCCGCCCCGAAGCCGACCAAGGCCGCCAAGGCCACGAAAGCTACCAAGGTGGCACCGGTCGCACCTAAACCCATGGACGAATTCGCCGGACGTTTCGTGCTCACCGCCGTCGACGTCACCGCCGATAAGATCGCCAGCGACCAGGTGAACATCCATCGCCTCCAGAAGTTCAGCCGTATCACCGCCGATGCTTGGACCGAGGACTATCCGGCGAAGGACGTGCGCGCCTTCAACGTGCTCAACCAAGGATGGTCTCCTCCCGCGGCCAGCGGCAGTCACCACCTCACGGTGACATTCACCACGCCCATCACCGCGCAAGACCAGCCCTACCTCACCACGCAGATCTATTTCGGGAATAGAATAGGCGGCGCTCCCAGCGAGGGCGAACTCTTCGCCTTCACCGGCCACGACGACGGTACCGACCTGCCGGAATTCGTCCTACGCATCCTCGCGACCAAGCCGACGGAACGCACCGCCAAGCAGCAGCAGGCCCTCTGGGCCTATTGCGCCAAACATTCCGACGAGATGAAAGCCGTCCGCACCGACTTGGCCAATGCCCAGGAGCGAACCAAGACCCTCACCGAACCCCAGTCGACGATGGTGATGAATATGTCGGCCAAACCGCGGGAGACCTTTATCCTGAACCGCGGCGACTACTCCCAGCCCACGGTAAAAGTCGAAGCCGGCACCCCCGATAAACTCCCCGCCCTGCCCGCAGGAGCGCCCGCCAATCGTCTCGGGCTCGCGCAGTGGCTCGTCATGAAGGAGAATCCGTTGACCGCCCGCGTGGCCGTCAACCGCGTATGGAAACTCCTCTTCGGAGACGGCCTCGTGACGACCGCGGCGGACTTCGGCTTCCAAGGCCAGTGGCCCAGCCACCCCGAGCTGCTCGATACCCTCACGGTCGACTTCGTCGAATCAGGATGGAATCTCAAAGGACTCATCCGGCAGATCGTGACTTCATCGACCTATCGCCAGACATCGCGCACGAACGCCATGCTCTTGGAAAAAGACCCCGCCAACCACCTCCTCTCCCGCGGCCCGCGCTTCCGACTGCAGGCTGAACTCATTCGCGACCAGGCCCTGCAGGCCGGCGGCCTACTCGTCCCCCAGCTCGGAGGACCGAGCGTAAACCCTTACTCACCCTTCGACCTATGGCGCGAAGTCAGCCACTACGGCAGCTCCCCGGCGACCTCCCAGGTCTTCGTCCAGGATCACGGCGAGAAACTCTACCGCCGCTCGATGTATACCTATTGGAAACGCACGGCCCCGCCGGCGAACATGGTCACGTTCGATGCCCCCAACCGGGAGGTCTGCACCATCGGCCGTAGCAACACCACGACTCCGCTGCAGGCACTCGTCACCTTGAACGACGTCCAGTTCGTCGAGGCCGCCCGCGGTTTCGCCCAACGCATCATCCATCACGGCGCCGATGACGCCGCCCGCATCCGCTGGGCCTTCCTGGAGTGCGTCTCCCGTCCGCCGTCGGACAAGGAGCAGGCGCTCGTCGTCAAAACTCTCGCCCGCGAACGAAGCCGCTATGCGGCGGATAACGAGCGGGCCGTGAAAGTCCTCAGCCCCGGCGAATCCACGCGTGATAGCACGATCCCGGCGGCGGAGCACGCCGCTTGGATGCAAGTAGCCACCCTCATCCTCAACCTCAGCGAAACCGTGACCCGCAACTAAAGCCATGAATCCTCAACACGAGTTTCAGAATCATCTCACCCGCCGCACTTTCATCGGGCAATCCGCCCGCGGGGTCGGCGGCCTCGCTCTCGGCTCGATGCTCTTCCCCGAGCTCCTCGCCGCTGGCTCGAAGACCCGCGAAGGCGGCCTGGCGGGCCTTCCGCACTTCGCCCCCAAGGCCAAACGGGTCCTCTGCCTCTTCCAGTCCGGCGGCCTGTCCCACGTCGACCTGTTCGACGACAAGCCCGCCTTGCACGAGTTTGCGGGCAAAGACCTCCCTCCTTCGATCAAAGGCACCCAGCGCCTCACAGGGATGACTTCCGGACAAAAAGACTACCCTGTCCGGCCCCCACTCAAGGAAGGCAAAGCCTGCGGCAAGCATGGCACCTGGATCAGCAACCTCCTCCCGCACATTCAGACCATCGCGGATGACATCTGTATCATCAAGACCCTGAACACCGAGGCGATTAACCATGACCCGGCGATCACGTTCCTTAATACCGGCAACCAGCAGCCCGGCTATGCTAGCATGGGCGCCTGGGCGAGCTATGGGCTCGGCACTGAGAACGCCAACTTGCCTGCGTTCATCGCCATGGTCTCCCAGGGCACCGGCAAGAACCCGGGACAGCCGGTCTTCTCCCGTCTCTGGGGCAGCGGCTTCCTCCCCTCCAATCACCAAGGGGTTGGCCTGCGGCCGGGCGCCAATCCGGTGCTCTACCTTCAGAACCCTCCGACGGTCGATGGCGCCCAGCGTCGGGAGCTGTTGGACGACCTCGCGACGCTCAACGAAGAACGCGCCCGCGAACTGGGTGACCCGGAGACCATCACGCGCATCAAAGCCTACGAGATGGCCTTCCGCATGCAGACCTCGGTCCCTGAGCTGGCCGACATCTCTCAGGAATCCAAAGCCACTCTTGACTCGTATGGACCCGAGGTAACCCGCCCTGGCTCCTACGCCGCCAACTGCCTGCTCGCGCGTCGACTGCTCGAACGCGATGTGCGCTTCGTCCAGCTGTTCCACCGCGGCTGGGATCAACACGTCGCCCTGTCCCGTCAGCTTCCCAACCAGTGTCACGACATCGACCAACCCACCGCCGCCCTGATCAAAGACCTTAAGGCCCGCGGATTACTGGAAGACACGCTAGTCATCTTCGCCACCGAGTTCGGACGCACCGCTTTCACCCAAGGCGGCTTCGGCAACCCGGCTAGCGGACGCGACCACCATGGACGTTGTTTCTCCGTCTTCCTCGCCGGCGGCGGCATCAAGCCCGGCTTCGAATACGGGGTGACCGATGACTTCGCCTACAACATCGCCAAGGATGGCGTGCATCTCCGCGACCTCCATGCGACGATCCTCCATTGCATGGGCATCAATCACGAGCGCTTCACCTTCAAGTTCCGCGGACTCAACGTGAAGCTCACCGGCGTCGAAGAAGCCCACATCGTCAAAGGCGTGCTGGCCTGAGCGGAGCAACGGTGCGGACACAAAGAAGGCGGCCTAGCGGCCGCCTTCTTTTTACCGTCAAAGCCAACCTTAGCGGGTGATCGTGACGGACGCTGGCAACGGCTGATTATCCGCAGCGATATAGGGGTACCCTGGGCGAACCAGACTAGTCACCGTGAAAGTGTAGGTCGACGGATTCGTCATGCGCTGCTTACGCATCTGGATGGTCACGTAACCATTGGCATCGGTCTTAGCGGCGGACTTGCCCGACGCCGAACCAGTGACGGTCACATAAACGGCGATCGAGCGCAGGGGCTGACCGTACTGGTTGACGGCGCGAATGGTCACAGTGCCAGCCACCTCGACGTTGGTCCTGCGGACCCAAGAGCCGGTCATAGAACCCACGTGCACTGAGTTGGGTAAAGCAGTACCACTGACCGTGATCACCTGGGTCGCGGCGGCGGAGGCGTTACCCTGGTTGTCCGTGACGACAAGTGTAGCCGTGTAGACCCCCGGAGCCGCATAGGTGTGGGACGGATTTCGGAGGGTCGAGGTATTGGCGCCAGCAGATGCTGGATCTCCGAAATTCCAACTATAACCGACGACCACTCCATCAGGATCGGATGAGGTTCCACCATCAAAGGCCACGGTGACCGGGAAGACACCGCCCGTCCGGTCAGAAGTGATGCCGGCGACTGGCTTTTGGACGAAATCCTGCCATGAAGCCACGAAGCTGTAAATGCCGATAGAGCCGTAGTTAGTGTAACCCGAAGTAATGCCATCGCCGTTCCCAATCCCCTTGAGCTCGAGATAGTAAACACCCCCGGCTGGCGCGAAGAAGGTGATGGGAGCTGGGGCCATGTTGCCTGCCGTCCCCGCACCGGTAAACGTACCCAAAGCAACGCCAGTAGAATTCAGCACCCTGACCTGAAGTCGCAGGTTAGGGGCGAACAAGGACACCTTCGGGGTGATGACGATATTACCGCGTCCAGCGGTGATTTTAAAGAGATCGGAATCAGAGGCGGAACTGATAACGCCGCCACCCGTCACCGAGAGTCCAGGCACAACGGTGGCACTCCCCAGCGTGCTCCCATGATCGTCGGCCACGAGCGGAATGCCCGAGGTGAGGTTGGCGATGGCGACGAGGTTATCCTGCGTGCTGGTGGCGCCTTGATACTCACCTTTGGCCCACTGATTCACCGGGCGCAGACCGTTACCCATGATCGGAGACCATGAAAGCGCGCCACTGCCATGACCGCCGAAATACTCTTGGGCGATCGGGTTAGTTCCGTTAAGATTGCCTTGATGCAGAAGGCTGACGGTGTGCCCGGCTTCGTGCGAAGCGATGTTGGCAATTTCATTGGCGCCCCATCCAGCAATCGTGAAAACGAAACATGGAACATCCGCAGAACTGCTGAAAGAATTCAAGTAGGCGACTCCGCCTGCTTCGCCATCCACGGGACCAATGACGACCCGGATACCGTAATTTAAGTCGCCTAAACTGGTCTTACGCAAGGACTCCACGCCTGGATCCTCGGTCGTGACGTCTACATCCCATGGCGCAAAGTGTTCCGCGACGCGGCGGAAGGCCTCCTGCACGACGGCCTTCTCGGCGTCGTTGAAGCCAGGCGAGCCGTCAATGCTCCATGGAGCGTTGACCAGGTCGGGGTCGCTCGAATCGTTCCAGATACCTGCGGGGGTGACATGCCCGTCGAAATCGAGGTAGATCTTACGCGTCGCGGTCGGACGACTGTGAAGTTTGAAGGTGTCAGCGAGTGGATAAGACGGCGTCGAGGTGATGGGAGTGGTATCCGGCCCCACCTGAATCTTCATGTTACAGGAGTAGAGGGGCCTTCCCTTGGCGTCGAAGTGGAGGTCGTGGTCGTGACCGCAGGCGGAACGGAAAGCCACCGCGGTCTCAGGGGTCATGGCGTCGCGCTGCACGGCGGCTTCGATCTCCGCCTTAGTGACGGTCGAAGCCCGACGCCACTTACCAGAGGCCCCGGCAAGTCTGGCATTCTTTGATGCATTAACCGGAGTCGGGGCGGCTGGCTGGGCATTCGCCGCCATCGGAGCGGAAGGGGCGGCCGCCGGAGACGTTGCGCGCGATGCATCCGCCAGCAAGGCGGAGACTCCGCTGAGCGAGACGGCAGGGGCGGCGGCGGGCACGGCGGGCGCGAGTGACACGGGCGCGGCGGGTGCCGCAGGCGCAGCGGCCGGGGCAACCTGGACGGCGACGTCGACCGGAGCGAACTCGACGTATTCCCCGCTGCGGGAGAGGTACGATACGCCGGCAATCAGCGTAAGGAACAACAGGCTGACCAAGACAATCAGGCGACGGGAACGCATAGGGAGAAATCTATGACGACTCCAACCGAAGTCGAGGGGTTATTCGTTGCAAAACGCCAAGTTAAAGCCCTCTTAACGGCATGCTCCCTTGGCTTAAAACGCTTCTTGTGAAATCGGCGATTGTCGCCGCCCCGCTCCTGGCCGTCACCGAAACCGCCCCGGCCCGCCCCCCGAACGTGATTGTGATCCTGGTCGACGACCTGGGCCAAACCGACCTCTCCTGCTACGGAAGCCGCTTCTACGAGACGCCTCATATCGACCAGCTGGCCAAGGATGGCGTCCGCTTCGCCAATGGTTACTCGGCGTGCACGGTCTGCTCCCCGACCCGCGCCGCCCTCCTCACCGGCAAGTACCCAGCTCGCCTCCGCATTACCGACTGGATCACCGGCCACGAGCGCCCGAAGGCCAAGCTGAAGATCCCCGACTGGCAGAAATTTCTCCCCTTCGAAGAGATCACCCTCGCCGAACAATTTAAATCCGCCGGATACGCGACCGCCAGTATCGGCAAGTGGCACCTGACGCCCGCACTGAAGGAAGGCGACGAAGCTTATTATCCGGAGAAACACGGCTTCGACGTGAACATCGGCGGCTACGCCCGCGGCCAGCCTCCCAGCTACTTCTCTCCCTACAAGATCCCCACCCTGCCCGAAGGTCCCAAAGGTGAATTCCTCACCGACCGCGAGGCGAACGAGGCGGTGAAGTTCATCGAGGCCAACCAGTCCAAACCTTTCTTCATCTATCTCCCGCACTACGCCGTCCACACCCCGCTCGGCGGCAAGCCGGAAGTGATCGCCAAATACCAGGCGAAAGCCGACAAGACTCCGGACCTTCTGCAGAAGAACGCCACGTACGCCGCGCTCGTCGAGAGCGTCGACGATGCGCTCGGCACGATTCGCGCCGCGCTCAAGCGACTGAAGTTAGAAGAGAACACGATCATCGTCTTCACGGGCGACAACGGCGGGCTCATCCTCCGCAACGACAAGGCGACCGACAACTCGCCCTTCCGCGTGGGCAAAGGCTCGGCCTACGAAGGCGGCGTCCGCGTGCCGCTCATCGTCTGCTGGCCCGGCGTCACGAAGTCCGGCGTGGTCGACCCCACCCCCGCCATCACGGTCGACATCTACCCGACCATGCTCGAGCTCGCCGGCGTGAAGCCGATGCAGTCGCTCGTCGACGGCATCAGCTTGGCCCCGCTCCTGAAGTCCGGTGCTAAACCGGATCGTGACGCGATCTTCTGGCACTACCCGCACTACCACCCGGGAGGCGCTACGCCCTACAGCGCGATTCGCAGTGGCGACCTTCGCCTGGTGCATTTCTATGAGGACGGCCGCGACGAACTGTACGATCTGGCTAAAGACGTCGGCGAAACGAAGGACCTGGCGCCGAGCCAGCCCGAACAGGCCAAGGCCCTGCGCACGCGCCTCGACGCCTGGCTGAAGTCGGTCGACGCGCAGCTTCCGACGCCCAACGCCGCCTACGACCCCGCCGCCGAAGCTGCCCAAGCCAAGAAAAACGCCAAGTCGAAGAATAAATGAGGTCCATCCTCGCCGCGTTGCTCTGCGTCGGACACGCAATCGCCGTCGAGCCTTTGCCGGGGTTGCCCGAGTCTCCCCGCATCCTCTTCCAAGGCGACTCGATCACCGACGGCAACCGAGGACGCGGCGCCGACCTCAACCACGTCCACGGCCACGGGTTCGTCTACCTCCTCGCCGCCCGGATCGGCGCCGGGGCTCCGGGACAGAACGCGACTTTCCTTAATCGCGGCGTCTCCGGTCACACGGTACTCGATCTAGCCAAGCGCTGGCCCAAGGACACGCTCGAGCTGAAACCCGACGTCCTCAGCGTACTCATCGGCGTCAACGACAGCAGCAAAGGCGTCGCACCCGAGGTCTTCGAACGCACCTATGACGAACTCCTGACGGCGGCACGCGCCGCCAACCCCAAACTTCGCCTGGTTCTCTGCGAACCTTTTCTGGGAGCCGCCGGAGCCGCCATCGATAAGTCGCCCGGTCGCCGCGAACGCCTCGCCCTACTCGTCCCCATTGTCCGGCGACTGGCCGCCAAGCACGGTGCGACGCTCATCGACTTCCAAAAGATCTTCGACGAAGCCCAGCGCCGAGCCCCATCCTCTTATTGGATCTGGGACGGCGTCCATCCAACCACCGCCGGCCACCAGCTGATGGCCGACGAATGGGAGCGGGTAGTACGCGCGAGCTGGCGCTGAGGCCTACTTGGCCTCAGGGGCCTTCTTGCCCTTACCCTTACCCTTACCCGCGTTCTTAGCCGCCGGCGGATTCCGCCTCTTCACGCCGGAGGCAAGTTCGTCCTCCGTCTCTGGCACCTTGAGGTCGGTGCGCAGCTTGGCGAGACGTGCCTCAAGGTCAGCCTGAACGGCTTCATAGCCTGGCTGTCCGAAGAAGCTCTTCAGCTCGAGCGGGTCTTTCTCGCTGTCGAAGAGGTCGGTCTTGGTCTCGCCGTTGCCGTAGTAACGCACGAGCTTGTAGCGATCGGTGATGATGCCGTAGTGCGGAGCGACGTGGTGCGGCTGCGGATACTCGTAATAGTGGTAATAGAACTCCTTGCGCCAGTCGGCAGGAGTCTCTCCGGCGAGGATCGGCTTGAGGCTACGGCCCTGCATCTCGGCGGGTGAAGATAGGCCAGCCATATCGAGGAAAGTCTGGGCGTAGTCGACGTTTGAGACCAGCGCCTTGCTGACGGAGCCGGGCTTGGTGACTCCGGGCCAGCGGACGAGCAAAGGCGTGCGCACCGATTCTTCGAAGATCCAGCGCTTGTCGAACCAGCCATGCTCGCCGAGGTAGAAACCCTGGTCGGAAGAGTAGATGACGATGGTGTTCTCGGCGAGGCCTTCAGCCTCGAGATACTTCAGCACGCGGCCGACGTTGTCGTCCACCGCCTTCACGGTCGCGAGGTAGTCATGCATGTAGCGCTGATAGCGCCAGCGGACGAGGTCTTTGCCCGACAGGTTGGCTTTCTGGTAGGCCGCGTTGCGCGGCTCATAATAGGCATCCCACACGGCCGCCTGCTCGGCATCGAGCTGCGGCGGGCGCACGAGCTTCACGTCCTTCGGGGTGATGGTCTTCTCCAGGGTCATGTCGTTCTCGCCGACGGCTTTGGCGCGATTGGCGAAATCATCAAAGAGCGTGGGAGGCTCCGGGTAGACGCGGTCCTTGTCGAAACCGAGGTCCTTGATGTTCGGCTCCCATTCGCGGTGCGGCGCCTTGTGCTGGAGCATGAGCATGAAGGGCTTGGTCTTGTCGCGCCTGCTGACCCAGTCGAGCGAGAGGTCGGTGACGACGTCGGTGACGTAACCCTGCATCTTGACCATGCCTTGGGCGTTCTTCATCGGCGGGTTGTAATAGACGCCCTGACCGGGGAGCACCTGCCAGAAGTCGAAGCCGACCGGGTCGCTGACGAGGTGCCACTTGCCGATGATGGCCGTCTGATAGCCAGCCTTCTGGAGGAGCTTCGGGAAGGTGACCTGCGTGCTGTCGAAGACGGAATTCGAATTGTTATAGAATCCGTTCAGGTGCGAGTACTTGCCGGTCAGGATGACGGCCCGGCTGGGTCCGCAGATGGAATTGGTGACGAGGGCGCGATCGAAACGCATGCCTTCGTTGGCGATCCGGTCGATGTTCGGGGTCTGGATCAGCTTGCGGGCGTCGCCGTAGGCGCTGATCGCCTGGTAGGCGTGGTCATCGGAGAAGATGAAGACGATGTTAGGCTGCTTGGCCGGAGCGGCGGACAGGAGGCCGCCGACCAGACAGAGGAGAAGTGCCAGGGTTCGCATGGGGGTGGGTGAGGATAATCCAGCCGAGAAGGACGCCATCTGCAACCTGTTATTCGTTTGAAACCCACCCCCTTACCCGCCTGTCTGCATCCCATGCATCTGCTTCTCTTGGCTGCTCTGCTCATTTCTTCCATGGCTGCGGCAGCCCCGGACCAGGCTCCTTACCCCAAGACCCCCAGCCCGAAGGGCCTGCAGGTGCAGATGGTCGACGACCTGCTGGAGCTGGGCGTCCACCACGCCGGCATCAACCTGACGCTGCACGGACTGCTTTCGCCCGCCAAGGAGGCCAAACCCGGCCAGCCGACGGCCACGGCCGATGGCTACACTTTCGCGATCAACGAGGCTTACGTGAAGTCGCTCGACCGACAGATCAAGGCTTTGAGCGACAAGGGCGTCGTGGTCACGGCGATCCTGATCACCTACCGTTCGCCCAACGAACGCATCCGCGCGCTCACGGTCCACCCGCAGGCGGACCCGGTCAAGGGCACCACGATGGCCGCGAACACGGTCACGCCCGAGGGCCGGGCCTGCTACGCGGCGCTCACGGACTTCATCGCTCGCCGCTGGTGCTCGGCTGACGCCTCGCACGGCCGGCTCTGGGGATGGGTCATCAGCAACGAGGTCAACTCCCACCACGAGTGGCACCAGATGGGTCCGGTCACGGTCGGGCAGCTCGCGACCCAATACGAAGACCAGGTCCGCCTCGCCTGGACGTCCCTGCGCCGCCACTCCGCCCACGCCCGCGTGTACCTCTCGATGGAACACCATTGGAACTCGCAGGGCCACGCCGACCCGCTGCAGGCCTGCCGCGGCCGCGCCTTGCTCGAAGCCTTCGCCCGCCGCGCCAAGGAACGCGGCGACTTCGACTGGCACCTCGCCTTCCATCCCTACCCGAGCAACCTCCGCGATCCCCGTACTTGGCTGGACAAGGTCACTTTCGATGACGACTCGAAGAAGGTGACTTTCAAGAACCTCGAAGTGGTCGCCCGCAAGCTCGCCTCGCCCGAGATCAACTTCGAAGGAAAACCCCGCCGCCTGAGCCTCACCGAACAGGGCTTCGACGTGACGAAACGCCCTGAAGCCCTCGCCGAGCAAGCGGCCGCCTATGCATACGCCTGGGAGAAGATCGCCCGCCTTGACGGCGCAATCGACGCCTTCCTCTACCATCGGCAGGTCGACCACGCGAAAGAAGGCGGCCTTCGCTTCGGCCTCTGGAGCAACAAGCCGGGCACGATCTTCGAACCCGACCAGAAACGCCCGATCTGGCACCTGATGAAAGCGGTCGACTCGCCGGAGTGGACCTCGATGGCCGCGCAGTATCTCAAGACCTGCGGCCTGAAGAGCTGGGATGAACTGAATCCCAAGTGACGAGCGGTTAGCGGTTGGCGGTTGGCGGTTAGCAAACGGTGAGACCGAATACTTATCTTCAACTCACTCTCATGTGCTTTTTGTATTCCAACCGCTAACCGCCACCCGCTTACCGCCAATACCTTCCTCAGTCCTTGCCCCCCGCTTCCCTGCCCCTCAATAAAGCCGCATGCACGGCTTCGTCATCGGACTCGACCTCGGCACCTCGGGTGTCCGCGCGGTCGCCGTTGACGCCTCCGGAAAGATCCTCGCGCTAGGTTCGGCGACGCTACCGGCAACCAAGGCCACGGGAGCCCGACGGGAGCAATCTCCTGAAGATTGGTGGAACGGTTGTCGCACGGCCCTCGACGAACTCAGCCTGAAGCTCGACCTCTCCGCCGCCCGTGCCATCGCGGTCGACGCGACTTCGGGGACGATCTTGCCCGTCGATAATCACAACCGCCCGCTCGCCGCGGCCCGTATGTATGATGACGCCGACACGGGTGATCTCGCCGCGAAGATCAATACGCTCGCACCGCGCGAAAGCGCCGCCCATGGCGCCACGTCTCCAGCGGCTCGTGCCCTCGAGTGGACCAAGCTGCCGCGACTACACTGCATCATCCACCAAGCCGACTGGATCAACGGCTGCCTCGGCGCCACGAACTGGCAGACCGATGAGAATAACGCGCTCAAGACGGGTTACGATCCAGTCAGCCGCAGCTGGCCGGATTGGCTCCGCGACCTGGGACTCTCTCCCGGCATCCTCCCTGAAGTGGTGCCAGTCGGCACGCCCATCGGACACGTCTCCGCACAGGCGGCCATCGCCCTCGGTATCCCTGAAGGCATCACCATCGCGGCGGGTACGACCGACGGATGCGCAACCTTCCTCGCCAGCGGCGCGACCGAACCCGGCGAAGCCTCCACGGCGCTCGGCTCGACCATCGTCCTGAAGATCCTGAGCGACCGTCCGATCTTCGCGCCCGAACTCGGCATCTATAGCCACCGCATCGGCGATACCTGGCTGGCTGGCGGTGCCTCCAACTGCGGTGGCAAGACGCTCCTGCAGTTCTTCACGGCCGAACAACTGGCCACCCTCGAACCTTCGCTCAACCCCGCAAAACCAACGGGAACCGATTACTACCCCCTACCCTCCGTCGGCGAACGCTTCCCGATTGCCGATGCGAAACTCGCCCCTCGCCTGACACCTCGGCCGTCCTCCGATGCCGAATTCCTGCAGGGCATCTATGAAGCCTTCGCCCGCGTCGAGCAGACGGGCTTCGCCAAACTTGCTGAACTGGGCGGACCCGCATTATGCAGCGTCCGCCACGCCGGCGGCGGCTCCCGCAGCGCGGCTTGGATGACCCTGCGCGCGACCGCCCTCGGCGTGCCGCAGACTCCTTCCTGGAGCGAAGAAGCCGCCGCAGGGCCAGCCCGCCTGGCTTGGCGTTCCCTCGGCCACGAGATCGCTTTCGAATGAGCACGCTTTCGCCCATCGCTGGACTTTCCGAGGTCGCTGGCCAATACGGCGCTCTGCTCGTCGACCAGTTCGGCACGTTGCATGACGGCACCGTCGCTTACCCTCACGCTGCAGAAGCACTGCGTCGCTTCCGAGAAAGCGGCGGCAAAGTCGTCGTGCTTTCCAACTCTGCGAAGACCGGCGCTGACAATATCCTCCGGCTCGCGAAGTTTGGCTTTGGCCCGGAACACTTCGATACGGTGGTCACGTCCGGCGACGCCGCCCAAGCGGCGATCCGGGCGGGTTCACTCGGCGCTGGCTTCGGTGCCGGCGCCAAGGTCCACATCTCTGGCAAGCCCGGCGACGACTATGGCTTCGGGGACCTCGGCTTCACGCTCACTTGGCCCGATGAAGCCGAAGGTATCATCCTCGCCGCCTGCCAGGAACCTGACCGCAACTGGCGCGAACAAATCCGCGACCTCACGCCGGCAGCCAAACGCGGCGTCACGATTGCCGTCTGCAACCCGGACCTCGAGATGTTGACGCCCAAAGGTGTACGCCCCTCAGCCGGCGCCATCGCTCTTGAGCTGGAACGCAAAGGCGCCGTGCTCCGCTATTTCGGCAAGCCACACGTTGATATCTATCGTACCGCGCTGGCCGCGCTCGGAAATCCGCCCCCGATGACAGTCCTGGCGATCGGCGATAGCCCGGAACATGATATCGCCGGTGCCACTGGTGCGGGCCTCGACAGCGTGCTGCTACGAACAGGCATCCTCAGCGATAAAGACGATGCCTCCTTGCAGGCGCGTCTGCCGAAAGGCGCCCGCCGCGTCTTCAGCCTCTCCGAACTCCGCTGGTAAGCCTTAGGCTCCGCGCTGAGTGGTATTGCCCCGACCCTTGGGCTTACCGTTGATGCAGTGTAGGCAAGTCTGCTCATAGACGTAATCGGAACGCTGCTGATCCTCGATGCTCAACGGCATCTGACAGTTAAAACAGATGACCGAACCGGTCTCGCGAAGGTCAGGTCCTACGCCCACGCGTTCGTCGAAGACGAAGCACTCGCCGTCGTAATGCGCGCCACCCACCTCTTCGAAATACTTCAGGATACCGCCGTCGAGCTGCAACACATCGGTATACCCCTGCATGGCCATGAACGGGCCAGCCTTCTCGCAGCGGATACCGCCGGTACAGAACATCACGACGGGCTGCGACTTGAGTTCGGCGGGAAGCTTCTCCACCGCCGCGGGGAAATCCCGGAAATTCCAGATCTGCGGCACGATCGCCCCTTTGAACGTGCCCATGCGGATCTCGTATTCATTACGCGTGTCGAGCAACGTCACCGGCCGGCCTTCGTCCAGCCACTGCTTGAGCTGCTTGGCCGTGATCTTGGGGGACGGACGGCGGGCGGGGTCGACGCCTTCGACGCCGAAAGCAATGATCTCTTTCTTGATCTTCACGAGCATACGCTTGAACGGTTGATCCGAGCTCGGACTCTCTTTGGGTGCGACACCCGCAAGACCAGGCACAGCTCGGATGACGTCAAGGATGCCCGCTAGCTGTGCGCGGGTACCGGCGAGGAAGAAGTTGATACCTTCGGGGGCCAGCAGGATGGTGCCCTTCAGCCCTTGGTCCATCGCGACCTCCTGCAGACTCGTCCGCAGTTCCTCCAGCCCATCCAACGGAGCGAACTTATAGCAGGAGAGATTGATGACCTCGGCGGACATTGCGGAGCAAGACGGCTAACGACACCACGAAGGTAAGACAATGAATCTTTGCCTTTTCGCCTGCGAGGCCTAGGCCTTGGTCATCTTGGATTCGGGACTCACCATCACGCCCATCGGCTTCATCCGCTCCGGGAAGCCGTTGAAATTCGACGCCCGTCATCAGCCTGACGAGAAGCAGGCCGAGACCAACGTCCTCGAGATGCTGCCCGGCGATAAATACCAAAAGGCGCTCAAGGACCTCGAAGGCTTCGATCGCATCTGGCTCATCTGGTGGTTCCATCGCAATACCGACTGGCGCCCTGAAGTGCTCCCGCCGCGCGGACCCTCGAAAAGGCGAGGCGTCTTCGCCACACGCTCCCCCCATCGACCCAATCCGATCGGCATCACGCCGGTGCAGCTGATCGAGATCAAGAAAGGGAAGCTGATCCTCGGCCCGTGTGATCTCGTCGACGGCACGCCGATCTTCGACATCAAGCCGTACATCCCCGCCTACGACTCCTTTCCCGACGCGAAAGCCGGATGGATCGATGAAGTCGACGCGGCGCTCGACTCGCCGCCGGCGTTCACGGTGACCTTCTCCGCCATAGCCACTGAGCACATGGCCTGGTTAAAGCAGGATTGGGCGGTGGATTTCGAAGCCCGCTTGCTCGAGATCCTGAGCCGCGATCCGACCCCCCACCGCACCCGCCGCATCCGCAGCCGCCATGGGGACCTTTTCGACATTGGGTGCGGCGCTTGGTTTGCCGTCTTCGAGGTCAAAGGAACGACCGTCCACGTCCTCCACCTCAAGCCAGCCTTCCCTCTCAAGTTCCTGACCGACCCCGCCCGCCCGGAGATTCCCGACAAGGACGCCCAGCTCGCTTTTCGGGCACGCTGGCCGCAATTCGCGGACTGATTCCGCGCGGTCGGTTTAATTGAGCGATTTTAACGGCCATCCGATGGCAACAACTTCGTTACCCTGGGGTCGAAAGTCGCCTCGCCATAGTCTCCAAACCTCTTCCAATCCACTCATGCCCCGTCTCACCACCCTGCTGGCACTCTGTGCCCTCATCGCCTTCCAGCCGAGCTCCTATGCCGCCGGCGAGAACCGCAAGCTCACACTCGACGACGGCGACCGCGTCCTGCTCATCGGCGACGTGCTCATCGAGCGCGAAAATAACTACGGCGTGCTCGAGACCAAGATGCGCCAGGAATTCCCCGGCAAGAAATTCGCTGTGCGTAACCTCGGCTACTCTGGCGACACCCCGCTCGGCGCTTCGCGCGCCAGCTTCGATCCGGTCGCCAAGGGCATCGAACAACTCGAAGAACAACTCGCCGTCGTGAAGCCCACGGTCGCGATCATCGGCTACGGCATGGCCGCTTCACTCGAAGAACTCACCTATCGCAAGAACGACCCGGCCCTCAATCCAGATCCGGCTCGCTACGGCACCGAGCATACACCGGCCCGCCTTAAGCGTGAAGTCGCGCAGCTGATGGATCTCATCACGAAGCACAGCGCCGGCGGCAAAGTCCGCTTCGTCATCCTCGGTCCGATCGCCCACGAAGACCTCCGTGGCTCCCGCCCAGGTCTACCTAACCCCGCCGAACACAACGCCCTGCTCGCCGCCTACGGACGCAGCCTCGCCGAACTCGCCACGGAAAAGAACGTGCCCTTC
>CAMCWL010000026.1 GCA_945882655.1 Opitutus sp. GAS368
CGACCACCGGTCACCCGAAGTGTGAACTGGTTCCAGATACCTTGGCCGGAGAAATCGACCGGCAGCAGAATCTTCGCGGCCTTGTCGGCACCCGGACGGTTCTCGGCGATACCCACGCGACCCTTGAGGGAGGAATGGTAGAAGTTGGCATTACCTGCGCGCGCGCAGTTATATTCCGGCAGGTGCGGCAGCTTGATGTGCAGTAATGCAGCCTGGAGCGGATCCATACGGAAATTTGCTCCAATCTCGCGGTGGAAGTATTTCGGCTGCATGCCGTGGACCCGGAGGATGCGGGCGCGCTCGGCGAGCGCGTCGTCCTGCGTCGTGACTAGGCCAGAGTCGCCCATACCGCCGAGGTTCTTGGAAGGGAAGAAGCTCGTGGTGCCGAAATGGCCGGACGACATCGTGGCGCGGCCCTTCCAGCGGGCGCCCATCGACTGCGCGGCGTCCTCGATTACGCGAATCTTATAGGTGGACGCGAAAGCTTCGAGGGCGTCGAGATCGCTGGACTGGCCGAAGAGGTGCACCGGCATGATCGCCCGGGTACGGGAGCTGACCTTCCGGGCCGCGTCGGTGAGATCGATGTTGAAGTGGTGCGGGTTGACGTCGACCCAGACGGGGGTCGCGCCGAGACGAGCCACGGAGCCCGCGGTAGCAAAGAAGGTGAAGGACGGGAGAAGGACCTCGTCGCCTTCACCGATATCGAGAGCCATGAGCGCGAGCAGGAGCGCGTCAGTACCGGAAGAGACGCCGAGAGCATGCTTTACGCCGAGGAATGCGGCACAGTCCTTCTCAAAGGCCTCGAGGCGCGGGCCCATGATGAACATATTTGAGCGAAGGACGTCGCGGAAGGCGGTCTCGAACTGGGCCTCGAGGGCGCGGTTCTGTGGGCCGAGATCAAGGAGCGGGACGTTCGTCATAGCGCAAAGGAGTTTTCCCACCGTCCGCCCGCACGGGCAACATCATTCAGCCGGACGACGGGAACGCAGAACGAGGAACAGCCCCAGTGCAGCCAGTGGCAACGTCCAGAACTGGCCGGCCGTGAGCCCGAGGACATACCCGTCCTGGGCGGAGCGGAAGCATTCGGAGACGATACGTCCGACGGAGTAGAGCAGGAGGAATTCGCCGGCGATTCGCCCAGGCGGTAGGCGACGCGGGTAGCGAACGAGCACCCAGAGAAGTGGCAGCAGGCCTTCGCCGAAGGCTTCGTAGAGTTGTGACGGGTGGCGAGGCATCGGGCCGTCGTGCGGGAAGATCACTGCCCATGCGACCGTGGACGGATTACCGACCAATTCGCCGTTCACGAAGTTAGCGAGACGGCCGAAGAGGAGTCCCGCCGGAGCGAGGGCGCAGAGCAGGTCGCCGACGGAGAGGAAATCGATCTTCGCGCGACGGGCGAACCATACACCCGCGAGAAGCACGCCAAGGAAGCCGCCATGGCTAGCCATCCCGCCCTGCCAGACTCGGAAGAGCATCATCGGGTCGGCGGCGAACTCATCGCGCGCATAGAGGAGGACGTGCCCGAGTCGGCCTCCCGTAATGACGCCCACCATCACCGCGGTCATCAGCGTGGATTCATCGAGTGCATGACGCAGAGGCGTGATTCCCGCGCGGCGCCAGCGTCCGAGGAGAAATGCCCCAACCAAGAAGCCCGCCGCGTAGGCGAGGCCGTACCAATGCACTCCGCGCAAGCCCCAGCTTTCCGGGAAATGGAACGCGACCGGATCGAGGTCGTGCGTCCAGTAGGCGAGCGCGGCGGCGATCATGTTCCGGCCTTGGGCGGATGATCAGGGCGACGACCGACGCGATGGCCGCGCTGGCGCGCGAGTTCGCGCATATCAGGGTGCGGATCGTCTTTTTCGTAAATCTCGATACCGAGGAGCGATTCAAAGACGTCCTCGAGCGTGATCACACCCGCGAAGGCGCCGAATTCGTCGACCACCACCGCAAGGTGCTGATGGGCGCGGACGAGGTCGTGCAGGGCGTCGGAAAGCGTGGCGCTCTCGGGCACGATGTGCGCCTTGCCCATGAGCTCGCGGATACGGACTTCACGGCGGTTCTCGCCAGCGGCCTTCAAGATATCGCGACGGCGCACGACGCCGACGATGCGGTCCGGATTGTTTTCCCAGACCGGCATGCGGCCATGAGGAACGCTGGGGTAGAGACGGAGTACGTCGGCAACGGTGAGGTCCGCTTCGATGGCCGTGACGACCGGACGGGGCGTGAGCACCTGCGAGACCGGGATGTCATCGAGGCGGACGGCGTTGGCGACGAGGTTACTCTCGGCCTGGGTGATTTTGCCTTCGCGGGCGGCGGCCTGGGCGAGGCTACCGATATCCGCATCGGCGCGATCCACGCCCGGTTCTTCAGGAGGTGCGAGCGAATCGTGCAGCTTACCAAAGGTGCGCAGGATTTTGGCGGCACCGCGGACGAGCTTGAGCGAAGAAGCGATACGGGGCGCGAGGGTCACCCGGAAGTGCATACCGACCTTGCGAGGGAGCATGACCGTCAGCCAGGCCATCACGAAGGAGACCGCGATGAAGGCCAAGGCCGTAAGGACGCCTATCTGCCAGCTGACGTCCAGCCCGCCCAAGAGGCGAGCGTCGAGGAGGAAGCCGCCGAGCAAAGCGCTCATCCCAACGAACGCGGCGGAAAGGACTTCGAACGCCGCCAGCGTATTTCCCTGATCGCTCCGTGAGCGCTCAATGGAGACGGCGGCCTTGGCGTCCTGCCGACGAAGATCCTCCAGCTCGGTATGGGAAAGGGCGGAAACGACCCCAGCCACGAGGGAGATACCCGCCGCACTGCTGTTAAGGAGGATGAAGACTAGCCAAAGATACCAAGTTGGATCCATGTCCTTTCTGCATAGGGCACCCCCTTGGGTTTGGCGAGGGAGAATCCCGGCGTTGACCCTGTGGAACCGCCTCGGAATACTCCCTGCATGACCCCTCGCGAGCTCCGGATCATCTCCGCCCTGGCTGTATTCCTGTCCGCCGCGCTACCCGCCGCCGCCGGCGCGATTGCCTTCCGCTCCCAACCTATCCTTGCGGCGACGCTCAACGGCGAAGCCGGTGCCCTGCCTGGACTAACTGGCTTCTACTTTAACCATTTCACCAATGCGCTCGGGCTGCTGCTCGTCGTCGGACTCGCTATCACCGCTTTCGCCGCCCGCACGCATTGGCGCAACGACGAAGAACCGGTCGTCCGAATGGCCAAGCTGCTTGTTGCAACGTGCTTCTCCGCGCTCGTGAGCGTGGTCTTTCTTGGTCTACTCGTGCTCGCGACGGCTTTGCCGGTCTACGCGAAGCTGATGCAGCGCTGAGCCCGCCACGCGGCAAGTAAGGCGAGGGCGCGCGTCGCTTCAACCTGAGGCCCCACTGGCTGCCACGTCAGTCGGCCCTCGGCGTGATACGAACGCGCGAGGACCGCACCTCCATCAAACGTCGAACGAAGTACCAATAATGATTGCGCGTTCATCGGGAAGCCAGGCCAAGAAACATCGCGAACAGGGCGACCCGCCTGGGAGAGGACGGAGCGAAGCTGTGCGGCGGAGGTGCCGAGTAACCTTCCCGTCTCGACTGCCGGAAAATTCCAGCATTCGCCATCCCACCAGGAGAAAGAGCTGCGAGATCCTTCACTGAGGCAACCGCGTGCGTCGAGCTGGACGCCTTCCGCATCAGGCCGATCGGCGACTCCGCGCAGCTCACGCCAGGCCTCCGAGGAGTTCTTCCACGGCCCGCTCTTGGGGCGGGGCAACCATTCCGGAGCATCGCGGCGGAGGGACAGCTGATAGAGGTCGATCGCCAATGGCGTGGCCGGCAACGGCCGAACCGTGAGCCACTCGGTGGCCATACCGTCACCGCGCGGCGCCACGAGTAGACGGACGATGGCGTCCGTCAGCGTATTGCGTCCAAGCAGGCTACCCAAGGGAGCCGACCAGCGGGCGACGTTTGCGTCCGCTCCGAGCATGAGACGGGCCGGATCGAGGCCGAGACGGGGACAGCCGAGGGCGAGTCGATCCAAATGATCTGCGAGACAGGCGATGCGGCCGGCGCGTAAGGCAAACGTCTCGAAGAGCGATGGGCCTGGGACCAAGGCGGAGACCTCGGCACCGTCGGGCAGCGTGACCCATTCGCCTTGGCGCCAACCGATCATGGACGGAGCACCGCGCGCGCGGCGGCGAGCAAAGGTGCCTGCGCTTTACGCAAGCTCTCGGCGTATTCGCGGGCCGGGACCGAGTCGGCGACGATGCCAGCTCCGGCCTGCACGAACGTGCGGCCATCGGCGGACCAGAGGGAGCGGATGACGATGTTGAGGCAGAGGTCGCCCGAGGCGCCGATCCAGCCGAGCGAACCCGTATAATAACCGCGGGCCACCGGTTCGAGTTCGGCGATGACCTGCATCGTACGTACTTTCGGAGCACCCGTGATCGTGCCACCCGGGAAGAGTGCGCGGATGACGTCGGCCGGGCCGGCGGAAGCCTGCAGCTGGCCTTCGACCTGCGAGACCAGGTGCATCACGTGCGAGTAGCGTTCGACCGCCATGAATTCGGGCACATGCACCGTGCCGGGGCGCGAGACGCGGCCGACATCATTGCGCAGTAAATCGACCAGCATCAGGTGTTCGGCCTTCTCTTTAGTGTCGCCGGAAAGTTCCTGCGCCCACGCGAGGTCGGCGGACTCATCGGCGCCCCGCGGGCGGGTGCCAGCGATGGGGCGAGAGGCGATGTGCCCCGCGGAAACTTCGACGAGTAACTCCGGTGAGCCGCAGACGAGCGTCGCCCCTGGCAGGCGCACCAGACCCATATAGGGCGAAGGATTGGCCGAGCGAAGGGCTTCGTAGGCGAGGAGCGGGTCAACCGGCGCTACTTCAAGGCGCGTGGAAAGATTCACCTGATAAGTATCACCCGCGGCGATGTATTCTTGGCAGCGTGTCACCGCCCGAACGAAAGCGGGTTCGTCAAGTGACTGGGCAATCGGCACGGCGGGCGCGGCAGACGCAGACAAAGTTGGAGCCGGCTGGGCACAGGTCGCCTCCCAGCGGGCCGCAAGGTCGAGCGCCCGGGCCCGGGCAGCGCGGAGAGCGGAGTTCGGTGAGCCGACGGGACAAAGCACGACGACCGTTAGCTCGTGCTTCGAGGCATCGAAGACACACGCCTCATGCGCCTCGAGGAAAGCCGCGAGCGGAGCACGGACGTCGGCGGGGGCAGACTTCACTGGCTCAAACTGCGCAGCGAGATCGTAGCCCAGTAGCGCGATCAGACCGCCCTGAAAGACGGGCCAGCCGGCGAGGCGCGGGGCGCGGACTTCCCGCGACCAGCGACGGAGATAGTCGAGTGGCTTCTCGGAGGCTTCTTCATGCGCGCCATCGGCAGCGTGCATGACGACGCGCCCGTCGGAGAAGAAGACCGTCGCGCGAGCTGCGGCGGGGACTGCGATCGTGAAACTGCCGGAACGGCCGCTTTCCAGCACCGCGTGATGGCGGCCAGTGAAGAAACCTTCCCAAGAAAGGGGAAGACGGTCGGCGCGGAAGCGCGCGAGGTATGGCAGGTGCGTCCAGCCCGGACCGGCGGCGACCCAGTCGGCGGCCGTGACTTCGGCGACAATAACCGGGACCTCACTCATCGGCGAAGTTCAGCTTGTAGCCGGAAAAGTCCGGGCCCGTTAGAATCTGACCCACGCGCTCCGCCGTGATGCCGTAGACGTGGAGTTCCTGGCGTGAGCCCTTGGAGACGACCGTGATGCGTAGGCCGCCGCCGAGCTTCATCACCTTGATCGAAAGCGTACTCGCGCGAACGCGGGCGCTGATGACACCGCGGGAGACGCGGCCATGGCGCTCGAGGGCTTCGGCCACGGGACGGGCAGCATCCGTCAGCGACGTATGCGTACCGGCCCTGCCCCGCCCTTTGGCCATCCTTAGGCGATCTCCCAGTTGGTGGGATGAGCGGACAGGAATTCACAGCCCTTCTTCGTGACCACCACACAGTCCTCGAAACGGCAGCCACCGATACCGGGATAATAAAGCCCCGGTTCGACCGTAACCGCATTACCCGCGGTGAGCGGGTGTGGATTGCGAATGGAGAGCGCAGGCTCTTCGTGGATATCGTAACCCAGCCCGTGGCCCGTGCCGTGGAAGAAGCCCACGTAAATGCCCTTCACCAGGCCCGTCTTGTAGCCGAGCGACTTGAAATATTCCTGCACGACCGTGTGCACCTTGGCACCCGTCACGCCGGCGCGGATGGCCTTGATCGCGCGACGTTGGGATTCGAGTACCGCGTGGACCATCTTGCGCTGCTTCGCGTTCGCCTTCCCCTTGAGGTAGGTGCGCGTCATGTCGCCATAGTGATGCGAGGCGATGTGGCGCGGGTAGATGTCGCAGACGATAAGTTCGTTCGCGCGGATCGGGCCGGAGCCAGAGCAATGGCAATCGACCGCTTGGTCGCCCGGGGCGATGATGAGACCGATGTCGCACAGGCCGCCCTGGCGAAGAATGGCGACCTGAGCTTCTTCTTTCAGGATCTCGGCGGTGAGCGTCTTGCCCTGCCACTGCAGGATGCCTTTCTTGTCGGCCTTGGATTCCGCGAGCACCTTCTCGACGGCCTTGAAGCCTGCAACCGCGGCGGCATTGCCCGCGCGAATACCGGCGAGCTCCGCCTTCGACTTCACTTGGCGGGCCGGGAAGAGCTCGGGGGAGCCGCGTTCGTTATGCTGCGCGCCGACCGGATGAAGTTCGAGGCCGAGCTGGCGGAGGCGCTCATACAGTCCCACCGGAAAATCGGCCGGGACGCGGAAGCGGTGGATGCCCTGCTGGAGGGCGGCGAAGACGATCGCGTCGGCGACGCCCGCCTTCGGGTTGGTCTTGCGGAGATCGATGATGATGGCGCTGAGGTTAAGGACTTCGTCAAAGGCGGACTCGTCTTTTGCGCGACCGACTTCCATGCCGGGCAGAAGCCCGATGCGGCGGCCCTTAGCGGAGAACGCCGGGAAGGGATCGGAAGCGTGAAAGCCTCCGAACCAACGAAGGTCGGCATTCTTGGAGGGAGTCGCCATCATCAGCACGTCGCGGACGGCTGGGGCGGAGGGACGGGCGGAGCGAGCCATGGGCGCAGGATGACGGAACTCGGCCCTGCGTGAAGCGCAAACGCTATCGCCCTTAGCGTCGGCCAGGCCTAACGTGGCCCATGCTCGCCCAAGCCGTCCGACAACCCTTCGACCTCGGGACTATGCTCATCCCCGTGCTTCCCTGGTGGGAGCTCTTGATCCGCGGCATCATCGTCTACGGGTTCCTGCTGTGCCTCATTCGCCTCACTGGCCGGCGGCAGACCGGGATGCTGACGCCGTTCGACTTCATCCTGCTGCTCATCCTCAGCAACACCGTACAGAACGCCATGAACGGCGGCGACAACAGCCTCGGGGGCGGACTCTTCTTGGCCGGTACGCTTATCTCCATCAACTGGTGCATGCTGCTGCTCTCGCGGCATTTCCGGGTCGTGCATTGGGCGTTGGTCGGTCGGCCCGTCTTCCTTGTCCGCGATGGAGTGGTGCAGGAGAAAGTCATGCACCGCGAGCGGATCACGCACCACGAACTCATGGCGTCGCTGCGTTCGGCCGGCCTCGCGAACATCGAACAGGCTAAGGATGTGATCCTCGAGACCAACGGGACCATCAGCGTCATTCACCGCACCCTAGCTTAATCAGGTCGGCAAACCCTGCTTTTCCCGGGCCGTTTTCCGCCTCAAGGGGCCGGGCGGACGATGGGCGAGGCTTGACCCCGGGCGGACGGCTTGGAATAGTGAGCGTCCTTGGCCACGCGGGTATCGTTCAGTGGTAGGACACCACTCTTCCAAAGTGGATACACCAGTTCGAATCTGGTTACCCGCACCAAGAAAAGCGCCGCTGCTCAGTTCCTCCAAGGAAGCTGACCGGCGGGCGTGACCTCGAGGAATTCCTTCCAGCACTCGACCTCGTCGGCGGACAAGGACGACGCGACCACCAGGCGCCACTTGGGCTTCGTGGGCGCGTGCCGGAGCGTCATGCCAGCCTGTTCGGGCAGGCGGTTAGCCTTGCGGGAGTTGCAGCGCACACAGGCCGTCACGATGTTCTCCCAGTTCGTCTTGCCACCAATGTCGCGGGGTACGACGTGATCGAGATTAAGTTCCTCGTCGCGGAACTGACGCCCGCAGTACTGGCAGGTATTCGTATCGCGCAGGTAGACATTGCGACGGGAGAAGCGGATCTCGCGGCGTGGTACGCGATCGTATTCGCCCAACAGGAGTACGCGCGGGATGCGGAGCACGATGTGCGTCGTTCGGACGGACTCGGCATTAGGCGGCGGGGCCTCCACAGAGAAGCGCATCCACTCCTCGGAGCTCATCACGCGGTGGCCGGACGGATCGGCGTGGATGGCCGATGCGCGGCCGCGGAAGAGCAGGCTCATCGCGCGCAAGACGCCCACGATGTTAACCGGCTGCCAGAGACGGTTAAGGACGAGGACACGTTGTTCGAGGCGCGGAGGCACTATGCCGAAAGAGATAAGCCCGAGTGGGCGGACGGTCAACCCCCTCGACTCAGCGAGCCGTCTTCGCCTTCGGCGCGGGAGCCTTGGGGACCGGGACCGGCGTGGGGGCGGCCTTGGGTACCGGCGGGGAGGTAAAGGTATCGGGCAAAGCCACGAACATTGCGCCCGTGATAGTGGCCGGGATCAGGAACGGGATGCCGTCGATCTTCACGCGTAGGTGTTCGACCGCAGAGGAACGCAGTTCGCTCGGGCCCTTGACGTTGATGACGACCGGCTTGTCGCGCGGGGAAAGCACGCCGAGGCCAGGAGTCTCACCCGTATTCAGTTCAATGACCTGGTAGCGGACCCCAGTCTTCACTGATGTCAGCGTAATCTGGTGAGGTCGGCTCGCCGGCGGCGCCGGGACCACAACCGCCGTCGCCGGCTTAGGCTGCGTCCGTTGAGCCGGGGACGAGCTTAGATAAAAAACGCGAGGAGGATCGCGATGACGGCGATGCCGATGATGGCATAGACCAGCGTATCGCGGCTCAACGTGATCGAGCTGACACCGGAAACCGGCTCGAACGGAGCGTCCTCATCAGCCGCCGCTTCAAGCGGACGACGGGAAGCCTTGGCGGAATGGTGCGTATTGAAATCGGCGCCAGCCTTCTCGTCGTCGAGGCGCAGGTACTTCGCGTAGACCTTCACGAAGCCACGCTTGTAGACGTCGGCAAGCGGGATGGATTCGAATTGGTTGGCCTCCATCGACTGGAGGTAATCGGTGCGGATCTTGGTGAACTCCGCCGCTTCGCGGAGGGTCACGCCCAGTCGCTGACGGGCTTCTTGGAGACGTTCGCCGAGGGTTTGCATGGCTTGAGATTCGCCCGGAGGCCGCGAATAGGCAAGCCTCTCGTGGCTGGACCGGCAATCAGGAGAGCAGGTCCCAGAGGGCGAACCAGGGTGTGGCCACAAGCGCCCTTGCGTAACCCATGGCCAGCTGGAAGGGGGCAAAGTTGACAAGCATCAATAGGATGATGAAGCCCCAACGAGCCACGGTCATGAATAACTCTTCGGAGTATAGCCCGAGGCGGAGGGCCAGCCTGGAGCCGTCGAGCGGCGGGATGGGAATTAGATTAAAGACCACAAGGCCAGCGTTAAGGACAATGCCCTTCCCCAAAAAGTCGGTGATCACGACTTGCGTCTTAGGGTCAAAATTCCCCAGCCCGCCGATTACGGCGAAGACGAGGCAGAGCACCAAGTTCATAGCCGGGCCGGCCAAGGTGATATAGATGTCGTCCATCCGGCGGGTCTTCGGATTAGGCAGGGAGATCTGGACCGGCTTACCCCAGCCAATGAGCATTATGCTCCATTTAAGAGAGAGTAGAATCGGTAAGAATATTGCTATCGCCGGGATCGCGATAGTGCCAATCGGGTCGGTATGGGCGAAAGGATTGAGCGTCACACGGCCCTGCAGGCGCGGGAGCGGGTCGCCACGCAGATCGGCCATCCAGGCATGCCCGAACTCGTGCAGGCCGATCGAGATGATCAGCAAGATCATCAGGAGCAGGCCGTCGCGGATTTGGGCGTCCATGTCAGTTAACGTCGCAGCCGGCGCAGGTGGGTTCGGAGATCGGCATGGCGGACGCAGGAAAGCAAACGCAGGCTGGCGGGTTAGCCAATCCGAAAGCAGGGGGCGCACTCGCTCCTTGAGCAATCGGGACGGGCGGCTAGACCTAAGGCATGTCGCTCGCCGCCCGAATCCGACTCGCGCAGCAGCGCGGCCTTAGCTTGCCGGCGGCGCGCACGCTCGCACGCCTGTCGACGCCGCGGGCCATCCAGGACTTCTTGGTCGATTTCCCGCAGAACTTCGAGCCCGAGGGCGATACCGCCCGGTCGGTCGAACAGACCCTGAAGCACCGCCGGGCGCATTGTATCGAAGGCGCCATGGTCGCGGCCTTCGCGCTCTGGTTACAGGGCCACCCTCCCCTGCTCTTGGACTTCAGCGCCCACCAGGATATGGACCATGTCATCGCGCCCTTCCGGGTGAACGGCAAGTGGGGCGCCATCTCCAAGACCAACTACGTCTGCCTCCGCTGGCGTGATCCCGTATACCGCAGCGTCCGCGAGCTCGCGATGTCCTACTTCCACGAATACGCCAAAGGCCCGCGCAAGACCCTGCGCAGTTATTCCAAGCCTTACGACCTGAGCCGCCTGCCGCCGGAACAATGGGTGAACAATCCGAAAGACTGCTGGGAAATCGCCGATCTTATCACCGCGGCGCGACACTACGAGATTGTCACGGACGCTGAAGCCAAGGCCTTGCGGCACCGCGATGATGTCGAGGTGCGCTCGGATAAAATCACCGTCTTCCCAATCCCGAAGTGGAAGCGTCAGCGGCTCTGAGCGCGGTCAGCGCCGACCGTCGTACCAGATATCGCAGTTCTCCGGACGCTTCGCCGCGCGCCCCGCGGTGAAGAGCATCCGGAAGAAGAAGCGGGCCGCTTCGGTGACGGTATAGAGCTTCAGCTTGCGCGAGGAAGTCTGGAGCGGATGGTCAGCGAGGATGACGAAGCTGCGCTTGGTCCGGCGAGCCAAGGACTTGAGCCGACGGCTCAGGAAGACCTCTTCGCCCGCGTAGTATTCCGTACCAAAGCCGCCCACTTCACGGAAGGCAGCGGCTTCGACCCAGACGCAGGAGCCAGCGGCCCAACCGGCGAGGCGACTACATAGGTTCCAGATTCCGCAGACGAACCGGGCATAGGGCGGCGTGCCGAGTTCCAGTTCGACCGTGCTGCCACCGCCCAACGCACGACCCGCGGCAATCTGGTCAGCAATGGCTGCAAAGAGTTCGATCGAAGGAGTCGAATCCGCGTCGATAAAGACCAGCCAATCTCCGGTAGCCACGCGCGCCCCCGCATCGCGGGCTCTACCGATTTGATTCACGGGCTCAAAGACGACCACCGCCCCAGCGGCGCGGGCGCAAGCCGCGGTGCCATCGGTCGAGTTATTATCGCAGACCACGCATTCCCAGGTCCAGCCGCGGGAAAGAAAAGCCGCGGCCGCCACCTGTACGGACGCAAGCGTCGCGGGCAGGAGTTTTTCCTCGTTGAACGCCGGGATGACGACGGAGACGCGCATCGCGACGAGCCGCTCTTAGCTAACGTGCTCGAAGGCGCAGGCCGCCGCGCCGACAACGCCGACGTTGCCGCCGAGTCCGGCCGGGACAATCGTGCAGACCGCCGAGAGGCGCGGGAAGGCGTAGTTGTTGGCACTCTTGCGCATCGGGACAAAGAGAGCATCGCCCGCCGCAGTCACGCCGCCACCGACGACGATCACATCCGGGTTGAAAGTGTTGATCACTGCGCCGAGGCCACGACCGAGGTAGTTGATGGACTCCGCCCAGATCTCGTTGGCGAGTGCGTCGCCTTCAGCCATCGCCTGGAAGAGGTGGTGCGTCGTGACTTGGTCGATACTGCCGGCGAATTTGACGATGCTCGATGGGCGGCCAGCCGTGAGCGCTTCGCGGGTGCGGCGCGCAATGGCGGTACCGGAGGCATAGACTTCCCAGCAGCCAGGATTACCACAGCCGCAGCGAGGCCCGTCCATCGTCAGAGGAATATGGCCGAGTTCAGCCGCGTTGCCGTTGGAGCCGCGCATCAGGCGGCCGTCGATAACCGCGCCGCCGCCGATGCCAGTGGAGACAGTGATATAGACGACGTTCTTCTTGCCCTTGCCGGCGCCGAAGCGGTATTCGCCGAGCGCGGCGGCGTTGCAGTCGTTATCAATACGCGTGGGTAGGCCGCCGAAAGAGTTGCTCAGGAAATCCGTGATCGAGAAGCCGGTCCAACCCGGGAGGTTGGGCGAGCCGTCGACGCAACCGCGAGCGATATCGAGCGGACCCGGGGAAGCCACGCCGATAGCGACGAAGTCAACTGGCTTGAGCTTGAGTTCGGCGAGCAGCTGATGGGCGGCTTCAGCGACGCGTTCGCAGGCTTGCTGCGGTCCTTTTTCGGCGAACGTCTCGACGCGGCCAGAACCGAGGACGGTGCCGTCCTGATTGACGACGCCGAAGGCGAATTTCGTACCACCGAGGTCAAAGGCCAAAACTTTACGCATAGGAATAGAAAGGGTCAGTCGCGGGCGGGTCGCGAAAAGTCATCCTGCAGGCGGACGACATCGGTCAAGTCGGGCGTGGAGACTTCGAGCAGTACGCTGTCTTCGAGGGCTTCGAAGCGGTGGATCGTGCGCACCGGCACGTGCAAGGCCTGACCGGGGAGCCAGACGCACTGGTCGGCGGGCGTGACGAGGGATACGGCCGGAGTCTCTCCGGATGCGATTGCTCGGAAGGTCAGGAGCACCTTGCCGGAGAGCAGGTAAAGCGTCTCCGTCTTGCGCTCGTGATACTGTAAGCTGAGGCGGCGGCCCTGCTTCACTTCCAGCACCTTACCGGCGTAAGCGGCTTGATCGGCATACCAGATTTCGCGGCCCCACGGCTTCTCCACGATCTTCGGGATATGCGTGGGCTCGGCCATACCAGAGGTCTGTCGAAAATCACCCCGTTAGCCAAGCAAATCCCCGAAGAAGTCCGGTTGGTCCATCGCGCCGACCAACGGAAGCACCAGACGCTCCGCGTCGATGGCGACCCGATTGACGTCGGGTGACACGCGATGCATCGACAACGCCCGGTCCGGAGCCGTCACGGCGAGGCGTGCGAAATCTTCGGAGGCGAAAGCCTTCTCCGAGAGCCAGGCTTGGCGCTCGGCACCAGTGAGCACGACTGGCATGCGCGAATGGACTTCGCCGGCTTCGCGATTCGGCGCGACCGTCACCAGACAGAGCGTGCGGCGGTGCGTGCCGTCGGCGGCGAGGTGGAGCGACCAGAGCCCGCCGACTGCGAGTGGGCCGCCATCAGCCGCGCGGAAATAATACGGGGACTTCAGCTTCCCCTCCGTCTTCCACTCGTAATAGCCGTCGATGGGGATGACGCAGCGGCGGTGACGGGCTGAGTCGCGGAACGTCGGGCGATCGAAGATTCCTTCCGCGCGGGCGTTGGCGTGGCCTTCTTGTTCGTCGGCCGGCGCCCAAGCTGGCACGAAGCCCCAGGGGAGCGCTTCGGTGCGGAGCACGCCTTGCTCGCGGCGGACGGAGACCAACGGCGTGCCGGGCGAGATATTATAACGCGGCGAGACCTCGGCCGACGGCGCGCCGAGGCTCTTCACGATTTCTTCCCAACGAGAAAACTGGGTGACGCGGCCGCACATGGTTCGACTTACCAATGCGGCGGGCGCTCGTCGGCGGGCGGGGCCTGGTCGCCGGCGTCGGCGGACTGGCTGAGCTTGGCTTCGGTGCGGGCTAGGCGATCGGACAGCTTGGAAACCTCCCGGGAAAGCTCGAGGATGACCCGGTCCTGCTGCTCCACGTGGCGCTGGAGGAAAGTCAGGCGTTCTTCGAGGTCGTGTAGCCGGGAATCCATGGAATGGAAGATGGAGGCAAGGGCGGTCGGGGCAAGCCGATGCCAGGTGTTTATGATTATTACGACAAGGTGGGCTCGATGCCTTATTTTATGGATTGTATGCCCACAGACTCATTGTGGAATCCTTGTATGTCCGCACCCCAGGACGAATCCGCGGAGGCGTCCCCCTCGACGCCGCTGCATCGACCTAACCGTACGCTCTGGCAACGGCTCGGCGGGGAAGGCTTGGCGCTTTCGGTCATCATCCACCTCTTGCTGGTGATCATCGCCGTCGTCTGGGTCGTCTCGACCGTCACCGATCTCTCCGGGAAGAAAGACCCCAATACGTTCGCGACTGGCGCGGGCGGGGGCAGCGGCGGCCCAAAGGCCAAGGAGTACAAGACCAAGCTGCAGCCGAAAAACGTGAAGTCGCTGACCAAGACCAACTCACGCATCACCAGTAAGAACGCCAACGCGACGATGGCCGTGAGCAGCCTCCCGAGCCTGACCAATCCGCTGGCCACCGCCGGGGCCATCGGCGGAGGCAGCTCGAAGGGCTTCGGCGGGGGTTCGGGCGGCGGCATCGGCGCAGGCAAGGGCACCGGCGTCGGCGGCGGGCGTAATTTTGTCTCTCTCTTCGGGATGAAGAGCACCGGGATGACCACTGGTGGCCTGCTGGGTACGCTGTACGACCTCAAGCAGACCAGCGATCGCAAGCCGACTGCGGCGGCCCCGGCCAAGACGGGCATTCCGCCCTACCGCGCTTCGGTGCGCGAGTTCCTCGAAAGCGGCTGGAGCCCGGGCCGACTGCAGAAGTTCTTCAAGTCGCCCGACATGCTCGTCTCCGGCCAGCTGTTCATCACCAGTCGCTCGGCAGACGACGCGCCCAAGGCCTTCGAGGTCGAGAAGCTGATGAAGCCCTCGCGCTGGGTGATCCACTACCGCTGCTACGTCGAGGTACCCAGTTCCCTGCCCTTCCGCTTCGTAGGCTCGGGGGACGACTTTCTGCTCGTGCGCTGGAACCGGAAGATTGCCCTCGATGATGGCTACGAGACCTACCTCGCAGGCGGCGGCAACTACAAGGACTTCGGCGATAAGGTGACCAAGGAGTACAAAATCGACCGCAAGCCAGGCAGCCTGCATCGCCTCAAGGCGGGCCCGTGGATCCAGGCGACCAAGGGAACGAAAATTCCGGTCGAAGTTCTCATCGGTGAGACGCCGGGCGGCGTCTTCGATTGCTATCTGACCATTGAGGTCGCGAAGTCCGGCACGAAAGTGAAAGGCGAATATGAAGGCGAAGGGAAGCTGAAGCTTTTTCGCTGCAACGCCGACCCGCTACCGGCCGAAATCGCCCGGGACAAGCGCGGCCTCAATATCGACATGGAAGCCAACGGCTGGATCTTCAAGGTCACGAAGGACGCCAACACGGCTATCCGCTAGCGCTTACCGGCGAAGTAGAAGCGGGCGCAGTTACCTCCGAAGAGGCCGACGCGCTCGGCTTCGGTCAGGCAGCGGGCGTAGTCGTCGATCAAGCGGAAGGCTTGCTCGTAGCTACCAGCAAAGAGGCAGACCGGCCAGTCGGAGCCGTACATCAGGCGCGCCGGGCCGAACGCCTCGAAGACCGTGTCGAGATAGGGACGGAACTGCTCGGCTTTCCAATTCTTGTGGTCGGCCTCGGTCAGCATACCGGAGACCTTGCAATGGACGTTAGGCAATTTAGCCAGGCGGCGGAGCTGCGACTTCCACGGCTCGATCGTGCCGTCCTTGATATGGGGCTTGGCGATGTGATCGAGGACGAAGGCCTGCTGCGGGAAATTCTCCGCGAGGCGAATGGCGGCCTCGAGCTGCTTCGGGTAGATGAGGATATCGTAGGTCAGGCCGTGCGCGCGAAGCTTCGAGATGCCACGCTGGAAATCCTTGCCGAGCATGAAGTCCACGTCGGGCTCTTCCTGGACGACATGACGGACGCCAACGAATTTCGGGTGCGCGGCAAGGCGGGCGATATCTTCCTCGACGCGGTCAGAGCGCAGGTCGACCCAGCCGACGACACCCTTCACGTTGGTGTGCTTATCCGCTAGACCGAGGAGCCAGTCGGATTCGCCGACGACTTGACGGGCCTGGACGGCGATCGAGCCATCGAAGCCAAGCGGGTGCTGCAAGGCGGCCAGATCATCGGGCAGCCAGCTACGGTGCAGTGGCGAGCCCGGAGGAATCCACGGGTATTGCGCCGCGTCGTACGACCAGAAGTGCTGGTGGGCGTCGAGGCGCATGACGTCAGACCACGTCGACGATCGCCTTGATCACGCCTGACTCCGGCTTGAGCCAAGTCGGGAAGGTCGCGATCAGGTCTTCGAACTTCGCGTGGTGCGTGATCCAGGGCTTCGTGTCGATCACGCCGTCTTCGATCAGCTTAATGATACGGGCGAAGTCCTTCGAGAGGGCGTTGCGGCTGGCCATGATGGTCAGCTCACGGCGGTGGAGGTGTGGGGCGTGCGGGAAGGTCAGATCCTGCTGCGTGATGCCCACATAGACCACGCGGGCAGCGAAGGCCGCGTAGGCGAAGCAGGCCACCATCGATTTGTTACTGCCCGTGGCGTCAATGACAACGTCGGCGAGCTGGCCCTTCGTAAGGGCGGCGAGCGCGGCGACTTCGGAGCCGTCTCCCTTGGCCTGGATGACGCCGTCCACCTTCATGACGTCCGTGCAGAACTTCAGGCGCTCGGCGTTCATGTCCATCACGACGCACCTCGCGCCGGAGACCTTGACGAACTCGACGGCCGAGAGGCCGATCGGGCCGGCACCGATGACGAGGACCGTCTCACCGGCCTTGGGCGCGGCGCGGTCGACGGCATGGCAGCCGATGGCAAGCGTCTCGACGAGCGCGAGCTGGTCGTAGGAGAGCTTCGTGGAGATGTGCAGCTTGCGGGCCGGGAGCAGGAACTTCTCCGCCATACCGCCGTCGCACATCACGCCGAGCGTCTGATGGTTCTCGCAGCAGTTCGTGAAACCGCGGCGGCAACTGTAGCACGTCTGGCAATTGATGTAGGGCTCGACCGAGCAGCGGTCGCCCGGCTTCACGTTGGTCACGCCCGGGCCGACCGCGAGGACCTCGACGCCGAGTTCGTGGCCGGGGATGCGCGGGTAGGAATAGAACGGCATCTTGCCGAGGTAGCCTCCGTAGTCGGTGCCGCAGATACCGATGCGGTGTACGCGGACGACCGCTTCACCGGCGGCGGGCGCGGGCGGCTCTGGGATGTCGATGCGCGTGAACTGCTGCGGCTGGTCGAGACGGATGGCTTTCATCGGCTCAGTTATTCTCCTTCAGGCCTTCGAGGTGGCCGAGGTTCTTGACTGGGGCGAAGATCGCGTGCACTTCGGCGAGCAGCTGTTGGTCAATCGGTTCCGCGGCCCACTTGGCCCAGTTGCGGATGTTGACCGGATTGGCGCTACCCGAGACCGTCGTGGTGATGTCGGGATGCTGGAGTGAGAACTGCAACGCGATCTTAGCGATGTCGCTACCCTTGGCGGCGCAATGGGCGGCGGCGGCGCGGGCGGCGGCCTTCACTTCCTCTGGCTCCTTGAGCCAGGCCGGGAGCGGTGCGTTGGTGAGGAGGCGGGCGCTGAAGGGGCCCGCGTTCATGACGCCGATTCCCTTCGCCTTCAGGTAAGGCACCGTCTCGTCGGAGAAGCGGGTATTCTGCAGCGTGTGCTGGTTGTAGCTCAGCACACAGTCGACCTCGGCCTGCTCGCAGATGAACTTGAAGATCTTCTGCGGATAGCCGCTGAAGCCGATAGCCTTCACCTTGCCGGCCTGCTTCGCCTTGCGGAGGGCCGGGATGGTCTCATCGACGATCTGCTGCATCGGTACGAACTCGATGTCGTGGCAGAGGACGATGTCGAGGTGGTCGGTACCGAGGCGGTGCAGGGAGAC
>CAMCWL010000027.1 GCA_945882655.1 Opitutus sp. GAS368
ACGGAGCCCATCGAGGCGCCCATGAACGAGAAGTCCATGATCGCGAGGGAGACCGGGAGGCCGTCCATCAGGCCGTGGCCGCAGACGACGGAGTCGCGGAGGCCGGACTTCTTCTGGTGCTGGGCGAGGCGCTCAGGGTAGGAACCGCCGGCGGTGAATTTGAGGGGGTCCTTGGAGACCAGCTTGCTGTCGGTCTCCTTCCAGGAGCCGTCGTCGATGAGCAGGGCGATACGGCGCTTGGTCGTCAGGCGGTCATGGTAGCCGCTGACCGGGAAGACGTTCCAGTTGGCCTCGAGGTCCTTCGTGTAGACCATCTCGCCCGACTGGGGGCACTTGGTCCAGAGACCGGCCGGGATATCCTTCTTCTTAGGAGTCGGGGTGTGCGTACGTTTGCGGAAGACGGCCATGGTGAATGCCCGGAGATTGAAGAGTTATCCGCGAAAGCGGAAGGGTAAACCTGCCCCGTAACCCTCGAAAACCGAGTGAAATGGGCGTTTAATCGGACGACGCAGGCTTACCGCGGGCCGCGCTCGGTGCCGGCGAGTCGCTCGAGGAGTTTCTCGTAGGCGTTCACGGCGCGCTCGGCCATGACGAGTTCGAAATTCTCGTTCGGGGCGTGCAGGTGCGACTCGGGCGTGAACAGGCCGATCATGACGGAATCGAGGCCGGTCTCGCGACGGATGTCGCCAATGATGGGCACGCTGCCGCCTTCGCGGAGATAGAGCGGGCGCTTACCAAAAGCTTCGCCGATGGCCTTGTCGGCCTCGCGGAAAGCCTTGGCGAGGACGGGATTCTGGCCGGCGGGAGTGTTCGGGCGATCAGGCGGGCAGACGAAATAAGCTGCATTGCCCTGCATCTCGATGAGGTCGACGCGCACGCCCTTCGGGGCGCGGGCATGGATGGCCGCGGCGACCTTGCGGTGTACGTCGGCGGGATCCTGGCCGGGGACGAGACGGCAGGTGATCTTGGCGAAGACCTTGGACGGGATGACAGTCTTGGAGCCCTTGCCCTGGTAGCCACCGCCGATGCCGTTGAACTCGAGCGTCGGCGCGAAGCGCACGGCTTCGAGGCCGTCGAGGCCCGGAGCGGGATGCAGTTCGTCGACACCAAGGGCGCGGCGATAGCCATCTTCGCTGAGCGGTAGCTTGCGGAGTTCTTCGCGCTCCCAGCGGGTTGGCTGTTCGACGCCGTCATAAAAGCCTTCGACGGTGACGGCGTTATCGGCGTCATGCAGCGAGGCGCAGAGTTCAGCCAGTGCTTGGATAGGGTTATAAACCGCTCCGCCATGGAGGCCGGAGTGCAGGTCGGACTTCGGGCCAGTCAGGCCGACTTCGAGGCCGACGATACCGCGCAGGGCCGTCGTGATGACAATCTGGTCGGACGACGGTGAGGCGGTGTCGGAAAGGATGACGCAATCGGCCTCAGTGAGTTCAGCCTTATGGTTATGCAGGAATTCCGGGAAGCTCGGAGAGCCGATTTCTTCTTCGCCTTCGATCAGGAACGTGATGCGCAGAGGCAGGTTCGGGCAGCGCTTGAGCAGGCGGGCGAGTGCGACGACCGCCACGAGATGCGGCCCCTTATTGTCGGCGGTACCGCGGCCCCAGATCTTGCCGTCACGCACGACCGGTTCGAAGGCCGGGGAAGTCCAGAGATTCAGCGGGTCGGCTGGCTGCACGTCGTAGTGGCCGTAGAGGACGATGTGGGGCCATTCCTTCGGCCCGCGGCGGCGACCAAGCACGATCGGATGGAGGGGCGTCGGGACGACTTCGACCTCGAGGCCTGCCTGCTTGAGCAGTCCGCAGATATGTTCACGTGCACCGTCCATGCCCGCCTTGAAGGACGGGTCGGTGGACACGCTCGGGTGCTTCACGTAATCGATTAATTCGCGGACGAGATCCATGGGATGAAGTAAGGTGGGAATGGGACGAAGGGCAAGAGAGAGGCGGGCAGATGCAGTGCAAAGGTGCAAATGCGGCGGAGCCGCGTGCAAAAGTGCAAAGGTGGATGCAAGTTAGGGGTAGGGGTAGGGGTCGGGGCAGGGGTAGGAAAACATTCCGAATTTCAGGTCTCAGGTCTCGGCCGTCGGGAGCCAGGTTCAGGGGTTCAGGTTCGGGTACAGATTCAGGACCTGAGTTTTGCCCCGTACCCGCACCTGTACCTGGTAACCCGTACCAGAGACCCGAGGGCCGAGACCTGGGACCCGAAAATGTCTTCACGTTTGCACCTTTGCACAGGCCGTAGGCCGCTTTGCACTTTTGCACCTCTCTTTCCTACCCCTGCCCCTACCCCTACCCCTTTGCTATCTCCTCTTTTTCCTTCCCCCATCCCTCCCCCTTGGGGAGAGTGATGGCATGTCCCCCGCGGAACAGTTGAAGGTCATGAAGTCCCGCACCGAGAAATTCATCGGTGAGGCGGAGATCCTCAAGCGCCTCGAGGCCGGCAAGACCCTGCGCGTGAAGCTCGGCGTCGACCCCACCCGCCCGGACCTGACCTTCGGCCACATGGTCGTCTTCCAGAAACTCCGCCAGTTCCAGGAGCTCGGCCACCAGGCCGTGCTCATCATCGGCGACTACACCACGCGCATCGGCGACCCCACCGGGAAGTCCGAGACGCGCCCGGTCCTTTCCGAACAAGAGATCGAGGAGAACGCCAAGACCTACCTTGAGCAGGCCTACCAAATCCTCGACCCCAAGAAGACCGAGGTCCGCCGCAACAGCGAGTGGTTCGGCAAGATGTCGTTCCTCGACGCCCTCCAGCTCAGCCGCCGCATGACGGTCGCCCAGATGCTCGCACGCGATGACTTCGCCAAGCGTCACGCATCGAACACTCCTATCTCGATCGTCGAGTTCCTCTACCCGCTCCTGCAGGGCTACGACTCCGTCATGCTCAAGGCCGATATCGAGATCGGCGGCAGCGACCAGCTCTTCAACATGCTCGTCGGCCGCGACCTGCAGGAACAGGACAAGATGGCCCCGCAGGCCGTGCTCGGCATGCCCCTGCTCGTCGGCCTCGACGGCGAGAAGAAGATGTCGAAGTCCCTCGGCAACTACATCGCCTTCAACCACGGCGCGAAGGACATGTTCGGCCGCATCATGTCGGTGCCCGACGCCACCATGTGGGTCTACTACGACCTCCTCCTGCTCTCGTCTCCGGAAGAGATCGCGGCACTCAAGGCCGGCCACCCGATGGAAGCCAAGAAGCAGCTCGCCACGCGCCTGACGGACAAGTTCCACGGCGCGGGCGCCGGCGCCAAGGAGCGCGCCGAGTTCGAAAACGTCTTCTCCAAGGGAGGCGTCCGCACGGACATGCCTGAGTTCACCTGGGCCGCCGTCTCCGGCGGCGCGGCCGAAGTCGGCATCGTCGACCTCCTTGCCGCGACGAACCTCTTCCCCTCCAAGAAGGAGATCCGCCGCCTCATCGAGGGCGGCGCGGTCAAGATCGGCGACGACAAGGTCTCCGACCCGTCCCTGAAGGTCGCGCAGCCCGCGGGCGAGCTGGTCATCCAGGCCGGCAAGCGCACCTTCGTGAAGGTCAAGTAAGGCCCGGATTCGGCCCGCGGGGACGCTGTGCATAAGTCCGCGGATAACCTCGCGGATTAATGCCTTCCCCTGCCCTCCGACGGCTCCCTATTATCGCCCTCCACGCATGGCCGACCCGGAAACCATTAGCCGAGACTTCGTGCACCTCCACGTGCATACGGACTACAGCATGCTCGACGGCTGCAGCCGCATCGACCGCCTGATGGAGCGCGCGTGCGACATGAACATGCGCGCGGTGGCGATCACCGACCACGGCAACCTCTTCGGCCTCTTCGATTTCTGGAACGAGGCCAAGCAGCGCTCCAAGGGCGACGTGAAGCTCAAGCCCCTCCTCGGCTGCGAGCTCTACCTCGTCTGGGACCACGCGCTCACCGACAAGCCCGATCGTCGCGAGCACAAGTATTTCCACATGGGCGTGCTCGCCCGGAATTTCAAAGGCTACCAGAACCTCACCAAGCTCGTCTCCGACGCGCACGTCCGCGGCCTCCACTACAAGCCGCGCACCGACCTCGAGCAGCTCGCCAAGCACGCCGACGGCCTGATCGGTTTCTCCGGCTGCCTCCAAGGCGTCATCCCGCAGGCCCTCCTCCGCGGCGACTACGAAGCCGCCCGCAAGGCCTGCGGTAAGTTCGTCGAGATCTTCGGCCGCGAGAACTTCGTCATCGAGCTGATGGACCACGGCCTCGAGGAGCAGAAGCGCATCATCGCCGACCTGCTCAAGCTCGCCGGCGAGTTCCAGCTCCGCGTCGTCGCCACCAACGATGTCCACTACGTCGACGCCGGCGATTCCGTCGCGCACGATGCGATGCTGTGCATCCAGACCGGCGCCCGCCTGGCCGACGAGCGCCGCATGCGCTATTCCGCCACGGAGTTCTACCTCAAGAGCGAGGCCGAGATGCTCCGCGTCTTCGGCGAGGTCCCCGAGTCCATCAAGAACACCGTCGCCATCGCCGAGATGTGCGACGTCAAGCTGCCGGTCGGCCAGAACAACTACCCGGTCTATATCTTCAGCGAAGGCGTTAAGCCCAAGGCTTCCGACAAGATCGACGCCATCCTCGACGGCTACGAGCAGCTCAAGAACGGCCTGCTGGTCTCCGCCGGCAAGCCAGGCGACTTCGTCATCGAAGCCGAGAAGCGGAAAGCCATGCGGGCCAACGGCTCCTACCTGCTCGAGCAGGTGAAGGCGGGCCTCAAGGAACGCTACGCGGTGGATTACGACGATCCCAAGGCCTGGAAGGACGAGAAGATCCCGGGTGTCGGCAAGACCAGCCCCGCTGAGCTCTGCCGCCGTGTCGACTACGAGATGGGCGTCATCGCCGGCACGGGCTTCGTCGACTACTTCCTCATCGTCTGGGACTTCATCGACTGGTCGCGTCGCCATGACATCCCCGTCGGCCCGGGCCGAGGCTCGGGTGCCGGCTCGATCGTCGCGTATTGCCTCAAAATCACCGACATCGATCCGATCCGCTTCGGCCTGCTCTTCGAGCGCTTCCTGAATCCCGAGCGCGTCTCCGCGCCCGACTTCGATATCGACTTCTGCATGCGACGTCGTGACGAAGTCGTCGGCTACGTCCGCAAGAAGTATGGTGAAGACCGCGTCGCCAACATCATCACCTTCGGTACCTTCGGCGCCAAGATGGTCGTCCGCGACCTCGCCCGTATCCGCGACCTGCCGTTCATCGAGACCAACCGCCTCGCCAAGCTCGTCCCCGACGACATCAACATCTCGCTCGAGGACGCCTTAAAGAAATCCAACGAGCTCCGCGAGGAGGTCGCCATCAACCCCCAGGCCGCCAGCATCATCGAGACCGGGCGCGTCATCGAGGGCATGGTGCGCAATTCCGGTAAGCACGCATGCGGTATGATTATCGCTGACCGCCCGCTCACCGACATCATCCCCGTGACGATGCAGGAAGGCGACCTGACGACCCAGTACGCCAAGGACCCCGTCGAGAAGCTTGGCCTGCTGAAGATGGACTTCCTGGGCCTCAAGACGCTCACCATCATCGACGACGCCCAGAAGCTTGTGCGCAAGCATCGCCGCCAGGCTGATTTCGATATCGAGAAGCTCGGCTTCGACGACGCCAAGACCTTTGCCCTCCTCAACGAGGCGAAGACCATCGGCGTGTTCCAGCTCGAATCCGGCGGCATGCAGTCGCTCTGTCGCAAGTTCCGCATCTCCGCCATTGACGAGATCGTCGCGCTCATCGCGCTCTACCGTCCGGGTCCGATGCAGTTCATCGGCGACTACATTAAGGGCAAGGACGACCCCACCTTCGTCAAATACGCGCACCCGCTCCTCGAGAAGGTCGCCAAGGAGACTTACGGCATCTTGGTCTACCAGGAACAGGTCATGGAAGCCGCCCGCGTGATCGCCGGCTACACCCTCGGCGGCGCCGACATGCTGCGCCGTGCGATGGGCAAGAAGATCCGCGAGGAGATGGAGCAGCAGCGCTCCATCTTCATCGAAGGCGCCAAGACGACCAACAACATCGACAAGAAGAAGGCCGAAGAGATTTTCGCCACCCTGGAGAAGTTCGCCGAGTACGGCTTCAACAAGTCGCACTCCGCCGCGTACGCCATCCTTTCGTATCGCACTGCCTACCTGAAGGCCAACTACCCGGTCGAGTTCATGGCTGCGGTGCTGACCTCTGAACAGGGCAACGCCGACAAGCTCGCCGAATTCATGGGCGAAGTCGAAGCCCTCGGCATGAAGGCCCTCGGACCAGACGTGAACCAGTCCGACACCGACTTCACGCCCGTCATCAAGGACAACGCCATCCGCTTCGGACTGGGCGCCATCAAGGGCGTCGGCGAACAGGCCGCCCGCAATATCGTCGCCGAGCGCGAGAAGAACGGCCCTTACAAGGACTTCGGCGACTTCGTCGGCCGCCTCGGCGAGTTCGACCTCAATTCCCGCACGCTGGACTGCCTCGTCCGCGCCGGAGCTTTCGATTTCACCGGCGAAGACCGTCGCCACCTCGTCGACTCCATCGAATCCGTCCGCCGCCACTTCGCCGGCGAGCGCAAGGAACGCGCCAGCGGCCAGGGTTCACTCTTCGACATGCTCGGGGCTGAGGACGCCGGCGCCGCTCGCCCAACGGACCTCGTCCTCCGCAAGTCGGAGAAGATGCCCAAGCTTGAGATGCTCAACAGCGAGAAGGCCCTGCTCGGCTTCTACCTCAGCGGCCACCCCCTCGCCGACTACCATGGCCTAGACGAAGCTATCGCCACCCTGACCGTCACCCCAGATCGCATCGAGCTCGACAAGAAGGAGCGCCACACCGTCCGTGTCTGCGGGATCGTCGGTGCCCTCGAGAAGAAGATTTCCAAGAAGGATAACCGCCCGTGGGCGCTCTTCACCGTCGCCTCCCGCTCCGTGACCATTCCCGTGATGATGTTCTCCGAAGCCTACGATGCTGCCGCGCAGATCAAGGACGGCGAACTGCCGCTGCTCATGGACGGCTCGCATGTGATCGTCGACGCGCGCCTCAACTTCCGTGAAGAACGCGGCGAGTGGTCGCTCAGCGCGCACGCCATCACCCCGCTGCGCCGTGCCCCGGGACTCATCAAGAAGATCCTCTTCGCCCTCAAGCCCGGCCCCGATGCCGGCGACTTCCTCGAGAAGATTGTGGCGCACACCCGCAAGGTGGACGGCACCACTATCGTCCAGGTCGGCTTCATTCAGCCGGACGGCCGCGTGCTTGTCGCCGAGGCCGCCCGCGGTATGACGACGCGGTTCGACACCGAGACCTACGGCACCTTCGGCCGCCATCCGGCCTGCGCCGGCGTGCAGATCGAGCCCATCGCACCGACCCAAGCTCCGCAGCGCAAGTACGGCCCGCGCGCCTGAGCACGCTCAGCGGCCTCGGGCAACGACGTACCTCAGGCCGAATGGCGGCGGAGGACCGAGACCTGCCCGCGACGGGCGACGACCGTGAAGCCCGCCTTTAAGATTTCGGCGAGGACCTCTGCATGCGGAATGCTGCGATCGCCCTCCTTGATATCATGGCACTCGACAATGATACCGTCGAAGTGGTGCAAGGCTTTGGCCTGATGCCGGGCGAGCTCCCACTCCATCCCTTCGATATCCATCACCAGCCAAGCGGCGGACGGCAGCCGGTGCCGGGCAATGGCTCCTGCTAGCGACACTGCGGGCACGCGAATCAGCGACTTCGCGGATTCATCGGCGACCGTGCCACCTTGAGTGTATTCCGGGGACCAATCGAAGGAGACCTCATCGACGCCTTCGGCGGCGATGGCGCAGTGCACCAACTCCCAAGGCGCTGCGGGATGATTATGGGCCACGACCTGGCGGGCGATATCTCCCAGCGGGCCGACGGCCTCATAAGAGATTAAGCGCTCCGGCTTCCGGCCGAGGATGATCGAGGAGACGACGCCCAGGCTTGCGCCCAGCTCCAGCACGGTCGCCCCTGCGGGCAGATAGGCCTGAATATAACGCGCCTCTTTAGCTTCATACGAACCCGCGTCGAGTTGACCGAGGACCACCTTAGAGGGCACGAGGCGTAGAGGGACAACCACACCAAATAGACGGGGGCTTCCTTGGTAGCCGCAGGCACGGGCTATTGCCAATAAGCGCCATTTTACCGAGGCGATGATTCGCATGTCCTGACCCAAGGCAGTTTCTTGATTTAGGCAATAGGAATGGCGTGCGAACTCTCCAGCCGCGGCACAGCCCGCACGACTAGAACTTCGAGAAGTTGAAGAGCACCACGGCCCGCAACGGACCTGGGAGCAATTTCTTGCCGATCGTCTTAGCGAGGAAGCGCAGCTTCCACATCAGTCCGCGCGGCGAGACCCGCCAGAAATACCCGACAGCCTGGCCGATGGCCTTCCAGCGGGCGTTCGGATGCGTGCAGTGAAATTTCACCGAGGCCTGTGCATGGACGTCGTCGACCAACTGACGGAGGCGTGCCACGACTTCCGGCGAGGCGAGGCCGGCCTGCTCGGCGTGCGCGAGGTCGGCTCGATAGCCGCGGCGATGGACCTTCTGGCCAGCTGGCCAGGCCGCGGCGCGACGCAGCTTATCACGCCAGCTGAGATTCTTCGGCTTGCTGCCGTGGGACATGTTCGCCCCGTGCCAGCGCCAATCGAGGAGGATCTCGGAGTCAATCGCGGTGGATCCAAGCAGGAGCGAGCGCAGGATTGCTGGGCCGTCTTCACCACCGGTCGTACCGGGCATGGGTGGAAACTTGCGGAAGACGTCGCCTCGGTAGCTGCCAGTCGCGCCGCAGAACTGGACACCTTGGTAGAGATGGAAGCTAGCGGGATCGAATTTCCGAAACAGGATGCCTTGATGGTGATACCAAGTCGGGCGGAGGACGCCTCCGATCGCATCCGTGACGCGAGCATTGGAATAATGCGCCGTGCAGTCCGGATGATCGCGGAAGAACTCGGCGATTCGGCGCAGGCGCGTCGGGTGGCTGACGTCATCGCCGGCGGCAGCCACGAAGATCTCGCCCGAGGACGCAGCGACGCAGCGGTTGAAGTTCCGGATGACGCCGACGTTAGGGGCAGGCGGCAGGAGGACGATACGCGCGGAGCCGCGATAGGCGGCGACCTCTTCTTCGATGATGCGGCGGGTCGTATCCGGTGAAGCGTCGTCGCCGATAATCACCTCGTAGTCGGGCAAGTCCTGAGTGAGCACCGCCTGGAGCGCCTCACGGACATAGGCCTCCTGCTTGTAGGCGAGGAAGATCACGCTGATCGAAGGCAGGCTCATCGGGCAGCGAGGTCGGCGAGGATTTCGCGGGCCAGGACATCCGCGAAGTGGTCCTGTGAGAAGGGCTTCGCCTTATCCGAAAGTAGGAAAGCGCGGATGCGCTCCTGGTATCCGCGGTAGGCGGCGTCATCGATTGTGCGCAGGAAACCGTCGAGTTCGGCAGGCGTCGCATAGGCACGGCCGTCGATGAAGCAGCCGGCGGGCACGAGCTCGGCGATCTCCTGCGGGCCGACGTAGACGGGCACGCAACCAGCACGGAAGCAGTCGAAGAGTTTTTCGGTCACGTAGCCGGACAGGTCTCGGCAGTTCTCATGCGCCAGGCAGAAGCGGGCGCGCGTGAGCAGTTCGATCTTGTCGTCGACCGGCCCGCGCCACGTGGTGTAAGGGGACTTCGCGGGAAGGAAGCGGCTGAGGATCTTGCGTAGCTGATTGCGGACGCGGCCCCAGCGGCCGGGCAAAGCGGCGGGTCGGTCCCAGCCGCGGCCGAAGAGGTGAAAATCGGTCGGCGCCTGGCGCTCATACCAATCGAGGATGCGTACGCGGGCCTGATATTGGTCGCGCGGGTCGACGACCGTCAGCGCCTTGTTGGAGGCAACCAGCACGCAGAAGAGCGGGCGCTTCTCGGGTCCGTTCCAAGGTCCGACCTCGAAGCGGTTCGGGTAAAGAAGGCTCACTGCGCGCGGGTCGTCGAGTAACTCGCCATCCCAGGCAAACCACTTTGCATAACGGTTCAGCGCCGAGCGGTCGCGGTTAAGCGGACGGATCAGCGGGTTCTCGTAGAGGTAGACGTACGCTCGGACGGACGGATCCTGGCGGCGGCAGTTGATGTGGAGCTCGAACTCAACCGGGCGACCGGCGTTCACGTCCGGCGTGTTGAGCTCGATGCCTGCCGCGAGGAAGCGTTCACGTAGTTTGATGTAGGGCAGATAGAATTCCCCGTTGTTCTCCCCGGCTCCCGGCATGAACAGGGAGTTTTCCGCGTAATCGCGGTAAAGGATAGAGGCATACTTCATCGGCGCAGGGCGGCTTGGACCTGCTCCGCAAAGTATCGGGCCGAGAAAATTCGCCCAGCGGAATCGGCGGCGGCCTGCTGATGGGCGGCGAGTTCCGCCGCGGGCATCTCGGCGTAGGCACGAATGGCGGCGGCCAGCGCTGTGACATCTCCAACCGGCTCGACCAGCGTGCCATTGCGGCCTTGCTCGATGAGGTCGGGCGCGATGCCGATTGGGTAGGCGATGAGCGGACGACCGCAGGCCATCGCCTCGCCGGCCATCATCGGGCCGGTCTCGTTGGTCGAAGGGCTCACGAAGAAGTCGGCCGCTTGGTGGGCTCGGGCTAAGGCGGCGTCGCCGCGCTGCGGGCCCATTTCGGTGAAGGTGATATGGCGTAAGCCGCTGGGTACGAAGCCACGGTCGCCAATCACAGCGACGTGCAAGTCCACACCTTGAGCGTCGAGTTGCTTCAGCGCTTCGAGGAAGAGGCCGAAACCCTTATACACCAATCCTGGGTCGAGCGCGCGGACGAGCACGATGCGGCCGTCGACGGGCAGGCCCAGCGCTTGGCGGGCGGAGCGCATATCTGCCGGGCGGAGCACCGTGAGGTCGAGCGGGATCGGGAAGGTGCGGAGTTCGAGACCGCCTAAGGTGAAGCTCTCCTTTGCCTGGCGAGCGGACCAACCGCTGGGGGCCAGCACCACGACGCCGAGTTCCTTCCAGAGACGGGCGCGTCGGGCGGCCTGCACGGCCGAGATATCCTGCGGGTCGGAGGAAGACAGCAACGGGCAAGCGCCGCAGCCGGTCTGATATTTCTGACAGCCGAGGTTGGAATGGCAGCCGCCCGTGGCGTGCGCCATGTCGACCTGCCAGAGGGCGACGCGGGCGCCGAGGGCTTGGGCGATCTCGCGGACGGTCTCCGGGCGGACGAAGCCGCCGGACCAATGGACGAGGACGAGGTCCCACTTCTCCGCTCGGGCAAAGGCGTCGCGGACAATAGGCTCGGCGGGAAAGTTGGCTTCAGCGTCGAAATCGTAGACCCCGACCGGCTTAAGGTGCAACCGACGCAGCTTCGCCCAAACTCGGCTAAGCCCCCACGCGAGCTTCTCGAGCGGGCCGAGTAGCATACAGGCGTCGACTAGGGCGGGGACATCCCGGCGCTTCTGTTTGATGACGTAGGCGACGGAATCATGGCTTTCTGCAAGCAAGGCGCGATGGATTCGCACGAAGCCATCGGCTGCCCCGCCGCCGGTATCCATCTTGGAGAGGTGCAGAATCTTCATTCCTGAGGCAGGGATAGGCCCATGAGGCCGATGTGACGAACCAAAAGCATGGACGCCTATCGGATTGAAACATGCCTGAAGGCGGCAACCATCCCTTCTCCGATGGCCCCGCTCATTTACGTGATCAACCTCGACCGTGACGTCGAACGAATGACGTCACTAGCCGGCAGTCTAAAGGCCCTCAACCTCCCCTTTGAGCGCGTCTCGGCAGTGCTTGGCAAAGAGGTGCCGGACTGGGAGAAACTCGTGGATGTGGAACTATATGGGGCGCGTAACCGCCTTCCCATGCCGCGGCCGGGCGAAGTCGGCTGCTACCTCAGCCACCTCAAGGCCATGGAGGAGTTCCTCAGGACAGACGCGCCGTGGTGCGTGATCCTCGAGGACGACGTGGAGGTTCGCCCCGAGTGTGTCGAAGTCCTCGAAGCCCTTGGCCAAAAGGACGACTGGGACCTGGTCAAATTGTTCTGCTTCCACTCCGGCCTACCCGTGCGCAAGCGCGCGCTCACACAGAATCATCATCTCGTCGTGCACCTGACCCGCACGACTTCGTCCGCCGCCTACGTCGTCAATCGCCGCGCCGCCGAGACGTTGCTGAAATCCATGTACCCCATCTCTGAACAGGTCGATCACGCCTTGGAGCGCCCATGGGAGACCGGCCTGCGCGTGCGTGGCGTTCGCCCCCTCCCCGTCGTCCTCGCGCCCGTATCCGCCACCACCACGATTGGCTACGAAGGCCGCCACGCGGTACGTATGCCGTGGCGTCGTTCCCTTCGGTTATTCCTTTCTCGCGCTGATAAAGAGCTTCGCCGCTTCGGCAACGCAGTGGCGGAAGGCTTCGTGCGCTAGTCTAGAGTTTCTGACGACTAGCAGGGCTGAGCCACCTCGCGGAAGTGCTTCGCTACGTAGGAGATATCTTCCGGCGTGATGTTGGCGTGATTCGGCAGGTATAGGCCGAAGTCGTGCACCTTATCGGCTACCGGCAGGTGCGTGACGCCGTACTTCTTAATCCAGAACGGCTGACGGCCCATCGAGCCACAGACGAGCGGACGGCATTCGACTCCTTGGGCAAGGAGGTGCTTCGAGACTTCGAGGCGGTTCTTGGCGTAGGTACCGAAGGAGAAGCTCGAGACGAAACCACCCTCGCTGGACTGGGACCAGAACTCGGGCAAAGCCTGGCGGTAGAGCTCGAAGTTGCGGGCTCGAGCCTTGGCAATCTCGGGCAAGCGTTTCAATTGCAAGCGACCGAGGTAGGCATTGAGGTCGGTCGAGCGCAGGTTATACCCCGCATAGTAGAAGCTGTAGAACTCGCGGAAGTCATCGATTTGGAATTCCTTCTTCCAAGCCAGACGATCGACCTCCGGGACGTCGCGCGACCAACCGTGCGAGCGGATAGAGAGCATGACGCTGTAGAGCTTGTCATCACTAGTGGTGATCGCGCCGCCCTCGATGGTCGAGATGTGGTGTCCGTAGTAGAAGGAGAAGGAACCCGCCAGGGACAGCGCACCAGTCTTGATGCCCTTGTATTCCGAACCGAGGGCTTCACAGGCGTCCTCGATGACCAGGCAGCCGTGCTGGGCGCAGAGGCGGCGGATGGCGTCCATCTGGTTCGGATGGCCGAGGATGTGGACGAGAATCAGGAGAGCCGGCTGCTCCTTCTTCAGGAGCTGCTCGAGGTGGTTGAGGTCGACGCCGAGGTCTTTGGCATCGGAGTCGCAGAGGAAGCACTCGAAGCCCATCTGCACGAACGGGGAGAGCGTCGTAATCCACGAGACCGCCGGCACAATCACCTTCTTATTCCGAAGATAGCCCGCCTCAAGGAGGCTGTAGGCCATGAGCAGGTTTGCGGACGAGCCACTGTTCACCATGATGCTGTACTTCGTACCCGTGTAGGCAGCGAACTCGGCCTCGAACTGGCGAGTTAGGGGACCCTTGGTGACCTGATGGCCTTCTTTTAACCAATCGGCGAGCGAGGCCATCTCTTCGGCGGAGATGGTGTTGTCGGCCAGCTTGACAGTGCGGCGGGTCATGGTGTTTCGCGGGTGCGTTTACGATTAAAGAGACTGTGGAATCCGTAGGCGATGCGTGCACCAACCCGTAGAATGAAAAGCCCGACCCCGGCCAGTAAGTCGAGTCGCAATGCCTTAATTACCCGGGCAATCACGTAATAACGACGGGCGGACTGATACGCCGCTTTCAGCGCCTTCTTCTTGGCCTTGTCCCGCTGGGCATCGACGGTGATCGAGCCTTCGTGGGCGGAAAACACCGCCAAGGGCTCGGCAACGAAACCGACCTTGGGGTAATTCAAAGTGGCCATCGCCGACATCAGCCAATCCGGTCCGACGCCCCGATATTCATGTTGGGCAAAAGGCACCCGTCCCACGAAGAGCGCGTCGAGTATATCCTGTCGCCGAAGCAGAATCGCTCCAGGCGAGACGAGTCCCTTGATCTGAAGCGTCATGAAACGGGAGGCAGAGTAGACTCCCGTCTGGCCAAGTCCGGTAAAGCACTCTTGGAGTTTGTGCCCGGTCGATTCATCCCGAATCTCGGCCACGGTAAAGCACAGTGCAACGTCGTCAGACATGAGAGCCATACATTTCTCGACGAAGGTCGGTTGCAGGAAATCATCGTCAAAGTTCAAGTGGACGAATTTCCCTCGGGCGTTGATGACGCCGTCGAGCCAGCAAAAATGCACGCCATGGTCGACGTCGCGGCGCAGGTACCGGATACGGTCGCCGAAGGAGGCGGCCACGGCCGGGGTGTCGTCGGAGCTACCGTGGTCGACGACGATGACCTCGCAGGCCTGGGTCTGGGCGAGAGCGGACTCGATGCAGCGACGCAGCATCACCGACCGGTTGAAGGTTGGGATGACGATGGTGACTTGCGGGGCGGTCATTGGCCGAGAATCTGGCGGAGCTTCGCGGTATCGGCAACCAAGGAGGTCGGCGTGCCGGTCGAAGCCGGGATGATCTTCAGGGCCTTCGGCGCGTGCGACTGGACGAAGTCAGCGATGCGGGTGCCGCGGCCGGAGCCGATGTTGATGATGCCCGCGGCTTGGCGCTCGGTCAGGTCGGCGATCGCGGCGACCAAGTCGTCGGCCAGGGATAGGTCGCGGACGTCGTCCACGCCGTGCAACGGGAAATCCTTGGCCAGGTCCTCGGTGGCGAAGCGGCGCTGCAACGTCGGGAAGAGGAACGAGCCGGTCTGCTCGGGGTGATAGAAGCTGAAGATCCGGCCCACGCACCACGGCAGGCCGGCCGGGCCGGCGGAGGTCTCGACGACCTGTTCGCCCATGCGCTTAGACAGGCCGTAAGGATTGATCGGGCTGACCGGCGCATCTTCGCGCAGCGGCTCCGGCTGCGGGCGGTAGACGTGGCTGCTGCTGGCGTAGAAGAGCCAGGGCTTACGCTCGCAGGCGGCCAAGGCCGAGACGAGGTTTGCCGTGCCGCCGACGTTGACGCGGAAGGCGCGGGCCGGATCGGCTTGGACGGTCTGGGTGGGCACCACCGCCGCGAAGTGCAGGACCGCCTCGGCACGGGCATCGGCGGCCCAGGCCTGCAGCGCCGGCAGGTCGCAGACATCACCGGCGAATGAGCTCACCTCATGACCCCGCGAGACCAGTTGCTTGATGGCAATCCGGCCCAAGATTCCCCGTCCTCCAGTGAGACCAATCCGCATGCGTCCAGCAGAGGCGCGAGCGGTCCTTCTTTCAACCAGAAAGGTCCGAGGACTGACCGCACATGGGCCAGTCAGCATGTTCTGGCACTCGGCCATCTCCGTTCCACCTGGTCTCTAGTGACTTTCTGGCCAGACGGAGCGGTCGGACGATCAATCGGCGGAAATCCTACGCAGCCTGATACGAAAGATGAATTCGCAAATTTTGACGGTCATCTCGCCATTACGAATAGCGGACCGGATGAGAAAATCAGGTATCCGAATGTATTTAAATAGATAGGCTCTCACGTTAGGGCCTTGCTCTCCTTGCTTACCTACCGAAGGGAAGCCGGACCGAAGTCGCCAGAAGTGCCAGAGATCACCCCCCTCGCAGGCACCGTTCCATGGCTTGGTGGCGGCGTAATGGACGATCTTTGGCCTAAAAATCGCCTCACGGAGCTCGTCGTTCGGATAGCGTAGATCGATATAGTCGACTTTCTCGAGCATACTGCGCCAGAAGCGAATCGAGCAATAGCGGTAGCTCAGGAAGCCGACCTTTCCCTCGCAGGCTAGGTTCATGACATCTTGGTCGTTCCAAATCAGTCGGAAAGGCGGATTGCGCATCAGGGCGAGGATTTTATCGCCCATCCCATCCTGACGGAGCTGACGTAGGTTCATCAGCCAGATACCTCCGGCAACATAACGGTCCCTGAGTTCCGGTGGGAAATGCGATGTCTGTTCCGCCAAGAAAGCAGGAATTCGGCAACCGGCCAGATAGAGTCCGTCCAGCAGTGTGGAGAAGATATCCGAGATGTCGTCGACGACGCAAATATCCACATCCGAATAAAGAATCCGGTCGTACTGGTTGAATTCAGGGACGAGCGTGGGCAGGCAGCGAAGCAAGGTGGCTTTCGTGAACATGGCGTTCGCGGGACCCAGGCAGAAAGCGCGGTCGTCAAATACAATTCCGGCGGCTTCGAGAACTCCAGCGACGCTGATAAAGGTGAGTCGGGCGTTTCCGTGCCTCTCGACTAAGTCAATGAGGCGGCGCTGGCTGTCGGCGCTGATCCCTTCATGCAGCACGTATAGCTCGTAGAAGACTCCCGGCCTGGCGCTGCTTAGCAGGCTTTCGAAGGTGACGGCGGCCGGGGTTACGTAGCCTTCGTCGAAACTGAAGAAGATGGGGAATTTGTTCATCTTAAAAGAGCCAAAAGGGCGAGGGCGAGCCCTCCGGCCAGAACGAGGGC
>CAMCWL010000028.1 GCA_945882655.1 Opitutus sp. GAS368
ACCGTCCCGGGCTTCGACCGCGGCAAGGAAGAGCAGCGCCTGATCAAGGCCGTCAACGCCATCTGCGACGAAGGCGGCTCGGTCCTCCTCCCGGCCTTCGCCTTCGGCCGCATGCAGGAGATTCTGATGCTCCTCCAGGAAGCCGCCGACGCGGGTAATCTCGCTGACGTGCCGATCTTCTGCTCGGGACTCGGGATGGATCTCTGCGACTATCTCGATGCTGCCAGCAAGAAGACGAAGCAGGTTAAGTTCAGCCGCCAAGTCCTCCGCGACCTCGGCATCCTTCCGCTCTCACGCAAGTACACGCAGCCCGGCAAGAACATGCCCGAACGCGGCATCTACCTTCTCTCCAGCGGCATGCTCGTCGAGAAGACTCCCGCCTGGCGCGTCGCCGCCAATATGCTCGACCACGAGGAGAACGCGGTGTTCTTCGTCGGCTACTGTGATCCGGAGACTCCGGGGGGCGAACTCATCGGCATGAATCCGGGCGGAGAGTTTAAATTCAAGTCCCTCGACCACACCTCGACGCTGCGCGCTAAGGTTGAACGCTTCCACCTGAGCGGCCACGCCGACCGCGAGGAACTGATTGATTTTGCGAAGGCCCTCGAACCGAAGGACATCATCCTGACGCACGGCGACCCACCCGCCCGCGCCTGGATGAAGGAAACCCTCGCCGCCGCGATGCCCGGTACCCGCGTGCACGACCCCGAGCCGGGCGTCCCCCTCGAGCTGTGAGCCTGCTGCCGCAGTCCGTCGAAGATTGGCGCGAGTTCACCCTCACGCGCGGTCCTCGTATGGCGGCGGAAGCTTTCCTGATTAAGCTAGGCTCACTCGGCGCCGACGAACAACGGGCGGCCCTCTGCGGACTACCCGATGTCGCCACACTGACCCGCCGATTCGAAGCGGCTTGGCCTCTACGAGAAGCCGCCCTGGGCGGTGTGCCCTTCCTCACGAAGGACCTCTACTTTCGAAAAGGCGAACCGACCTACGCGGGCTCGACGTTCCTCCCCGACGAGATTGGCCCCACCCTTACGACTTCGACACTGCCCGCCGCCTTCGAAGCGGACGCCGGCGCGATTGAATGCGGCCGGACGCAACTGAACGAGTTCGCCTTCGGACTCACCGGAGAGAACCCGCACTTCGGTGACTGCCCTCATCCGGAACACCCGGAACTACTCTCGGGCGGTTCGAGCTCCGGCTCGGCATTCGCCGTCGCCCGCGGCTTGGTGCCCTTCGCCCTTGCGACCGATTCCGCCGGCTCCATCCGCGTGCCCTGCAGTTACTGTGGAGTCTGGGGACTGCGTCTCTCGCCTGATATCGCGCCCATCGGCGACATGTTCCCACTCTCGCCGGGCTACGACACCCAAGGGTGGATCACGCGCACCGCCAAGGATCTCCGCCAGGTATCGGCCGCCGTCCTCGGGGAAGCCCCGCCCGCTGGTGCAGGCCTCTGGGCCGGCGACCTGGGTCTCGGCATCCCACAGGACGATCTCGCCGCCATGCGGGCCGTCGCCCTGCAGGCAGGAGCGCAGGAAGACGCCGCCGCCGCGATGCTCCTGAAGCTCGCCTTCAAGGAAGCGGCTGAGGCCTACCCGACGCTCGGGGGTCATGCCGCCGCCCGCGTGCACGCCGCTTGGCTCGAACGCCGCCGCCCAGACTACGACCCCGTCGTATGGGAACGCCTCGATGTCGGCCGCCGGCGAACCCATGAGGAGATCCGTGCCGCCGAAGCCATCCGCACCCGGATCATCGATGCTTTTCGCATCGTCTTTCAGCGACATCACTTCATCGCCATGCCCGCCACGTTCGGTGGCGCAGTCCGCAAGGCCGACTCCGATGCGGCACACCGCCGACGCCTCCTCGCGCTCAATGCACCCGCCTCGCTGGCCGGCCTTCCTCTTGTCGTCGCACCGGCGCGACTGCCGAACGGCCTTACGGCCGGCGTTCAGTTCATCTTCCCCGACATGGCCAACTTCGGCTGGGACTCCGTCCTCGGACGCTTCTCTTGATCAGAGACGCTTCCGGCGCATGTGCGCCGAAGGCTGCCCCAAGGCTTCGCGATACTTCGCCACCGTGCGACGGGCAATCTGGACACCGCACTTACGCAGCTCAGCGGTAATGGCCTCATCAGCCAAGGGCTCGGCGGGATTCTCGCGGGCGAGGATGTCGGCGATCAGTTCCTGCACACCTTCTTGCGCCACCGTGCCGCCGTCGGACGTCGCAACCCCCGAAGTAAAGAACCAGCGAAACTCACGAAGGCCGTGCGGCGTCAGCATCCACTTGTTGGCCGCAGCACGGCCGACAGTGGTCTCATGCACGCCCATCTCCTTGGCGACGTCGGTCATGGTGAGTGGACGCAACTTGGAAGGGCCGTGTTCGAAGAAATCGGCTTGGCGGTCGACGATGATATGGGCGAGCTTCTCAATGGTCCGCTGGCGCTCCTCAATCGCGCCGATGAGGAACTTGCCCTGACGCATGCGCTCGAGAATATAAGCGCGCTCCTTGTCTCCGAGAGCCTGACCAGCGAGCATATCCTTGTAGGCAGGGACGAGACGCAGGCGAGGCACATGGCGGTCATCCATGACGACCTTCCACTTGCCCTCTTCGTCGAGCTCCACCGTGGCGTCGGGCGTCACCACCCGATTGTCGTCGCGGGAGAATCGACGGGCCGGCACGGTCTCTAGCTTGGCAAGTTCGGAGAGTGCCTCGCGGATGCCGTCGAGCTCGACGTCGAGAACGCGAGCACACTCCTCGAGTCGGCGGCCCATCATGGGCTCCCAGCAATCTGTAATGAGGCGCGCGGCGGTCGAAAGCCCGCGGCCTCGATTGCGGAGCTGAGCCAGAAAGCATTCGCGGAGATCACGGGCGCCGATGCCGGGCGGATCGAAAGCCATCATCAACGTGTGGGCCGTCATGACCGCCTCGTAGGGCTGGCCAGAACGGAGGGCGACGGTCGAAAGGTCTTCCTCGACGAAGCCTCGTTCATCCAGTGAAGCAATCAGGAGCTTGAGCGCCTCTTGTACGGCCGGATCGTCGGAGGCCGTGCGGGCTTGGTCCGCGAGGTGTTCGGAGAGCGAAGCTTCACCCGTAGCCGACTCCATCATGTGGCGGCGGCGTTCCTCATCTTCCTGGGTATAGCCCTGCGAACGGATCTCCTCGTAGTAGCTTTCGTCCCAATCGTCCTTCATGCGCTTTAGCGCGTCGAAGTCGTCGTCGCCCAACGAGAGTTCGCGCGGGCCCTCCTCTTCCGCATCCTCGGAAGGCACCGGAGCATCCAAGCTCTCGTTGCCGACTGGCTCGACTTCTTCCAGCAAAGGGTTGGCGGCCATCTCCTCGGAGATCTCACGCAGCAGCTCGGCCGCTGGCACCTGGAGAATGCGGAGCGACTGACGAAGCTGCGGTGTCAGGACGAGGCCTTGGACCTGCTTCTGCGATTGATTGATGCCTGGATTAGCCATCGAACGAATCCGAGCAAAGAGGTTTCTGGGACGATTTGCAAAAGGTATCGCTGAGCCCATTCATCTTGCCTAACCACCGACAACAAACAGACTTGGAAATACCCGAAGAGGGATGGACTCCGCCTGCATGCGCCACTTCTCACTCCTCATCGGCAACGAAACCCGCGGACCTCTCACCGAAGACGAGGTATTGGCGATGATCTCCGAAGGGGCGCTCACCGCGGACACACCCTGCTTACCCGAAGGGGCCCAGGACTGGGTCCCGCTTTCCGACCATTTTAAGTTCGGCGTCACCCTCAAGTTGAAGCGTTCCAAACCCGTCTCCACGGAAGTCGAAGAGGAGATTGCCGCCTCACGACTTGACCCGGACACCCGTCGCCGCCTCCTGCTGTACGCCCTAGCCGAACCTGCCAGCGTCGACACCTTCACGCAGGTTCAAGCGATGCTCGCGCTCGCCGATCACGAAAAAAACCTCTCCTCAACGAACCGCCTCCACCAGATGGTTGGCTATGTCGCGCTAGGCGTGATGATTGCCGTCGGCCTAGTGGCTGGGCTTTCGCGAGGCATTGGCGGCGACATCCTCGCCTTCTGCAGTGGGACCATCATCAAAGAAGAGGTCAACTCGCGCAAGAGCCTGCAGCAACTCCGCAGTGAGCTCAGTCATTTCGCCGAGCTCAAGACCCGCGCCGAACGGGCCGTCTTCGAAAAACCGGTTGGCGGCTCGCCCGGCCTCAACGTGCTGGCCAGCCGACTGAACATCGACCCCTACTCGTCCTTCTCGCTACGTGGTCAGGTCGACACCGCTCCGCTCACCCGGAAAATCGCCGTTTGGGCACTCAAGCTCGACGCCGACCGCCGGGTCTACGTACTGAGGGAGGCACCCTCCCCCAGAGCCTCCGAACTGCTGAGCGCCCAAGCCGCAATCCTCGACGAAGTGCTTAGCCCTGCCCTCAACGAAGCCGGCTTCGCCCAGCTCTTCGCGGAAGTGATGAGCACCTTCCCTTCCGCCACTTTCGTCGAGGCTGGGCGTCTCCGCGCCGAAGCCGAAGGCATGCGCATGAGTGGGCTAAAGATCTTCATCGATCGCGTCGACTTCCGGGCGCAGGCCGCGAGCACGCAATCCGCCCAGAAAGCCTGGAGCGATCAGTTACTCGCCTTCTCCGAACGCCTCAAGGCCCTCCAAGAGAAGGTCTACGCAATGACCTCGCCCGTGGCCCGCGGCCAGCGCTGGAGCGCCTTTAGCTCCGGTCAAGGCGCCGAGCTCGCCGCCTGGATGCTGACCTCGGGCGCCAAGGAAGCTCGCCTTAATCCTGACGGCACGTTCGTCGTCACGGCCATCTCGGGCATCAATGCTGATTCGTTGAACCAAGTGATCATCAGCGCGCGCATTGCTGGCGATACGGTCTTCTTCCCTTGGAACTCGAAGCACCTCGGTGCTGGCAAGTGGGCCAGCGAGCCAATGGCTAAGGCCTTCTTGATCGACCGAGAACGCTATAAGGTCATCGACAAGGTCACCGCCGGCGGACGGACCTACTACACCACCCTCCAGACGGGCACGCACCGCTTCGTCTACAAGCGCAACTCTCCGCAGTGGCTCTACCTCGCGCTAGCCCGCGACTCGGATAAGGATACGGTTTTCGCGATGGTCGACGAGAAGACCTACGCCGCCGCCATCAAGGGCTCGACGATTACTCCAAGCGAGCTCGCGAAGTTTAGCCTCTACCCGAAAGCGGAAGAGTCATTACGACCCGACGGCCTATACGTCGAGTGACCCCGGTCACTGCGCGCGAGGCGTCCAGCAATCCGGCTCGGAGCAATCGCCGAGCTGCGAAGGCGTGAGGCGCGTCACCTTGCCGGTGACGCTGTCGATGACGACCAACCATTTGCCCTGCGCAGCGACGAGGTGACGGCCGTCGGCGCACCATGAGGCATGGGCGATGGACGCGGGACTCTTGGTCACGATGGGCGTCATCGTGCCAGCGGCGAGATCAAGCACACCAAGACGGAGGGCGCCGGCCTCCTGGTAAGTGAAGACGAGCTGATTCGGGACGACGGGATTCCAGCGCGGCTCGGTGCTGTAATTATGATTGGTAGAGATTCGCTGCAACGGGCCGCCAGCGGAACTCGCGAGGTAGATACCCGGGCTGCCGGTCGGTCCAGCGGTCAGCGCGAAGCGGGAACCATCCGGAGACCACGAAGGGTCCGTATTCACCCACTGCATGCTCGGGGCCTTGATCACGCGCGTCGGCGTCTGGCCCTGCGGGCCGGCGACGAAGATATCCATCGTGCCCTTGTTGGAGGAGGCGAATGCGATGCGTCCATCCGGACCGCTGCTGGCGGCGCCCAAAGCGCCCCGGACGTTGATGATTACCTTGGAGGCTTCGCCATAACCATTAGTCGAAAAAATCTCGGGCCAGTTCGAACGGAAGGAGGAGATGAAGAAGACCCGGGAGCCGTCGGCCGACCAGCGCGGGCCAATCGAGGTGTTGCCATACTTTGTCAGCTGCAGCGTCTTGGAGCGCGCGAGGTTGGTGACGTAGATTTCAGCACTGCCGGTGCGACGCGAGACGAACGTAATTTTGGTATCCGCGAACAAAGGCTTGAGCTGCCAGCGACGACCGAGGCCCACGATGGCCGCGTCGGCAATCCGGAGCGCGAGCTGATCCTCGTCCTTGCCTTCAACGTTCGACGTAAAAGCACAAAGAGCATTATCGCAGGAGACAACGGCAGCGAGTCCGCCGCGGCCAATGCGCACCTTAATGGGCGAGCTGGGCGAAATCTCGATGCCTCCGTGCGTGGAAAGAGCGAACTGGACGAGATCACCCAGGACCGGATCGTCAGAGACGATTGCCACCGGCACGATCTTACGGCTGATCAAGCCGCCAATCTCGGTGTCGACCTTGATGTTGCCTTGGGCGAAGAGGGGTGCGGCGAGAAAGACGGCGAAGAGGGAAAGGAAGCGCATCGAGCGAGTTTGTTATGAGGTTAGCAGTTTGACCTAAGTTGGGCAGGGAGTTCAATCCCGCTGATGTCGCTCGATAAGGAATCCGTCCAAAAGGCCCTCGGCCAGGTCCGCTACCCTGGCTACAGCCGCGACATCGTCTCCTTCGGCCTCGTGAAGGGCATTGAGGTCACCCTCGAGGGGAAGGTCAGCATCGGCCTGGCGGTCACGAGCGCTGACCCGGAAGTACCCAAGAAACTCTACGCCGACATCGAAGCCGCCTTGCAGGCTATCGGGGTGAAGAACCCAGAAATCGCCATCACGGTGACGGTCCCTAAGGGCACCCCGCCCCCGGCCGGCGCCCCCGCCGCGACCGCTAAGCTCCCGGCCGATGCGGGCGTGGGCAAGGTGAAGCACATCATTGCCGTCGCCAGCGGCAAAGGCGGCGTCGGTAAGTCGACTTTCGCGGTCAATCTGGCCTGTGCCCTCGCCCGCGCCCTCTCGGACCAAGGCCGCCCGGGCAAGGTCGGCCTGATGGACTGCGATATCTACGGGCCATCGGTTCCCCTGATGATTGGCGTAAACGGCCGCCCCATGCTGGACGGCGATACCCTCATCCCCCTTGAGAACTTTGGCGTAAAGGTGATGTCCATGGGCCTCCTCATCGACGCCGACGCCCCAGTGGTCTGGCGTGGCCCGATGATCATGAAGACCATCTCGCAGTTCGCGACGAATGTCCGCTGGGGCGAATTGGATGTCCTGCTGATCGACCTGCCCCCAGGGACGGGCGACGCCCAGCTCTCCATCGCCCAAGCGATGGCCCTGAGCGGTGCCATCATCGTGACCACCCCGCAGACGGCGGCGGTCGCGGTCGCCCTCCGCGGAGCGGCGATGTTCGAGAAGGTCGGCGTACAGATTCTCGGCGTGGCTGAAAATATGAGTTTCTTGGAAGGGGCCGACGGTTCCCGGCAGTACCTCTTCGGCCAAGGTGGCGGCCTCAAGGTCGCCACGGCCCTGCAGACCATCCTCCTAGGAGAAGTCCCGCTCGACCAGACCATCCGCGTGGGCGGCGATCACGGCATCCCGGTGGTGATTAGCCACCCGGACAGCAATCCAGCCCGCGTCTTCCGGTCCGTCGGCCTGACCGTGCTGCAAGGGCTCGAAAAACAGGCGTAACCCAGCCGTCGCCTACGGCTTGCAAGTTCGTCATATTTCTCTCACTCTCCCCTTAAGAATGAGAGAAATGCATCAGGAGCCGAAGCCCGCCGCCGACCTGGCGGCTCGTTCGACCCTGTATGCGGAGTTCCTCGCTGAGCGCGAAGAGATCCTGCGACATAAGTGGATTGAGTCCGAGAAGGCTGGCCGCGACATCGGCTTCGAGCGTGCCCTGATTGACTGGACCCGCCACCACCGCGCCCGCTGGCGCGAGCTGCGCCGTATCGGCAAGGCGGCCTAAATCCCGCCTGACCCGCCAAACAGAAGGGCCGGCTCGCATCGCTGCGGCCGGCCCTTCTGGCGTTGGGAAGAAAGGAGCTTAGCCCTTGATCTCCTTGTGCAGCGTGTGACGGCGCAGGGAAGGATTATACTTCTTCAGTTCCACCTTCTCCTGGGAAAGCTTCTTGTTACGGGTGGTCATGTAACGGGAAGGGCGCTTGCCCTCCTTGCGGGCTTCGGTGCATTCAATGATAACGGTTTCGCGAGCCATGGTTTTTGTCGGTTGGAAGGTTGAGGTTTGGGAACGGCCACGGTCGGAGCAAGCCCGAAAAAGAGCCGGGCGGCCTTTTGGGCCGCCCGGTTCGTTCCGTGGGGTGGGTTAATCAGCCCCAGAGACGCTTCTTATGGCGATTTTCCTTCGAGCGCTTGCGGCGCTTGTGCTTGTTCATCTTCAGACGACGCTTCTTCTTGAGGCTTCCCATGGGTGATAGTGACTCGCAACTTGGCGACCCCTCGGCCGACAGTAAAGCCGAAACTAAGCCGAAATAACGGTCTCTTCCACCCAGGCTCGGGGCCCCCAGGCCCTCCGGACGTCTTCCCGCAAGCGGGCGTGGTCGAAACCGTCTGTGACGAAGCCAAAACAGGCGCTTCCACTGCCCGTCATCTGCCCTTTCAACCCAGTAGTCCTAAGGAAAGAGGCGAGTCCGACTGGCAGGGCGAGGTACTTGGTGAACACGGGGATGGCCAGATCGTTACCCAGAACCGACGGATCTGAAGCGGGCTGGGCAATCCAGGCGGCGAGCTCAGCCTCAGCCTGGGCCGCGGGACGATATTTCCCGGCCTTGACCAAGAGACCGTAAGCTTCCGGCGTCGGAATCCCGAACGGGGGCTTCACGAGGACGACCTTTCTTCCGGCCAAAGCGGCGCGCACCGCGATGGGCAAAATTTCCAAGCGCTCTCCCCTGCCCCGCATCATCGCGGCTTGGCTGCGCACGAAGAACGGACAATCGGAGCCGACCTCAGCGGCAAGCGCCTCGAGCACTTCCAGACCAAGAGGATCTCCGGAAGCTTGGTCGAGCAGACGCAACGCGGCCGCGGCATCGGAACTCCCGCCGCCCAAGCCGGCACCATGCGGAATCTTCTTAGTGAGATGGAAATGTCCGGTCGGGGTGGACGGACGTCGCTTCACGTAAGCGGACGCGGCCTTGAGCACCAGATTCGAACCGTCGACCGGCAAGGACGCGTCATCGCACGACAGTCCGAGTGGCCGGCCGACGTCGAGCGTAAGCGTATCCGCGAGGCCAATCGGGACCACGAGGCTGACGAGCTCATGAAAGCCATCCGCCCGCCGACCAGTGATGGCCAGCGAGAGGTTGAGCTTCGCATGGGCGGCTGAAACGAGCACGCGACAAGATGCTCCCGGGCGGCGGCGGAGGCGAGGCGAATCAGCGGCTCAGGCCCGCGGGTGCGACTTGCGATGTACCTCGCGCAGCTTGGCGACACTGAGGTGCGTGTAGATCTGCGTAGTCGAAAGCGAGGCGTGACCGAGTTGCTCCTGCACAAGACGGAGGTCTGCCCCATTGGAGAGCAGGTGCGTCGCGCAAGCATGGCGCAACTTGTGCGGGGTAAGGTCCGCGGGCAGGCCCGCGAGCGCGAGTTTGCGCTTCAACATGAGCTGCACGCCGCGCGGATTCAGGCGCCCACCACGGGCAGCGAGTAGCATCGGCGCCCCGCGGGCCGGCGCGCCGCGCAAGGCGAGATAATCTTTCACGGCCTTCACGGCGCTATCGCCGACGGGTACGACACGCTCCTTCGAGCCTTTGCCCATCAACTTCACGAGCCCGTTACCGAGATCGAGGTCGCCGCCGTTGATGCCGCAGAGTTCGGACACACGCAGACCACCACCGTAAAGCAGTTCGAGGATGGCCATGTCGCGGGCGACTTCCTGCGGATCGTCTTTTTCGGAATCTTCCGCGGCATCCATCAGCGTGTCTGTCTGCGCTTCAGTCAGGAACTTGGGCAGCGACCTCGGCAACTTGGGCAGCACGAGGCCCGCGGCGGGCGTGGTGGTGATACCGCCGCGCTCGCGCAGGTCGGCCAGGAAAGCGCGTAGGGCCGAGACCTGGTTGTGCACGGAACGACGGTTATGCGTACCCTGCCGCTCGATCACGAAGTCGCGAAGATTACGGGCGGTCAGCTTGGACCAATCGCCGTCCCAGCCGCCGTTGGACTTCATCCAGAGCGCGAAGCCCTTAAGCGAACGTCCATAGGTCAGGCACGAAAGCGCAGCCAACCGACGACCAGCCAGCTGCCGCGTTAAGAAATCAGACACCAAGGCCGAACCTGGCCAATCCGTTGGCTCCCCGTCGTCTTGCTGGACGGGGCGACGCTTCACGGTTGCGGCTGTTTACCGTGCACGGCGCGCACCGTGATGCCGATGCCACCGCGGACGCCAAAGGCGCCAGTGACTTCGCACCAAATCGGGTCGATGGCCGCAACAAGGTCGTCGAGGATCTTGTTGGTCAGGTGCTCGTGGAACATCCCCTGCTGGCGGAAGCTCCAATAGTAAAGCTTGAGGGACTTCGACTCCACGATGCGCGGACCCGGCACGTAGCGGATCGTGATCTTAGCGAAGTCGGGCTGGCCGGTGGCCGGACACAGGCAGGTGAACTCATCGGTCGAGAGCTCGACGGTGTAGTTCCGGCCCGCGTTGCGGTTCGGGAAGGTCTCCAGCGTCTGCTGGGGCTTGTTCTGGGTATTCCCGAGGTGGGAGAGTCCGGTGAGGTCCTGAGGCTGAGTGGCCATGTGGACAGGCAACCAATCCCGACGAAAGAGACAAGCGTTGAACGGCGAAAGACCCTATCTGCCCCAAACTGCTTGCCTCATTCGGCTCCCGCGGTTGCCTCAGAGTGACCCACGCCGCATGCACGTCCGGGCCATCGCCATCCTCGGAGCCACCGGCTCCATCGGCACGACTACTCTCAATGTCGTCAGGGCCCATCCGTCTCGCCTCCGTATCGCAGGTCTGGCCGCCCATTCTCGCTGGCGCGAACTCGTCGGCCCGGCGAAGGAGTTCGGCGTCGGCGTCATTGCGCTGGCCGATCCGGCCGCCGCAGCCGAAGCCAGTGCCTCGGGCGCCTTCCCCGCCGGCACCCGGATCCTCGAAGGCACTGCTGGACTCACCGAAGTCGCATGCCTCCCAGAAATCTCGATGGTCGTCTCCGCCGTCGTCGGCACCGCCGGCCTCGCGCCGACGCTCGCCGCGCTGAAGGCGAAGAAGGACGTCGCCCTCGCGAGCAAGGAACTCCTCGTGCTCGCCGGTAAGTTCGTGACCGAAGCCGCCCGCGCGTCCGGTGCGCGCCTGCTCCCGGTCGACAGCGAGCACAACGCGATCCACCAGCTCCTGCGCGATAAGCCGAAGGGTGACATCGCCCGCCTCGTGCTTACAGCCTCGGGCGGCGCCTTCCGGGATACACCGATTGCCGACCTCAAGCACGTCACGCTCGCCCAGGCACTTAAGCATCCCAATTGGAGCATGGGCCCGAAGGTCACAATCGATTCAGCGACGATGGCAAACAAGGGACTTGAAGTCATCGAAGCACGCTGGCTCTTCGACGTTCCCGCCGACCGCATCGACGTCGTGGTGCACCCGCAGAGCATCATCCATTCGTTGGTGACGCTCACCGACGGCAGCCTCCAGGCGCTGCTCACGCCGCCCTCGATGGCCTACCCGATCCAGGACTGCCTCCTCTTCCCGGAACGCCTGCCCTGCCCCGCCCCGCGCCTCGATCTCGCCCAAGCCCTCACGCTGAGCATGACCCCGCCCGACCCCGCCCGCTACCCTTGCCTCGGGCTCGCTCGCACGGCGGCCACGACCGGCGGCACCGCCCCAGCCATCTTTAACGCGGCCAATGAGGTCGCCGTGGCCGAATTTGTGGCCGGCAAGCTCCCCTTCACCGGGATCGCGGAACTCGTCGGACAGGCCTTGGCCGCCGTTTCGGCCCGCGAACCGGGGTCCCTGGACGACGTCATGGCCGCCGATGCCGATACCCGCGCTGTAGCGTCCAGGCTCGCCCTGGGCCTAGCCCGTTGAGATAACCCTTTCCCCTCTTTCCATGGATAATCTTTCTTTCGGCGACCTCCTCACCTCCTTCAAGGGCATCGCCCTCGTCGCTATCTTCTTCGGCGGCTCCATCTTCGTCCACGAGCTCGGCCACTTCCTCGCCGCCCGTAAGCGCGGCCTGAAGATCGAACGCTTCTCCATCGGCTTCGGACCCCGCCTCTTCGGCTGGACCGGCAAAGACGGCGTCGACTACCGCGTCTCCATCATCCCGCTCGGCGGCTACGTCGCGCTACCCCAGCTCGCCGACATGGAGGGCATCGAAGGCGCCAGCAGCGAGGAAGCCGAAAAGCTCCCGAAGATTTCGTACGCCGACAAGATGATCGTCTCGGTCATGGGGGCGGTCTTTAACGTTATCTTCGCCTTCGCCCTGGCCTGCATCCTCTGGTTTACCGGCATGCCGGTCGCGGAAGGCACCTCCAGTACCGTCATCGGCTACGTGCCGGAACAAGTCGTCACCAGTTCCGACCATCTGGCGGAACTCGGCCTCGGTAATACGGTCCCGGGACCGGCCTACAAAGCCGGCCTGCGCTCCGGCGACAAGGTGCTGTCCGTTGACGACAACATGGTCACAAACTTCAGCCAAATCATCGAGGCGGTGATGCTGGGTAATCGTAAGGACTCCCAAGGCAACCCGACTGCGACCTTCAAGGTTGAGCGCGACGGTAAGGAACTTGAGTTTTTCGTCCAGCCAGCCCGCATCGAACTCAACTCCAAGTCCGGTGACAAAGTCCGTATGGCCGGCCTCCAGCCGCGCACCGAAGTGCGCGTGGGAGCGACGGCGGCGGGTTCGCCTGCCGAGAAGGCGGGCCTCAAAGCGGGCGACCGCATCCTTTCCGTCGACGGCTATCCGCTTAATAACACGGTCGAGTTCCGCGAACTGCTACGCAAAGGAGGAGCTAAGCCTCGCACCCTCCTGATTGAACAGGCTGACGGCGTTTCCGCCAAGATAGTCGTGACACCCCAAGCGACCACCACCGTCAATCCAGTGAGCATCATCGCCTACGGCGAGGGAAAGCGCCACTGGCTCATCCTCGTTCCGGCTACCCGCGACCTGCTCACAAAGGACGGCACAGCCGTCCGAGACCAGTTGATGGTACTCGGCATCTCGCCCGAAGACCCAGCCCTGGCCGAGACACTCAAAATCGGCACGATCATCGACAAGGTCGACGGACGAGAGCAGATTGTCGCGGTGCGTTCGCTCAAGGCGCTCGTGGAGGCCGTCGGCCTCACCCCGCGTGACCTGACGGTCTACTGGAAGCGCGCCAACGGCGATGCCGGTAACCTCACCCTCACCAAGGCCCAGTCGGTCGATAAGCAGCCGGTCCGGCACGCCCAGATTGGCATCAGTTATGCCACCCGTCCTGAACTCGCCTACCGTAACCCCTGGGAGACCTGCATGGGTATCGTGAAATCTACCTTCACCACGCTGGGTCGCCTGTTCGACCGCGGCTCCGATATCCAGGTCAAGCAGCTGGCCTCAGTCATCTCGATCACGAAGACCTACTATAACATTTCCGAGGATATCCGCCGCGTGCTCTGGTTCACGGTGCTCATCAATCTGAACCTCGCGGTCCTCAACCTCCTGCCGATCCCGGTCCTCGATGGCGGTCACATGCTCATCGCCACGATTCAGCGCTTCACCAAGGGCGTCCTGAGCAACAAGGCGGTCATCATCCTGCAGTACACCTTCATGGGCCTCCTGCTCTCGCTGATGGCCTACATCATCTTGCACGACGTCCGCCGATGCTCCGGGGACAGCGAACTCCAGCTCAAGCAGCAGCTCCTGGAACGCCACGTCTACAAGGCGCAGGACTTCGGTCCCACGAAGAAGTAGGCCGAGCCGGAGGCTCAGCAGGGCTAGGGCCAGTCTCATTCTGGCCTAGCTCCGCCCTACCCCTACCCCTACCCCTACCCCTACCCCTACCCCTTTCGTTACGTTTGCACTCTCCCGCTTTTACACCTTATCTCCCGTCATCCCCCCATGGAAAAGCCCCTCCCCGAAAACTCCCGTCGTCAGTTCCTCGGCAACCTCGGCGCCGCCATCGCCGCCCTCAGTATCCCAGCCGCCCTCTCCGCCGCCGATGCCGCGAAGGCCGAAGCGAAGGCCCTGCCGCGCAAGAAGATCACCGACCCCTACATCTACAAGTTCGCCATCGGCAAGTTCGAGGCCTGGTCCATCAGCGACGGCTACGGCACTTTTAAGAACTGCGTCACGAAGAAGATGTTCCCGAAGTCGGATACGGCCGCGATGACCAAGGCACTCGTCGACCAAGGCGAACGCCCAGACGACGTCACGCTCTACATCAACATCCTGCTCCTGCGTAAGGATAAGGAAGTCATCCTCGTCGACGCCGGCTTCGGCCCAGTCGAACGCGACACGTGGGGTTGGCTCACCCAGGCGATGGCCTCGCCCGAAGTGAATATCAAGCCCGAGGAGGTCACGCACGCGCTGCTCAGCCACTCGCACATCGACCACATCGGCGGGTTTACGAGCAAGGGTCGCATCCTCTTCCCCAACGCCGCCCTGCACGTCCTGCAGACCGAAGTCGATTTCTGGCGCGGCAAGGAACCCGACTTCTCGAAGTCGCACCGCACCGACGACATCAAGGGCATGATCAAGAGCGTCCGTAATTCGTTCGACGTCCTCCAGCCGAGCCTAGTGCTGCACAAAGACGGCGACCAGATTCTCGATGGCGCGATCACGATCCTCGCTGCCCCGGGCCACACCGACGGCCATGCCATCTATCGAATCAAGTCCGAAGGCCAGTCCCTCCTCCACCTCTCCGACCTCGCGCATAACCACGTGCTGATGCTCGAAGACCCGAATTGGTTCATCGACTTCGACCACAACCCGGAAGTGGCCGTCGCGACCCGCAAGAAGGTCTTCGCCGAAATCGCCGCCACCAAGGAACGTGCCTTCGGCTTCCACCTCCCCTGGCCGGGCCTCGGTATCGTCGCCCCCAATGGCCGCAAGGGCTACCAGTGGATTCCGTCGACTTGGCGCTGGGATTTCTGACGCTCGTTGACGGCTGAGGGCAAAGGGGTTGAGATACCCCCATGTCCTCGGACTATTGTCCCTCCCGCCACCGCACAGTCCGTCGCCTTACCCGCGTCGTGAACGTGGGTGGCGTGGCCGTGGGCGGTCTGAATCCGATTCGACTACAGTCGATGACAACCTCCGACACGGAGGACGTCGCGGCGACGCTGGCCCAGGCAATCCGGCTCGCGGAAGCGGGCTGCGAGATCATCCGCATCACCGCCCCGAACAAGGCCGCGGCCATCGCGCTGAAGGATATCCACCAACAGTTCCGAGCGGCGGGCTTCAACCAGCCGCTCGTCGCCGACATCCACTTCCTGCCGGTCGCGGCGATGGAAGCGGTCGAACACGTGGAGAAGGTGCGCGTGAACCCGGGCAACTACGCCGACAAGAAGAAGTTCGCGGTGCTGGAATACACCGACAAAGCCTACGCCGAGGAGCTGGAGCGCCTGCACGAGGCCTTCACGCCCCTGGTCCTCCGCGCCAAGGCCCTCGGCCGCTGCCTGCGCATCGGCACCAACCACGGATCGCTCTCGGATCGTATCATGAACCGCTTCGGCGACTCACCGAACGGAATGGTGGAGTCCGCCCTCGAATTTATTCGCATCGCGGAATCCCACGGCTTCAAGGACATGATCCTGTCGATGAAGTCCTCGAACCCGAAGGTGATGGTCGAGGCCTACCGCCTCGCGGCCGCCCGTATGACGGACCTCGGCATGGACTACCCGCTGCACCTCGGCGTGACCGAGGCCGGCGAAGGCGAAGACGCCCGCATCAAGTCCGCCATCGGCATCGGTTCGCTCCTCGCTGACGGCCTAGGCGACACGGTCCGCGTCTCGCTCACGGAAGACCCTTGGCACGAGATTCCGGTCTGCAAAGAAATCGTCCGCCGAGCCGAAGATTTCGCCGCGCTCGGCACCGCGTCGTCGGTCAAACTGCCCGCCGACCCGGCCGACCCATTCTCCTTCGTCCGTCGCGAGACCGAACTCATCGCGCTTTCCTCGAATTGCCTCGCGGGTTCAGGTGAACTCCCTCGCGTGATCGTCCGCAGCATCGCTGGCCTCGCCGACTGGCAGGCTGCGGCGAAGGAGATTCTCGACGCCCATGCGGCCCAACGCGAAGTCCGCGCCGAAGGCCTGCTGGTGCGTCTCTACGACCCCGCCCATGCCGCTGGCCTGCGCTCGCTACGTAAGGCCCTCGGACAAGCCGTACCGGCCCTGTTCGTCGAGACGAGCCTCTCCCCTGCGGACTTCCCCTTCGACGGCGCCGGCAGCCGCCTGGTGGTCGTGAAGGCCTTTGCCGCCAGCGATGGCGCCGCCGTCAAAGCCTGGGGTGAAGCCGTCGTCAAGCACGACGCCATCCTCGCCGTCGACCTCGATGGCCCGACGCTCGCTGCGCTTACCAAGGAGCTCACGGCGATTCCCGCTGGTCG
>CAMCWL010000029.1 GCA_945882655.1 Opitutus sp. GAS368
ACCTGCTTCATGCTCGGCTTGAACAACCGGCACGCCAACCCGAACCATTTCATCAAGAATCCGGCCACGATGACGATGGGCCGCTGGTTCCGCGAGCATGGCTACCAGACGTGCGCCATCGGCAAGCTCGACCACGACGACCCCAAGGACAGCTTCGTCGACCCCAAGGCCTGGGACGTCCGGGTGAAGCGCGAGGACATGCCGCCTAAGACGAAGCCCGCCCAACTGAAGACCTTCGACGAGGACCTTGGCCAAAAGCGGGCACGCATCGGTTTCTATGGCGCGAACGAATCCGTCGACGCGATTGCCGACGCAGCCCGCGCCGAACGGCTGTTGAAGTTCTTCAAAGAAGAACGCGACCCGAAGAAGCCCTTCCTCGCCTGCATCGGCTTCCACGCCCCGCACGTGGCCTGGGAGGCGACCCGCGCCGCCCGCGAGGCGCATGACCCCCGGAAGTTCGTCCTCGAACCGACGCCGGCCGATGCGACCCCGCTGCCCAAGGGGTCCCTGCTCCATGATCCGGGCATGGAGCTCAGCGAAGGCCGCCAGCGTGAAGGCATGCATGCTTACTACGCCGCGGTCACGACGCTCGACGGCATCATCGGCGACCTTCTGGCCCGGCTGAAGGCCGACGGCCATCTCGACAACACCTTGATCGTCTTCACGAGCGACCATGGCTACCACCTCGGCTGGCGCGGACAGTGGTGCAAGCATAGCCTCGACGAACAGGTCACCCGCGTACCGCTGATCGTGAAGATGCCCGGCGGCACCCCGGCCCGCGCGCAGGGCATCGTCGAACTCATCGATCTCTTCCCCTCATTCACCGGCTTCACCGGACTCCCCGCCTCCCCTGGCCTCGACGGCAGAAGCTTCCTGCCCTTGGTGCGTGACGCGAAGACCCCGGGTAAGACCGCCGCCTTCTGCCGCGGCGCCAACGGCCGCACCGTCCGCACTTTGCGCTATCGCCTGACCGAACGGACCGACGGATCGGTGGAACTGTACGACCATTCGACGGACCCGCTGGAATACCGCAGTGTCGCCGGACTGCCCGAAAATGCAGCGACGGTGAAACGCCTTCGCGGCCTCCTCCTCGCCGAACTCGGCACCCTGCCACCCTCAAAGAAATGAGTCCACAGACCGCCCGGGAGAAAGAGCCCCACATCGTCGGTCGCGAAATCTGGCAGATGAGGATACCGCCGGCAGAGAATCCCTTCAAACGCGGCCTCGTCATGGTCGTCAAGATCTACGCGCATCTTGCGACCGTCCTGGTCCTCGTGACGATGGGCCTGCAGTATTGGTCAGGCTTACCGATCACCTTGATCGGCGCTCAAGTCTTCTGCCTAGGACAGCTGGACCTAATCAATGAAATGGCCAAACCTCACGATCAGCATCGCGGCCTGCGCCTGATACCCTCGGCGCTCCTGATGCTTCTTGGCGGAGCCTTCCAAGCCTACCAGACCTTCTACCCCCTCTCATGAACCTACGCCTCATCCTCGCCGCCCTGCTGCTGTGTTCAGCCCTGCCCGCCCTCGAGTACGCCCATAAGCCGGCCGACCCCCAGCCGAGCGGCTGGCCGCTCACGGCCGAAGAGAAAGCCTTCATCGCCAAACCAGAGTTCGAACGCCGGCCCGGCCGCGAGGTGAACCAACACCTCCCCCAGCTCTGGCCGGTCGTACCCACCGCCGGGTTCTTCGGCGGCGACTCCTGGCTTAAGATCCATGAGGGGCTCGTAAAGACCGTCCAAGCAAACCCAGGCCCGGTCGATGTGCTGCTGGTCGGCGACAGCATCACGATCCAGTGGGGCGCTTCCTGGGCGAAGCAGTTCCCCGACCGCAAGGCGGTGAACATCGGCATCGGCGGCGACAAGACCCAGAACGTGCTCTGGCGCCTCGACCATGGCGGCGTCGATGGACTCCAGCCGAAGACCATCGTGCTGATGATCGGCAACAACAACATGTTCTTCACGTCCGAGACCGGCGTCGACGCCGCGGCGAAAGGCGTCGAGACGTGCGCCCGCAATCTGCGTGAGAAATTCCCTGACGCCGAGCTCATCGTCGCGAAGATCCTGCCCTGCCACGCGCCCAAGAGCCGCTTCTACGAAGACATCCTGCTGACCAACGCCGAGATTGAGAAACTGAACCTCGGGGCTGACCCGAAGATCCGCGTGCTCGACCTGACGGCGGATTTCCTGAATCCGGACGGCACGATCAAGAAAGCGCTCTACACACCCGATAACATCCACCTCTCCCCCGAGGGCTATGCGGCCTACGCGGCCCGCCTGAAGCCCCTGCTGGAAGCTACGTCCAAACGCTGAGGAATGAAGCACCTACCCACCATCCTCCTCGGCACCGCCCTGCTCGCGACCCTCAGCTTCGGGCCGCATCCGAAGCAGACGGGTATCATGTTCCCTACAAGTTCCTTCCACGCGGAGGCGCCGATCGCCACCTATAAGATCAGCCAAGGAGACCGGCTTATCATTCATCTGGGTGGCTCGTTGCTCCTCTGCGACGGGCCTGCCTGCCCGATGCCCGTCAAGCCGGACCCAGCGTCGGCAAAGGCAAGGCACCTCGTCGCGGAACTAGGCGCCATCGAGTACAAGCTTCCGCTCACCGCATGGCTGCCGTTCTATCAATTCGGCAAGATCGAAGCCAAAGTGCCCGTCGCATTCACGCGCGACGGAAAGAAGGCGGGGGCGTGGCCGAACGGGGACGATATTCCGGCCGATGCTTTAACCGTGGATGTCGAAGTCAGCCGCGTCGGCTTGTTTCCCTTAGGGCCATTCGACACCCGCGTGGAATACGTCGTCCTGCAGGAAACCAAGGCCGGCATCATCCATCGGATCAACGAAGCCAATCAGGAGCACGCCCTGAGAGCGATGCGCGACCGAACCACGAAATGAAGCGGCTCCTTTCTATCGTCACCCTGTTTGCGGTCGCCCTGGCGACGGCGGCGGAGCCGCGGGCGTTCCTGGAGAAGCATTGCTTCGAGTGCCACGACAAGGAGACGAAGAAAGGCGGGCTCGACCTCGAATCACTTGGTTCGGAAAAGCAGCAGCTCGAACACTGGATCAAGATCCACGACGCCGTCGCCGATGGCGAGATGCCGCCAGCTAAGAAAAAGACGCAGCCGACCACGACCGAAAGAAACGCCTTCGTCGCCGAACTCGACACCCGCTTGACCGTGGCCTCGACCGCCGCCCATCCAGCAGGAATCCAGCTCCGTCGCCTAACGCGTCAGGAGTTCGAGAACTCACTCAAGGACCTACTGGCCCTGCCTCGTCTGGATATCACGGGGATGCTCCTGGCCGACGGACGCGTGTCGGGCTACGATAAGATCGCCAGCGGACTCGACCTCTCACCCGGCCATCTCGCCGCCTACCAAGAAGCGATTGAGAAAGCCCTCGATATCGCCATCGCCACGCAGAGCACCGCCCCCCGGGTCTACCAGAAGCGCATCTACCCAGCGGGACTGTTCAAGTTTGGCGCCAATCTCTCCCACGGACAATATGTCCTACTCAAGGACAAGCAGCCGGACCCCGCCCTGCCCGTCCGCGGCGGCCACGAGAATAAGAAGGGCCACGTCGGCTTCGAAGGCCCCGACCTCAAGGAACGTGGCGCCTTGGTCAAGAGCCCGGCGGTCGCCAAGAGCCAGAGCGCCGTCGGCCTGCTCAACCCCAACCTCGCCGGCTATGAGGCCGCGATGAACGTCTCACCGATCTTCGCAGGTAATTATCGCCTGCGACTGTCGGTCTGGGGCTTCCGCTGGGCGAACGGTAAGCCGAATCCCTGCGACGCACCCCAAGCCGCGGTCCTGCGCGCCCACGAAGAAGGTAAACAGCAAGAAGGCGGCCGACTCCTCTCCGCGTTCACGGCTCCGTCCATGGAATCAAAGGAAGGCGAGATCGTCACCTGGCTCGACGCCCATGAATCCATCGTCTTCGACCCGGTGTCGGTGCCGTGGAACGGATTGCGCATCGGACAGGTCGCCGGACGCGCCGCCAAACATGTCGGCCCCGGCGTCGCCCTCGACTGGTTCGAAATCGAAGGCCCCCTCAACCCGGTCTGGCCGCCGGTGAGCCATGCGCGCCTCTTTGGCCAGCTTCCGATCAAGCCGTTCGACGCCGGAAGCGACATCATCCCGCCTCGACGCGATAAGATCAGGAGCATCGGCGGCTACCTGCCGAGCATGCACCTCGATCTGACGCCGGCCGAGCGCACGCCGAAGCTCGAGACGGTCAGTTCCGACCAGCCCCTCGAAGACGCTCGCAAACTCCTCGCCGACTTCCTTCCACGCGCGTTTCGCCGCGACGTGACCGCATCGGAAATCGAACCTTATCTGAAACTCCTGCAGACACGGCTCGACGCCAAGGATTGCTTCGAGGACGCCATGCGCCGGGTGTACGTCGCCGTGCTGACCTCGCCGGAATTCCTCTTCCTCCCGGCACCTTCCGACGACACGGCCCTCGCCGCTCGCCTCTCCTATTGGCTTTGGAATGGCCCGCCGGATGAAGCCCTCCTCACCGCGGCCCGCGACCGTTCGCTCCAGCGTCCGGAAATCCTCCGCGCCCAGATCGACCGCTTGCTCTCCGACCCACGTGGTGAACGCTTCACCCAGGACTTCGCACGCCAGTGGCTCGAACTCGGCCGGCTCGACGAGACCAATCCCGACCCCTTGCTCTTCCCGGAATACCGCTTCCTGCTTGGCCAAGGCGTCGCTGAAGAGACCCCCGCCTTCCTCCGTGAACTCATCACCAAGGACCTCCCGGCCCGTTCGTTGCTGAAGCCCGGCTTCGCCATGCTCACCCAGCGTCTCGCCGAACACTATGGCATCACGGGCGTCACGGGCGTCGAGCAACGCAAGGTACCCCTTCCCTCAGAAAGCTTGCGCGGTGGCCTGCTCGGCCAAGCCGCGATCCATAAGCTGACCGCGAACGGCACGACGACCTCCCCCGTCAAACGTGGCGTCTGGGTCTCCGATCGACTCCAGAACGACCCCGCCCCGCCGCCGCCGCCGGGCATCTCCGCCGTCGACCCTGATACCCGCGGTACGACGACGATCCGCGAACAGCTGACCAAGCACCGCTCCGACCCGAACTGCGCCGCCTGCCACGCCAAGATCGACGCGCCAGGCTTCGCCCTCGAAGCCTTCGACCCGGTCGGCGGGCTGCGTTCGCGTTATCGCTCCAACGGCCAGGGCGACCTGCCGCCCGAAAAGGGTCACACCGACTGGAAGGTTGAATATAAGCTCGGCCCGACGGTCGACGCCTCCGGCGAACTACGTGACGGCCGCGCCTTCCGCGACACGGCCACGTTCGTCGAACTGCTCGCGTCCGACGATGAGAAACTCGCCCGCGCGTTCGTGGCGCACCTCGCCCGCTACGCCACAGGCACGGAAATCAGCTTCGCCGACCGGGCCGAGATCCGCCGGATCGTCGCGCAAACGAAGGCAAACGGCTACGGACTGCGCTCGCTCCTCCACGCGCTCGCCCAAAGCCCGCTCTTCCTTCCCACTTCTCGCTGACCATGAACCGACGTGACTTCCTCTTCGCTGCCGGCGCCTGTCTGGCCTTGCCAGCCCTCGCCAAAGCCGCGGAGAAGGCTCCGCCCAAGCGCCTGCTGGCCATCCACGTGCCCTTGGGCATGATGCCCGCCTTTTTCTTTCCTAAGGCCGGCGAGACCACGAGCCCCTACCTCGACCTGCTAGCGAAACAGCGCGACCAGTTCACCACGTTTGCGGGACTCTCCCACCCCGGCGTCGATGGCAATCACCACGCTGGCCAGTGCTTCCTCTCCGGTGCGCCGCATCCGGGTCAGCCGACCTTCCGCAATAGCGTTTCGCTCGACCAACTCGTCGCTGAGAAGATCGGCGCAGATACCCGTTTCGCCTCGCTCGCCGTGGCGGTCCGTCAAGGCGAACATTATGCCGATTCCGTGGCCGTCTCCCGCTCCGGCGTCACCCTTCCATCCGAGGCCAGCGCCGAACGGCTCTACCGGAAGCTCTTCGTCGCCGGCACGCCCGAAGAGAAAGCCGCCACGATGCGTCGCATCCAGGCCGGCGGCAGCGTGCTTGACCTGATCCTCGACAAGGCCAAGCGACTCGAAAAGAGCTCCGACCCGCAGGACCGCGCCCGTCTCGACCAATACTTCCAGAGCGTGCGCGAGCTCGAAGGACGCCTCGAACGCAGCATCGCCTGGGAGAACCGCCCCAAGCCGAAGGTCGATTATCCGATGCCCAAGGACATCGCCGACGCCAATGAGGTCGTCGCCCGCTCGCGCCTGATGTTCGACCTCGTCCGCCTAGCGCTCCAGACCGACAGCACCCGCGTCGTCACGCTTTCGCTCAGCACCTTCTCCGTCGTACCGCACGTGCCCGGCGTAAAGAACGAGACCCACGGCCTCACGCACCACGGCAACGAGCCGGACAAGATCGCCGAGCTCCGTAAGATCGAGGAAGCCCAACTAGCCGTCTTCGGCGAGATGCTCTCTAGCTTCCGCGACACCCGCGAGACCGGCGGCAACCTCCTCGATCGCACCCAGGTCCTCTACGGTAGCTGCCTCGGCAACGCCAACTCGCACAGCAACCAGAACCTGCCGCTCATCCTCGCTGGGGGCGGCTTCCGCCACGGCCAGCACCTAAGCTTCGACACCGTCAACAACACCCCCTTGGCCAATCTCTACGTCAGCATGCTCCAGAGTCTCGGGGTCGAGGCCGATAAGTTCGCCACCAGCACCGGCACCCTGCGCGGGCTCCGCTCTTAAGGAACGGGATTGCAGGGCCAGCGGGACCTGCTGACATCAGCGCATCCCCATGCGCACCCTGCTGCTGTCCCTCCTCGGCCTGACCGCCGCCCTCCCCGCCCAGGACATTATCATCTACGGCGGTACCTCCGGCGGCATCACCGCGGCCATCCAGGCGGCCCGCGAAGGCCGCACAGCGGTACTCATCGAGCCGACCAAGTTCCTCGGTGGCCTGACTACCGGCGGACTCGGCGCCACCGACATCGGCAACAAGAAGGCGATCGGCGGTCTCTCCCGCGAATTCTACACGGCCATCGGTACGCATTACGCGGACGAGAAGAAGTGGGTCCATCAGACCCGTGAGGCCTACTTCTCCAAGCGCCCTCACGGTAACGCCGCCGACGAGGGCACGATGTGGACCTTCGAGCCCCACGTGGCCTCCGCCATCTACGACCGGATGCTCAAGGCCGCCGGCGATAAGGTGACGGTTGTCTTTGGCGAACGTCTCGACCTCAAGAAGGGCGTGGTCAAGGACGGCACGCGCATCGTGAAGATCGTCATGGAGAGCGGACGCGAGTTTTCCGGTAAGATGTTTATCGACGCGACCTACGAAGGTGACCTGATGGCCAAAGCCGGCGTCAGCTACCATGTCGGCCGCGAAGCTAACGCCACCTACGGCGAGACGCTCAACGGCGTGCAGGTCGGGCATGCGAAGTCCCACCAGTTCAAGGTCGAGGTCGACCCTTACGTCAAGAAAGGCGACCCTACCAGCGGACTGCTACCCGGCATTGAAAAAGAAATCCCCGGTCCCGATGGCTCCGGCGACCGCAAAATCCAGGCCTACAACTTCCGCATGTGCACGACCGACGTGCCGGAGAACCGTCGCGACTGGGAAAAGCCGGCGAACTACGACGAGCGCTGGTATGAGCTGGCGCTCCGTAACGTCGAAGCCGGCGAAGACCGCATCTCCTGGGCCCCGACGCCGATGCCCAACCGCAAGACGGATACGAACAATAACTTCGCGATCAGCACCGACTTCATCGGCCAGAATTGGGATTACGCTGATGCCGATTACGCCACCCGCGCCAAGATCTGGCAGGCCCACGAAGACTGGCAGAAGGGCCTGATGTGGACCTACGCTTTTCACCCGCGTGTGCCCGAGAAGATGCGCCTGGCCTTCCAAAAGCTCGGCCTCGCGAAGGATGAGTTCAACGACAACGGCAACTGGCCCCGCCAGCTCTACGTCCGCGAAGCCCGCCGCATGGTCGCCGACTACGTGATGTCCGAGAAGAACTGCCGCCGCGTCGAAGTCATCGAGGACTCCGTCGGCATGGGCGCCTACCAGATGGACTCGCACCACATCCAGCGCTTCGTGACCAAGGAAGGTTTTGTGCGCAACGAGGGCGACATCCAAGTCGGTAGCAAACCCTACCCCGTCAGCTACCGGAGCATCCGCCCGCGCGCCTCCGAATGCACCAACCTGCTCGTGCCGGTCTGCCTGAGCGCCAGCCACATCGCCTACGGCTCGATCCGCATGGAGCCCGTCTTCATGGTCATGGGTCAGTCTGCCGCCACCGCCGCCGGCCTCGCCATCGAAGGCAATACCTCCGTGCAGGCCATCGATTACGGCGCACTCAAGGAACGCCTCCTCGCCAACGGCCAGATGCTCGACTTCGTGACGACCGCCGCAGCCGGCCACGGCGTCGACAAGGCAAAACTGCCGGGCATCGTGATCGATGACACCGCAGCTGCGCTCAAAGGCTTCGATTCAACCGGTCACACGAGCCCTGGCTATGTCGGCGATGGCTATCGCCACGATGGCAACGCCGAGAAAGGTGCCATGACGGCCCGCTACGTCCCCACCCTCCCCGCCGCCGGCTCCAACCGCGTCGCAGTCTCCTACAGCATCAACGGCAATCGTGCCACGAACGTCCCGGTGACGATCCGCCATGCCAACGGCGAGACCAAGGTCCTCGTGAACCAGAAGCTCAAGCCCGCCGTCGACGGCCTCTTCCACGTCGTCGGCACCTTCGAATTCAGCGCCGGTCAGGCCGGCTGGGTCGAGATCTCCAACGTCGGCACCGACGGACACGTGATCGTCGACGCCGTGCAGTGGCTGCCGGTGAAGCGCTGAGAATCTGCCCCCTGCCAATTGCCGAAAATCAGAACCTGCGCGCCTGAATAAAGCGTAGCAAAGCGAGGACCTACGTCGATAGTGTCGGCTCGTATCCCGATGAAGCCACTCACCTTCTTCAGCCTGTTGCTCACTTCCTTAGCACCGCTCCTGGCGGCGGAAACGAAGAAGCCCAACGTCTTGTTCATCGTCCCAGATGACCTCGGCTACCGAGAGTTGGGTTGCTATGGTGGCAACGGCATCCCGACGCCGAACATCGATCGGCTCATCGCGAAGGGCGCACGCTTCACGGATGGCTACGTCACCGCTCCTTTCTGCGCCGCCTCTCGCGCCGCCCTGCTGACCGGCCGTTACCAGACGAGCTTTGGTTTCGAATTCAATCCGATTGGCAGCAAGAACCTGGAGCCTGGCATCGGCCTACCCGTCGGCGTACCGACCATCGCCGATCGCCTGCGCACCGCGGGGTATCACACGGGTCTGGTCGGCAAATGGCATCTGGGCGGCACCGCCCCCTTCCACCCGCAACAGCGAGGCTTCGCTGACTTCTTCGGCTTCCTCCACGAAGGCCGCTACTTCGAGCCCGCAATCGGCAAGGGCAATACCACCTGGCTACGCCGGAAGAACTTGCCTGATGGCGCTATGGGGCGCTGGACCTCGCCAGATGGCCGCCTGATCGAGAGCGACCACCTGAAGTCCGACGAACCGGAATACAACAAAGACAACCCGATGATGCGCGGCGACCAAGCCATCGAGGAACCTCGCAACCTCACGGATGCGTTCACGCACGAGGCGATGGACTTCTTCGACCGCACGAAAGAGAAACCTTTCTTCCTCTATCTCGCTTACAACGCAGTCCACAGCCCGATGCAGGGAACCGACGCCCACATGGCTCGCTTCAAGGATATCCCCGACGTACAGCGGCGTATCTTCGCCGCGATGCTCACGCACCTCGACGAATCCGTGGGCAAACTCATGGCCAAGCTCGACGCCAATGGGCAGACCGAGAACACGATCATCGTCTTCCTCAGCGACAACGGCGGCCCCACGCGTGAGCTCACCTCCAGCAACCATCCCCTCCGCGGCGAAAAAGGCCAGCTGCTCGAAGGCGGTATCCGCGTGCCCTTTACGGTGACTTGGCCCGGCGTGACGAAGCCCGGAACGGTCATCAAGACACCCGTCATCTCCACCGACCTCACCGCCATGGCACTCGCCGCCGCCGGCGTCGCGACTCCGGCCGATGCCGACGGCAAAGACCTGCGCAAACTCTTCGTGAATCCTGACGTCGGCCCCCTCCACGAGACGCTCTTCTGGCGCGTCGGCAAGAGTGGCGCCTTGCGATCCGGGAAGTGGAAACTCTTCAAGGGTGGCCCCCGCTGGGAACTCTACGACCTGGAAGCTGACCCTTCCGAAAAGAGGGAAGTGTCCGCGAGCCACCAAGAGTTGACCAAGACCCTGATTGCTCGATGGGAAGCGTGGAGCAAGACGCAGGCCGAACCGCTCTGGCGTTAAGCCTTTTGACAACTTAGAGCGTCAGGGGTAAGCCCTCCCTGCCCCATGCGTTACGCCCTGCTCATTTCTTGGCTTTGCTTCAGCCTTTGCGCCCAAGCAGACCGCCAGCCTAACTTCGTCTTCGTGCTCATTGACGACATGGGCTGGGGCGACTTCTCGTGCTTCGGTAACAAGGAAGCAAAGACGCCTAACATCGACCGGCTGGCGGCCGAAGGTCTCCGCTTCTCCCAGTTCTACGTCAACTCGCCCATCTGCTCCCCTTCCCGCTGCGCGTTCGTGACAGGCCAATACCCGCAGCGCTGGCGCATCAACTCGTTCCTCGGTAACCGCGCCGATAACAACCGTAACGGCAACGCGCAGTGGCTCGACCTAAAGGCCCCGACGCTCGCCCGCACGCTGAAGGACATCGGCTACGCAACGGGGCATTTTGGAAAGTGGCACCTCGGCGGCCAACGCGACGTCGACGATGCCCCCGCGATCACGGCCTACGGTTATGACGTCTCGCTGACCAATTTTGAAGGGATGGGACCTAAGCTCCTCCCGCTCACGCTCAAGCCCGGCGACAAGGAACCGAAGAAGATCTGGGCCGACGCCGAACGCCTTGGGGGCCCGGTCACCTGGATGAACCGCACCGACATCACCGCCGGCTTCGCCGACGCGGCCCTGAAGTTCATCGACCAAGCCGCGTCCAAGCAGCAGCCGTTCTACGTCGATCTCTGGCCCGACGACGTCCACAGCCCCTACTTCCCTCCGCTCGAGAAATGGTCGCCAGAGAAACACCGGATCTACCTCGCCGTGCTAGAGGAGATGGACCGACAGCTCGGACGCCTCTTCGACCGCATCCGCGGCGATGCCGCCTTACGCGATAACACGGTCTTCGTGATCTGCTCCGATAACGGACCCGAACCTGGCGCCGGCAGCGCAGGCCCGTTCCGCGGTAAAAAATCCCAACTCTTCGAAGGCGGCCTCCGCTCCTCGCTCGTCGTCTGGGCGCCCGGACTCATGGACAAAGCCAAGGTCGGCACCCTCGATGCTGCTTCGGTCTTTGCCGCGATGGATCTCGCGCCCTCGCTGGCCCATCTCGCCGGGACGAAGTCGCCCGTGGGGCTCGATGGGGCGAATCTATCGTCAACGCTACTCGGACGCGCCCCAGCATCGCATCCAGGCGCGATCTTCTGGCGCCGTCCGCCGGAACGAAAGGTCTGGCTCCCCGCCCTGGCGGTTCCACAGCCCGACCTCGCCGTCCGCGAAGGCGATTGGAAACTGCTGTGCGAATATGACGGCTCGAAGCCGCTCCTCTACGACCTCGCCAAGGATCAAGGTGAGACGACCGACCTCTCGGCCCGCGAACCGGCGGTCGTCGCGCGCCTCACGGCCGCGGTGCTCGCCTGGCATCGCGCCCTGCCGGCCGACAACGGTCCGGCGCTCGGCGCGGAAGCCGGAAAAGCCGGCGCGAAGAAGAAAAAGAAGTGAGCGCCTACTTGGAGGACTTCGCTTGTTCGCGGGCCAACTGGTCGAGATACGCGAAATCAGGCGCGGGCATGTCCATCCGCCGAGCCAGCCAGACATAGGCGGCCTTCAAGGACGGCCAGGTGGGCTGGTGTCCGGTGTGATGGTCAAACATCTCGATAGAGTCGTCCTTGCCGTAGAGCAGGTGCACCTTGCGCGCCGCATCTAGGATCGGTCCGCTGGCAGCCTGGCTGTCGTATTGCCCGGCAATGAGGAAGAAGGACGTCGGCGCGGCAGAGGCGAGCAGCTGCTCATGCGACAGCCCATCCGCGCGCATTGCCTTGAGCTTGGAGCCGAAATACCAGGCGTCACCCCAGTTGGTCGAATCCCACGCGATACCAAAGTCACTCGCGACGACCGCCTTGAATCGCGGATCCAGACAGCCCGCATAGAAGGCCATCTTGCCGCCGAGCGAATGGCCCATCACTGCGATACGTGTCGGATCGACCCCTTCATGAAACTGCAAGGCATCGGCGGCGAGACGCGTGTCGTAAGTCAGCTTACCCATGCCCGTCCACTGCGGGTGCTGCTTCGCGAGTTTTGCGGCGGCGTCACGCCAGACGCCCATCCCGCCCTTACTCGCGACCTGCTCGGCCGGAGTGAGTAGGTTAAAAGGATAAGCCTCGACCGCAGCGACGACGTAACCCTGCTGCACGAGATGGAGCCCGAACAAAGCCGTGTTCCGTTCCGGACCAAGCTTCACCTTCGTCTTGAGATCGTAACCGCACATCCGGTCTGGATCATAGAACGGCACGACGACGCCCGCGGTGCGTCCCTTCAACTTAAGGGGCTCCATGAGCAGGATGCGCTGCCAAGACTCTGCCCCAGTACGCTGGCGCAATACCGTGCCCTTGAACTCGGGCGTCATGAAGACCTCGACTTGATTGACCTCCAAGTGACTGGACTTCATCGGTGCACCGAGCGCCTGCTCCCAACGAGCGATTAACCCTTCCCTTTTCCCCTTCCATTCATTGAGGCCCTCCGCTGGCGACAGTAAAGACTTCGGGGCCTCCGCAGCCAAAAGGCTGGAAACCATAAGAAGGAAAATGGAGGCGAAGGGGCGCACCGAAGAGCAGGTCTATCCAGCCTTAGGGATGTCGCAACCGTGAACAAAAAACCCTACGCCAAATTGCTCGCAACCCCGGGCGGTCTTGACTGTCTTATGGTCATCCGGACGCACCCCGCCCGGCGCCCCCTCAGCCCCATGCTCCGACTTTCGTCCGCAACCCTGCTTCTGGTCGCCGCCACGCGCCTCCTCGCCGTCGACTTCAACCAAGAAGTCCGCCCGATCCTCGCCCAGCATTGCTTCGCTTGCCACGGCATGGACGACCATTCGCGTAAAGGTAAACTCCGCCTCGACCTCCCGGAATCAGCCCACGGTAAAGGCAAGTCGGGCGAATTCGCCATCGTCGCCGGTCAGCCCGACAAGAGCGAAGTCGTCCACCGCATCTTTTCCGACGACCCGGACGACGTCATGCCGCCGCCCGAAACGAAGAAGCCGATATCCGCCAAGGATAAGGCCATCCTCCGCGCCTGGATTGCCGAGGGCGGTAAGTATCAGGACCATTGGGCGTTCTTCGCACCGAAGCAGGCACCCCTTCCGCAGAGTGGCGTTCATCCCATCGATGCGTTTGTCCGCGCTCGCCTCGATAAGGCCGGACTAAAGCCTTCGCCCGAAGCCGATCGCTACGTGCTCGTGCGCCGCGTCACCCTCGACCTCACTGGCGTCCCACCCACGCCCGAGGAAGCCGACGCTTTCGTAAACGATAAATCTCCTGACGCCTACGAGAAGCTCGTCGATCGCCTGCTGGCTTCGCCCCGCTATGGTGAGCGCTGGGCCCGCCGCTGGCTCGACCTCGCCCGCTATGCCGACACCAACGGCTTCGAGAAAGACCGCCCGCGCCAAATCTGGCCCTATCGCGACTGGGTCGTGAAAGCCCTCAACGCCGACCTCCCCTACGACCAGTTCAGCATCAAGCAGCTCGCCGGCGACCTCCTTCCCGGCGCCACGCCCGACGACCTTATCGCCACAGGCTTCCATCGTAACACGATGCTCAACGAGGAAGGCGGCGCCGACCCGAACGAATACCGCTACTACGCCATGGTCGACCGCGTCGGCGCCACCGGCGCCACCTGGATGGGCCTGACCATGAACTGCGCGCAGTGCCACACGCATAAATACGACCCGATCCTGCACACCGATTACTTCTCCTTCATGGCGTTGCTCAACAACGCCGACGAGCCGACCTATCATATCCCGCCCGCCGACCTCGCGCAGCGCCAAGCCGATCACGCCAAGAAGATCCGCGCGGCGGAAGATTCTCTCGAAGGTAAGTTCCCCGGAGGCGCCGCGGCCGTCGAGAAGCGTTTGGGCGAATGGTTGAACACCGAAAGCCAGCGCGCCTCGAAATGGGAAACCCTCCGCCCGAGCAAAATGAAGACCACGATGCCGACGCTCGACGTGCAGCCTGACGGCTTCATCCTCGGCGGCGGCGACATCACTAAGAGCGATGTCTACGACCTAAACTTCGATCGTGCCATTAAAGGCGCCGTCGCCATCCGTATCGAAGTCGCGCCCCACCCCTCCCTCCCCAACGACGGCCCCGGCCTCACGAACTACGAAGGCCCGCTCGGCGGCTTCTTCCTCAGCGAATTCCAAGCCTGGCAAGGCGACCGTCGACTGACGCTCGACGACGCCAACGCGACCAACGATGAAGAAGAGGATCGCATCAGCGATGCTGCCGCCGGCCCTCAGGTTGCCGCCAAGACGCCGGCCAAGGCCGCGGCCAAAGCAAAGGCTGCCAAGGCCAAGGCGAACCGTAAGAAGAACAACGCCTCGGCCGCGCTCGACGGCGAGATGTCCAGCGGCTGGCAGGTGCTCGGCGGCCTCGGCCAGAATCACGTCGCGGTCTTCCATTTCGACAAGCCCACCGACCTCTCCGCCGGCTGGGCACTCAAGATGCTGTTCGAAAAGCATTACGCCGCCCCGGTCGGACATTTCCGGATCTCCGTGACCACCGACGCGCAGGCCACCGCCACGGGCCATCCCGCCGAGGTCGAAGCCATGCTCGCCGGCGCCGCCCCGCATGACCAAGCCAAGATCCGCCAACGCTTCCTCGAGAGCGCACCCGAGTTGGCCGTCCACTCCAAGGCCCTCGCCAACCTCCGCAAGCAGGTCCCGCGCGGCCAAGCCACGCTCGTGATGCGCGAACGCCCCGCTGCCCACCCGCGTCCGACCTTCCTCCACCACCGCGGCGAATACCTCAGCCCCAAGCAAGCCGTCCCGCCCGCGGTGCCAGCCTTCCTCCCTGCCCTCCCTAAGGATGCCCCGGCCAACCGCCTGACGTTCGCCCGCTGGCTCTTCGCTCCGGAGAACCCGCTCACCGCCCGCGTTGCGGTCAATCGCCAGTGGCAGGCGTTCTTCGGCAACGGCTTCGTGCGCCTGCTCGAAGACTTTGGCTACCAGAGCCAGCCGCCCACGCACCCCGAGCTACTCGACTGGCTCGCCGTCGACTTCGTGAAGTCCGGCTGGTCGATGAAGAAACTCCATCGCCTCATTGTCACCAGCGGCACGTATCGCCAGTCCTCCATCGTCACGCGTGAGCTTGCCGAGAAGGATCGTGAGAATCTCCTGCTTGCTCGCGGCAGCCGCTTCCGGCTCGACTCCGAACTCGTCCGTGACGGTGCGCTCCAGGCGGCGGGACTACTTTCCTCCAAGATGGGCGGCCCGGGCGTCTTCCCCCCTCAACCCGCCAGCGTGACCAGTGAAGGTACCTATGGCCGCATCGAATGGAAGACCAGCGAGGGCGAAGACCGCACCCGCCGCTCACTCTACACCTTCATCAAGCGCACCGCTCCGTTCGCGATGGCCACGACCTTCGACGGACCGACCGGTGAATCCTGCATCGCCCGCCGCGACGTCTCCAATAGCCCACTCCAGGCCCTCACACTCCTCAATGACGAGATGTTCATGGAAGCTGCGCGTGCCCTAGGGGCAAAAGCCATGGCGACTGCCACGGACGATGAAGCACGCATCACCTTCGTACTCCGCCGCTGCGTCACCCGACCTCCCGCCGCCGACGAACTGGCCACCATGAAGACTTTCGTGGCCGCCCAACGGGCCCGCAAGGTCGCCGAGAAAGACCTCTGGACCGCCGTCGCGCGCGCCGCCCTTAACCTCGACGAAAGCATCGTGCATCCTTGACGAACAAACGAAGATGCAATGTTCGTAGTTCTTTGTTCTTCGTTCTTAGCCTAGCTAACACATCCAAAAATCCCGCTCAACCCCCTAGCCCTTGTTTCTTAACCAAGAACTTAGCCTACTTTAAAAGTTATGAATCCAAACATCACCCGTCGCCACTTCTTCCAGGATTGCGGTGTCGGCGTCGGTAAGATCGCCCTCGCCTCCCTCATCGCCGACGGCGCGATGGGGCGTCTCACGGCCGCCGGCTCCGGCATGCGCTCGGGTCTGCCCCACCACGCCCCGAAGGC
>CAMCWL010000030.1 GCA_945882655.1 Opitutus sp. GAS368
TCTTCGGAGAATTCGCCGCGGAGGACGGCCTTGGCGGCCTCGGAGAAGCCTTCGAGGCGGGACTGCATCTGCTCGAGCAAGCCGAGTTGGGCGGAAAGCTTGGCGACCTTGCGGTCCTGTTCGGAAATCGTCTGCTGGAGCGCGCGGAAATCGTTGAGCAGGTCGCGGCCTTTCTCGGTCGCTTCCTGTTCGGCCGTGCGGGCGGTCTGGAGTTCGCCGTGGCGCGTCGTGACGACGGCGCCGCACTCGGTGACGCGGCGTTCGAGCGCTTCGCGCTCCTGCTTCGCCTGACTGAGGGAAGCGGAGAGATCAACGTGTCGAGACTGGTAACCACGGAGATCGACTTCGAGATTGGTGACGTCGCCGCGGGCGCGGGTCATCTCGCCTTCGGCGATCAGGATGTCTTGGCGGGCGCGGCGGAGGAGGTTTTCAGCCTCAACGACCTGGCGGGCGACTTCTTCGACCTGCGCGGTCTTCTCGCGGTAGGCGGCGTCGGTGGCCGAAACGGAACCGGCGGCGGTCGACTTGGCGTCGGAGCTACCGCGGAGACGCATCTCGTATTCGGCGAGCGAGAGCTCAGTTTCCTGGGCTTCGCGGCGGACTTCACCGAGACGGGAGGAAAGGTCGTCCGAGCGAAGATCGGAAGTGCGGGCCTCGTTCTCGGCGTTCTCACGGGCGGTGCGGAGTTCGAAAAGGGCCTGCTGGGCGAGCTGGACCTGCTCGGCCAGTTCGGTGCGACGGGCGCGCATCTGAAGCAGCGCAGCCTCGCGATCGCGGAGACCGTCGGTCAGCGCGGCGACTTCGGTGCGACAGGCGGCGGCATCGGTCTCGAGCGCGGTGACCTGAGCGCGACGGTCGCCGAACTGCTTGGCATGCCAAGCAAGGTCGAGGTGCGTGAAGCGGTGACGCAGGCGACGGAAGCGGAGCGCCTTGGCGGCCTGACGGCGGAGCGTGGCGATCTGACGGCCGACTTCGCTGACGACGTCGGTGATGCGCGCGAGATTGGTGTCGACGCCGCCGAGCTTATTGAGGGCTTCGCGACGTTGGGCCTTGTAGCGGGTGATGCCGGCGGCTTCTTCGAAGAGGTAGCGGCGTTCAGCCGGATTGGCGGAAAGAATCTGGTCGATCTGCCCCTGCACCATGAACGAATAGGACATGCGACCGATGCCGGTGTCCATGAACAGACGCTGGATGTCCTTCAGGCGGGACGGCTTGCCGTTGATGAAATAGTCGCTGGCGCCTTCGCGGTGAAGGCGACGCATGACCGAGACTTCGGCGAAGGCCGTGCCCAGTTCCTTTTCGCAATCGGCGAAGATCAGCTCGACCTCGCACTGCGGGAGGGGCTTACGGCGGTCGGTGCCAGCGAAGATGACGTCCTGCATCGCCGGGGCGCGGAGGGACTTGGCGGACTGTTCGCCTAGGACCCAGCGGATGGCGTCGACGATGTTGGACTTGCCGCAGCCATTGGGTCCGACCACAGCCGTGACCCCGGGACGGAGCTCAATGCGGGTCCGGTCGGCGAAGCTTTTGAATCCGTTGGCGACGATTTCCTTGAGGTACATCGAGGGGTGAACCGCACGATTGCCCTGCCCTACCCCCGCCGCAAGCGTCTAGTGCCCTCCGGAAGGCCCACTTATTCACGGCTTTAAATACCCTTGGATTCGGGGTTGACGAAAGGCCTCCCCCCTTGTTCTTTCGACCCTCCAAACGCTCACATGTCCGTAGAAATCAAGATTCGCAAAGGCGAGACCGTCGACAAGGCTCTCCGCCGCCTCAAGAAGAAGATCGACCGCGAGGGCATCATCAAGGACGCCCGCGCCAAGCGAGGCTTCGAGAAGCCGGCCGAACGCCGTCGTCGCAAGAAGAAGGTCAAGAACTTCGGCGCCTACCTGCGCAAGAAGTGGGACAACGCCTAAGCGTCCGTCCTGACCCAAGCACCCGAAGGCCCGTCTTTGCGACGGGCCTTCTGCTTTGGCGGGGTCCCCTACCCGTCCGGGGCACAAAAAGGGCCGAACCCGGAGGTTCGGCCCTTGGTCTCGGCAAAGCCGGTGAGGCTTAGCGGAGGAACAGCAACTCCTGGTAGGACGGCAGCGGCCAGTATTCGTCAGCGACAATCTCCTCGAGGGAGTCGGCGGCGGAACGAACCTTGAGCATGGCCGGGAGGACCTTGTCGCAGGAATGCTTGGCCTGGGCGTGAGTGTCGGACTTGCTGACATCGCGGGCGGCATCCAGCGCGTCGATGGCGGCGGCCAGTTCGTCGGCCAGGCTGACGACTGCCTTGCGGAGCTTGCCACCGGACTTGGTCTTCTCGACCGGGGTCAGGTCAGCGGCGAACTTAAGGGCCGCCGGCAGGAGCAGGGTCTTTGCGATTTCAGAGACGAGCTTCGACTCGGTGTTGATCGCGAGCACGTAAGAGTGCGTGTAGATCTCTTCGCGGGACTCGAGTTCGGCCTTGGAGAGGACGCCCTGGCGTTCAAAGACCTCAATCGAAGACTTGGAGACAATCTCCGGAAGAGCGTCGGGGGTCGTACGGAGGTTCTTGAGGCCGCGCTTGGCGGCTTCCTTGTGCCATTCTTCGGAGTAGCCGTTGCCGTTGAAGATGATTCGGCCGTGCTTGGTGAGGATATCCTTGAGGACGCTCTGGAGCGCGGAGTTGAAGTCGGAGTTCTTCTTGAGCGCGGCGGCGAGTTCGTCAGCGAGCTTGTCGAGCGAGTCCGCCATGATCGTGTTGAGCACGGTCAGGGGGCCGGCGACCGAGAAGGCGGAGCCCACGGCGCGGAACTCGAACTTGTTACCGGTGAAGGCGAACGGGCTCGTGCGGTTACGGTCACCGGCGTCCTTCGGAAGGACGGGCAGCGTGTCGACGCCGAGGGTCATGTGACCGCCCTTGCGGGAAGACGAAGCAGAGCCGCTCTTCTTCACCTGCTCGATGACTTCGTTGAGCATGTCGCCCAGGTAGATCGAGATGATGGCAGGAGGAGCTTCGTTGGCGCCGAGGCGATGGTCATTACCGGCCGAAGCGACGGAAGCGCGGAGCAGACCCTGGTGAAGATCGACAGCACGGACCACTGCGGCGCAGAAGGTGAGGAACTGGGCGTTCTCGTGCGGGTTGTGGCCAGGCTCGAGGAGGTTGCCGACGCCGGCACCACCGATGGACCAGTTGACGTGCTTACCGGAGCCGTTGACGCCAGCGAAGGGCTTCTCAGCGAGGAGGCAGACGAAACCGTGCTTGGTGGCGACGCGGCGGAGCAGCGTCATCGTGAGCATCTGGTGGTCATGCGCGACGTTGGCGGATTCGTAGATCGGAGCCACTTCGTACTGGGCCGGAGCGACTTCGTTGTGGCGGGTCTTGATCGGGATACCGAGTTTGAAGCACTCGCGTTCGGTTTCCATCATGCAGGCGAGCACGCGATCAGGGATGGTGCCGAAGTACTGGTCTTCGAACTCCTGGCCCTTGGCCGGCTTGGCGCCGAAGAGGGAGCGACCGCAGGTGTAGAGGTCGGGACGGAGATGGAAGAGGCGCGAGTCGATCAGGAAGTACTCCTGCTCCGGGCCGCACGAAGCGGAGATGTAGCCGTGCTTCTTACCGAAGAGCGCGAGCACGCGGGTAGCGGCCTTGTTGACGGCAGCCATCGAGCGGAGGAGCGGGGTCTTCTTGTCGAGGGCTTCGCCCTTCCAAGAGACGAAGGCGGTCGGGATGCAGAGCGTCGAACCGTTTTCGGTGTCGAAGATGTAGGCCGGGGAGGTGACGTCCCAAGCGGTGTAACCACGGGCTTCGAAGGTGGAGCGGAGACCGCCGTTCGGGAAGGAGGAGGCGTCGGGTTCGGCCTGGATCAGCGCCTTGCCGGAGAACTGGGCGAGGGTGCCGTTGCCGTTAGGCTCGAAGAAGGTGTCGTGCTTCTCGGCGGTGAAGCCGGTGAGCGGATAGAAAACGTGAGCGTAGTGCGTAGCACCACACTCGAGCGCCCAATCCTTGATGGCGGCAGCGACGACGTCGGCCGCAGCAGCATCGAGCTTGATACCGGCTTCGATGCTGGCCTTGAGGGACTTGAAGACATCCTTCGGGAGGCGCTTCTCCATCTTATCCAGGGAGAAGACATTCTGTCCGTAGATCAGATCGATCTTCTCATTGCGGAAGTCGAAGCTGCCCTGGAGGCGAGGCTGAGAAGCAATCGCCTCGATGGCGTTGCGGCGGGCTGGGTTGGTACTCATTGATTGGGGGATTGGAAAAGGTGTTTAATTACCAACAATTTCAAAGCACCCACCGTGCCACGGTTCAATAGGGAACCATTCACAGGGGGTTTTGTGCTTTTTTAGGCAAATGTGTCTATTTTTAGACAAACCTAGCCTGCTCACTTCCACACATAGGTCGTCCGCAGGAAATACGCGGTATCCGTCTTCACCTGGGTGGGGAGGGGTTTGGACCTAAAGTCGTTGGACACCCCCACCCTCAAAGAAAGCGGCCCTTCGTTACGCAACACATTGAAACTCGTCTCGTGACGGACGTAGAAGTCGCCGGTCGTCAGGAACGAGGGTACAAAATTAAGCGAGGTATCCCAGACCGCCCATCCGAGCTCGCGCGAGAACACCAGGCCGATATCCGCCGAAGGCGCCGACAAGGATGATTGGCTTGGCGAAGCGTACTGCTCGAAGCGGTGCGCCAGACCGAGCCGCACGTCGAGCTTACCCTTGGCGTCGGTATGTAAGCGGAAGCCCCAACCAGCCGCGTTCACGGAGAAGAAGTCGATCAAGCGGGCATTATCATAACCGGTATCGCTACGCGCGTACCAGAAGACGACGTCCGTAGGATTGGTCTCATAGGAAACCGTGGCATGCAGGTCATCGGCGGAAGCCAAATTACCCGACTCGGCGCGCAAAAGCCGCACGCCTGCGATCACGGTGTTAGCCTTGGTCACGCCCTTGGCGGAAAAGCCGGCACTGAAGCCTGACCCCATCACGACTCCGTTCCGGCCTGAGATATCCACGTCGGCTTGCGTGGTCCATTGGCGATCCCCGGCGGTCTCCGCGGGGCGCAGAGCCGGATCGCGCCATAGCTCCAAGGCGACATCCAGCGGGCTGGTCTCCACCCCGCCTTGTAAAGCCACAAGTCCGCCGGCAGCGTTAGCTGGACCGCGCGATACCACGCCGCCGGAACTGACCAGCACGGCATCCTCTGTGACGAATGATTCGACCAGCGCCAACTGCAGGCGCTGCACATTGGCCTCGCCGAGCGACGGCACACGCATCTCAAGCACGCCAGAGGCGATGCGTTCGATACGGCCTTTCAGGAAAGTGCCGTCCTTCATCGTGACGGTGTCCGCCAGGCACGAGACGGATAGAAACAGAAGCAGCAAGGCCCTCATGGGTGAATAGACAGTCGCAAGGACGCAGGGTTGCCAATCCTATCGTTGGCCCTCGATAATGGGGCCATGGTGCTCGACGCAGTCATACTCGGAGCCGGACCAGCCGGATTGGCGGTCGCCCACGCCATGACGCGCGCCGGCGCGAAGGTGAAAGTCATCGAGCCAGCTGCCCGAGTGGGTGGATCCATCCGGACGATCCGCGAAGGCGGGTGGGTGGTGGAAACTGGCCCCAACACCCTTCAACTCGAAGGGGAAGGCGACGAGGCACTACTCGCCGCATACGGCTTGGCGGAGGCCACGCAAACTGCCGATATGCGGGCGGCCAAACGCTTCATCTACGCCCACGGAAAACTCCATGGCTTCGGCGGCAACCCACTCGCAATCCTCACATCCAGCCTCCTGAGCTGGTCCGGAAAACTCCGCCTGCTCTCCGAACCCTTCCGGACGAAGGGCGGCCCAGTGGGCGAGACCGTCGAGGGATTCGCCTCCCGTCGCTTCGGCCCCGAGGCCGCCGCGATGCTCATGGATCCAGTGGTCAATGGCGTCCACGCGGGAGACCCAGCGAAGCTGGTGATGGCCGACTGCTTCCCCCGTATCCACGCCCTCGAACAGGAATACGGCTCAGTGCTCAGTGGCCTGCGGCGCGCACCCAAGGTGACGCGTAAAGTCGTCGGATTTCCTCACGGAATGCAGCAGATGGCTGACGCAATGGCGGCGACAATCGGAGAAGAAAATGTGCGTCTCCGTAGCGTCGCCACGCAGATCCGACGCGACGCCAAAGGGTGGAACGTCGCCTGGCGGAACGCCGAAGGCATCGAGGACGGCGCCTGTGCTAAGCACCTAATCGTCACCGCACCCCATTGGCACTGGGCCTCCCTGCCCTTCGACGAATCCGTGACGCGCATGCTGCGCGACTGGGAGAACGCTTCCGTGCCAGCCGTGACCGTCGTCGCCCGTGGCTATGCCCTCGCCGACATCCCGCATCCACTAGACGGCTTCGGCTATCTCACACCGGGGGCCGAGAAACGCGATGTCCTCGGCTGCCTCTTCCCCACGTCGGTCCTGCCGGCCCGCGCCCCCGAAGGCCACGCCCTGCTCTGCTGCTTTATCGGCGGCGCCCGCCGACCCGACCTGGCCGCCTTGTCCGACGAAGCCTTGAGCAAGATCGTCGACAAAGAACTCGCCGCGACGCTCGGCATCAAGGCGGCACCGCGTAAGGAGTGGATTCAGCGCTGGGACCGGGCCATCCCGCAATACGACGCGGGCCAACGACGTCGTGAAGAGGCGCTCACCCAAGCCGAAGCCTCGCACCCCGGACTGCATTTCCACGGGGCATTCCGTGGCGGCATCTCCCTGATGCACGTCATCCGGGCCGGCGACGCCCTCGGGCGAGCCTTGGCTAAAGGTTAAGCCTTCAACCGTTCGGATTCCGGATCAGGTAGACCACGGACGACCCAGATTGCGGGCAACATCAGCAATGCACCGCCGATGTAGACCCAGAAGTGAGAACCGAAGTGGAAATATAAAAGCGCCGCGGTGACGGGTCCGATGACGCGCGCCAGTGAGCCGGCCGAGCGCAGGATGCCGAGATTACGGCCCTGCTCGGAAGCATCCGAGTAGAGCGAGACGAGAGCCGACACGCTCGGCAGGATCAGGCCCGTCGCAAAGGAGATCAGGCCCAGTCCAAGATAGAAGGTCGTCTCGGCGCCATCACCAGCGGCAGCGAGCGTCGGCGGAATCCAAGCGACCACGAAAAAGGCGACGGAGGCGATCAGCATCCCCAGCATGATGACCTTACGCTGCCCCAGTCGCTTGACGAGCTGACGGGCGAGGCCTTGGGCGAAGATCATGCAGGCTCCGTTGAAAAGAAAGAGCCAAGCGTTGTCGCGCGGATTGTAGACGAACAGCGCGAAGGTCAGGAACACGATGGTGTTCTCCATGCCAGTGAAGGCGACCTGGTAAACGAGGTTGGCGAATGAAGTACGGCGGACGGCGGAAGAACGAACCGTGGCGAGATCAAAGATGGAGGGACGCTTGGCATCGGACGCGGCCCGACGCTCTGGCGCCAAGGTCTCCGGGAAGAGCTTCCAGACCAGCAGGAAATTCAGCACGCAAAGTGACGCAGCAATAGCGGCCGGAACGGAGAAGGGATTAAGACCAAAGGAACCGAGAACCGGCCCCTGGGCGAACTGGATGGACGAGGCGAGGCCGCCGATGACAGGGCCAAAAACGAAGCCCAGGCCGATGGCGATACCGACCACGGCCATCCCCTTCGTGCGCTCCTTCTCGTCGGTGATGTCCGCGGCCGCCGCGCTGGCGACAGCGATATTGCCCGCCATCATGCCCGAGACGAGACGCGTCACGACCACGACCCAGAACTGGGCGGCGAAGATCCAGAGAAGATAGGAGAGGGCGTTGCCAGCCAAGGTGATGGTCAAGATACGACGGCGCCCCAACCTGTCAGATAGCGCGCCCCAAATCGGAGAGAAGATAAACTGTAGCAAGGAATATAGGGTGCTCAGCAAACCACCGAAGAGGACCGTCTTCTTGAAGACCGTGTCTCCACCCATCCACTCCGCGGCGGAATTAAGCGACCCAATCAGCGTGCCAGCGGAGCCTTCAGTCCGGATATAGTGGTCGAGCAAATGGGGGAACAGCGGGATGATGATGCTGAAGCCCACGATATCCATGAACACTGTCAGGAAGATGAGCCCGAGGGTGCGACGCTGGGTGGAGGCGACTGGGGCGGACATGAGCCCCAAGATGGGGCACTTGCCGACCTGCGCAAACAAAACAGCGGCTTGCGAAGGCTGGTCCGCCGGGGGAAGATAGGCTTATGCGTATGCTCGCCATCATTGCCCTGACGCTAGGTCTCGCCAGCGCCCGGGCGGCCACCGACCCCAAGCTGCTTCTCATCGAGCAGAAGCTCGGCGGATTCGGCGACAAGGATTACGCCGTCGCGGCCGAGCGCACCCTTGGCGAATTCGAGAACCGTACAGGCGTCGGCCTGCGCCCAGCCGAGCTGCGCCGTTGTGGCCTTAAGCTCTCATCCGAGAGCGGTGCGGGCTTGGCTACCCCTAAGCCCCTGGTCCGTGCGATTACCGCCGCCCTCATGCGGCGCGGCTTCGCCCAGAAAGCCATCACGATCTGCGACGCCAAGGCGAACAGCCTCCGCGAGGCGGGCTTCCTACCGGCCCTTTCCACGCAGAGCCAGACCTTCGAAGGGTTCCCAGTCGCCGCTTGGGACACCTACGCGACAGATTGGGCCAAGGAAAGCCAACTCCGCTACGAGAATCAGGTCCTGCCTCGTCCGGGAACCCAAGACGTGGCGTGGGGCGATGCACGCGTGAGCGTGCTACCAAAGACGCTCATCGATGAAGTCGATTTCTGGATTAACCTACCCGTGCTCACCGACAGCAAGTCACTCGGCGTGCACGGCGCGATGGCCTCAGCCTCCCTCGGCAACATGGCGAACTCCGAGCGCTTCCTCGACAACCCTTTCAATGCGTCCAAGGCAGCGGTCGAAGTCTGCGCCATCCCGAAGCTCGCCAAGCGCAACGTGCTCACCATCCTTTCGCTCGAACGCTACCAGGTACTCGGCGGACCTAACTTTGATGCGAGTTGGAGTCGTTCGGAGAAGACGCTCCTCAGCAGCGCGAATCCAGTGATTATCGATTTTATCGGCCTGCAGAAAATCAATGCGGGACGAGCCGCCAGCGGGATCGAAATCATCTACCCCGAGCCGCCCATCTTCACCGCTGCTAATGCGGGCGAGATCCGCCTCGGCACCTGCCGCCCCGCCGACATCACGCTGGTCCGCCTGCCGGCGCCCTGATTGTCCGGGCATAAAAAAGGCGACCTAGAGCTAGGCCGCCCTCTCGTTGACCGTTGTCGACTTCAGAGCTTCAGGCCTAGGGCTTCCGAGGCGGTGGCGCGCTCTTCGAGAAGCTCCTTCTCGGTGATCGCGATCTTCTCCTTGGAGAAGGCGTCGAGCGGCAGACCCTGGACGATTTCCCATGAGCCGTCGGCCTTGGTACGGAGTGGGTAGCCGAACATGATGCCCGGCGTGATACCGTAGTCACCCTTGGACAGGACAGCGACGGAGTGCCATTCGCCAGCTGGAGTCGGGACGTGGAGGCTGCGCAGGGTATCGAGCGCGGCGTTGGCGGCGGAAGCGGCCGAAGAGGCGCCACGGGCCTTGATGACGGCGGCGCCGCGCTTCTGTACGTCGGAGACAAAGGTCTCCTTGAGCCAAGCGTGGTCGGTGATGACCTGCATGGCGGGCTGGCCGCCAATGGTGGCGTTGGTGAAGTCAGGATACTGCGTCGAAGAGTGGTTACCCCAGATGGCGACGTTCTTGACGACGGAGTTGTGCGCGCCGGCCTTACCCGCGAGCTGCGACTTGGCGCGATTCTCATCGAGGCGAGTCATCGCAAAGAAATTCTCGGCGGGTAGATTGCCGGCGGAACGCAGAGCGATGAGGGCGTTGGTGTTGCAGGGATTACCGACGACGAGGACCTTGACGGACTTCTTGGCGTTACGGGCGATGGCTTCACCCTGGCCAATGAAGATCTTGCCGTTGATGCCGAGGAGATCCTTGCGCTCCATGCCATCCTTGCGGGGCACGGCACCGATCAGCAGACACCAGTCAGCGTCCTTGAAGCCTTCGTTGAGGTCGCCGGTGGCGACGACGTCGGTGAGCAGCGGGAAGGCACAGTCCTGGAGTTCCATGACGACGCCGGCGAGGGCGTTGAGACCGGGCCCGACTTCGATCAGGTTGAGGGCGACTGGCTGGTCGGCACCGAACACGGCACCGGAAGCGAGGCGGAAGATGGCGGCGTAACCGATGTTGCCGGCGGCGCCGGTGACCGCGACGCGAATGGGGGACTTGGAAGCCATAGAGGGACGCCTATCTAGTTAGGCTCTCCCCTCGGAGTGAAGCGGAAACTATAGCCCGAGCTCGCCTTGCATCAGGTCATCGGCGGCCGGAGCCGACACGCTGTCACGGACCAGCTGAGAGAGGGGGGCGGCCGAGCGCCCTTCCAGCCCGCAGAGAGCCCGCAATACCAAGGCGGCAGCTAAGGCATCATATAAAGCACAGTGATAACGCCGGCGGTTCGGGGGACAATGCTCCGCGGCCAGCGCATCGAGGCGTGGGGCCAGACGCAGGACCGACACGAGCGACGAGAGGCGGAAATCCCCCAAGGTGGGGGCCCAGGCCCGGGCGAGCCGGCAGGTATCAATCCACGGTCCCCATTCGGCGACGGTGGCTTCCTCTCCCACGAACGAAGGCACAGCGGAGGGACGCAACCAGGTGCCACGCAAGAGCCCCGATTCGACGGTGGCGTTATGCGCCGCGAGCAGACCGGTGCGACGGAGAGAAACCCAGCGATCCCACTCGGATTCGAACGGAGGCAAGCCCTTCAGGTCCTTGGCCACAAGGCCATGACACTGGGTATCAATCGCCGGCACCGGAACGCGCGAAGCGTGTAGGCTCGTCGACGCGGAGACGATTTCTCCACCCAGAATTGTGGCCACGCCAAACTCGACGACACCGGTGCGCGCACTGCCCTCAAAGTCGATGACGTGGATGGGGACCGATGACCAAGGCGCGGAAGAAGTGCTCATGGGGTCAGCGCCATTCGTGTCTGGGATAACGCCCACGCAGTTCCTTCTTCACGCCTTCGTAGGAACCCTTCCAGAAAGCATCGAGGTCGGTGGTGCGCTGCTGCGTGCGGCGAGCCGGCGACTGTATGCAAATAACCATCGGCACCTTGCCGAGGCACACCCGCAGCTTGCTTCCCGGGAAATCATAGAGCTCCTGTACGGTCGCCTCGATTTCCGCCTGGCCATCGGCGGTGTACTCGATGCGGGCCGGATGCTTCTTCCGCGGTAGAATGAGCTTCTCCGGGCAATAGGTCTCGAGCGCCATGGCCTGCTCGTGTGTCAGCCAGCCGCGGACGACGCCGAAGACTGGTCGGTCGCGGATGTCGCGATAGGCCACGGCTCCGGTGCAGACTTCTTCGATGACCATGCGACGTGCGGCTTCATCGAAAACGGGGATTCCGAGTTCAGGACAATGCTTCGAAAGGAAGTTCACACGCCGAATCCACGCATCCACCGGAGTGTCCCACTTTTCAAGTTCAAGCCGTCCGGCGGCGACCTCCTCAGCGAGGATGCGGCTGGCGGCATCCGACGGCGCATCATCACGCTCCTTGGCTTCGAGCACCAAGTCGCGGAAACGTCTTTCGACGCGCGTGACAACGCGACGCTGGGTGGCGTCGTAGCGTACGTGATTGACGGTCGAGAATTCGGAGGGGAACAGCTCCTGTAGCCAGGCCTCCTCGATGGCGGTCGCCAGGGAAAGATAAGTAGTCACGCCGCCGCGCGCTTGGATCTCATCGACTTCCGCCGCAACTAACAGCTTGGCATTACGGATGGAGGATTCGCGGCGGAGCTCGCCGGTACGACCGTGCACCAAGGCGCAGCGGAGGGTGCCCGCATCGAGCCTAACGGCGAGGCGGTCAGAGAAGCCGAGCAGCAGGCAACGGCGGATGGCGGCGGGATCGGCGATGCGGTCGCTGACGGGAAGCCCCTGCCCTTCCGCGAGGCGCAGGAACTGGCGGGCGGCCTGATCGGCCTGGCGTGCGGCTTGGCCGTGCACGCCAAAACGATCGCAGGCGTCGGCGTCGAACTTGAGGTCGATTGCCTGCTGCAGCAACGCGAGGCGCGGGAAGAAGTCGGAGCCGTCTTCCTGTTCGACAGAGTCTCGGGCGTTCTCGGTGCGGTCGTCGACCTTACGGAATAAGATGTCGCGGCCTTGGGCGAGGCCGGCGATGCGGCAGACTTCGAAGACGCAATCCAGCTCGCCCGCAGCGAGCAGCATGCGCGCATAACGCGGGTGCGCCGGGAAGACCGACATGCGGCGTCCAATCGGCGTCAACTTGCCCTGCGTATCGACGGCGCCAAGATCCGCGAGAACGGTCAACGCGCGCTGCAGGGCCTTGTCGTCGGGCTTCTCATACCAAGGGAAGGTCGCCGCGTCGCCCCAGCCGGAAGAAAGCAGCAACAGGATGGTCTCGGAGAGGTCGACTCGCTTGATTTCCGGGACTTCGCGGAGCGGGCGGGCTTCGTGGTCGGTCTGCGACCACAGGCGGATGCAACGGCCAGGACCGGTACGGCCGGCGCGGCCGGCGCGCTGTTCGGCGGAAGCCTGCGAGACCGGCTCGACGAGTAAGGTGTCGATGCCGCGGTGCGGGTCGAAGCGGGCGATGCGGGCGAGACCGGCGTCGACCACGGCGCGGACGCCGGGAATCGTCAGCGAGGTCTCGGCGACATTAGTCGCCACGATGACCTTGCGGCCTGGGCTCGGCTTAACGGCGCGATCCTGTTCTTCGGGAGGCAGTTCGCCGTAGAGTGGAAGGATATCGACGCCACCGGATTGGGGAAGATTCCGCACCGCGCCGATGGTGCGCATGATTTCATATGACCCCGGCATGAAGACCAGGATGTCGCCTTCGTCCTCTTCCTGCAGGACACGACGCACCTGTTCTGCCGCGGCATCCCAGATTGGCCGGGTCGAGTTGCGCGGCATGTGGGTATACTCAATCTGGACGGGATAAGCGCGACCGTCCGCAGCCAAGGTCTCAGCCGAACCAAGCCACTTCGCGACAGCTTCGGTATCGAGCGTCGCGGACATCGCCATGATGAGCAGGTCTGGGCGATGCGTCTCCTGTAGGCGGCGCGCGAGGGCCAACGCCACATCGGAGTGGAGATTGCGTTCGTGGAATTCATCGAAGACCACCGCGCCCACGCCCTTGAGTTCGGGATCCGATGCCATCTGCCGGAGCAAGAGGGCCTCGGTCACGAACTTGATGCGCGTCTGGGCGGACTCCACGCGTTCGAAGCGAATCTGGTAACCCACTTCACCCCCAAGCCGGACCTCGCGTTCCTGCGCGATGCGCGCGGCGAGGAGGCGGGCGGCGATGCGCCGAGGCTGCAGGACGACGATCTGGCCCTGCACGAGATTCAGGTCGAGGAGCATCTGGGGGATGCGGGTCGACTTGCCCGACCCCGTAGGAGCGCGCAGGACTATCCGGCGCACGCGACCGCAGGCGGCGACCAGGCCGTCCTGAAGGGTATCGATGGGCAGGGGTTGCTTCATGTCACGTCGAGGGTGATGAGGCGGACGCTCGCCCCACCCTCCCGCACCGTAATCCGGGCGACCGTCACGGGAAGGTTAAAGCGCCGAGGGCCGGCGCTGCCTGGGTTGAGTCGCAGTACGCCACCGTCCTGCTCGATCTTAGGGACATGCGTATGACCCGTGATCACGATGTCGGGCCGGAATGCCGCCTCGTCCACCGCTAGATGTCCGTGATGCAATAGGATACGAAGCCCAGCAACGACCTGCAGCGAGGTCAGCGGGAGCGTCTCGTCGTCATCGCAATTACCTGCGACCACATGGCAGGGTGCAATCTCAGCGAGCTGCGGCACGATGAGTGGACCGCAGACATCGCCAGCGTGGAAAATCACGTCGCATCCTTCTAAGGCGATGATGGCTTCGGCCCGAAGCCGGCCGTGCGTATCGGAGATGACGCCGATTTCGGTCGACGGCGCCACGGTCAGAGCGGGCGACGCAGCTTACCGGCCGGGATCGGACGTAGGGCCGTGAAGTCCGCCCCGATGGTGTCCTTCAGTTTGTCCTTAAGTCCGGGCGGCAGTGCGTTCACTGCCTCGACGAATTCTTTTTCGCCTGGGAAAGCGGTCTTGCCGACTTCAGCAACCGGCAGGCTGGCGAGGGCGGCTTCAGGGAAGACGAAGTCGGCGCGGCGGTCAGAGTGGCTGGCCTCGGCCTCGGCGGATTCGACATCCAAAGGCGGTAGTGAATCCTCCAGCATGCCGGAATCCTCGATCGGCACGTCAACGACGCGCGAAGGCGTCGGCGCGACGGCGGGAGCAGGGGCGACGGGTGCGACCGCATCAGGCTCAGGCGCCGTCAGTAAGGCCGCCGTGGTCCTTATTTTTTTTTGGCCGGGCTCCCGAGGGAGACCAGCTGCGGCGGCGGCGATGTCTTTGATGAGGAGGTCTATCGATCGCGACCTACTTTGCTCGATTGCTTTGAGCAGCGTCACCTCGAAGTTGGCCCGAGGCGAGAGACCTTGGCGGATACCGTTCTCCCCTTCTTGCAGGCATTCCAGCAGACGGACGAGTTGCTCCGTGGCGAGGGGAGCGCCGAGCTGGGCGGAGTTTCCGCCAGAGCGGACCGAATCAAGGGTGGCGGCGCGGACGCGGACCTGGAGATCGGCGAGTACGCGGAGCAGGTCTCTTCCTTCGGCATGGAAGGCATCGCAGAGAGCGAGGACCTTCTTACCGTCGCACGTGGCGATGCCGTGGCAAAGGTCGGTGACCTGCTGGACGGAGGCGAGTCCGTAGATGGAAAGCACGTCAGCCTCGGTGATTTTCTTGCCGGAGAACGAAATCACCTGATCGAGGATCGACTGGGAGTCGCGCATGCCGCCGGAAGCGAGGCGGGCGATCGCCGTGAGGGCGTGCTGGTCGGCCGTGACGCCGTCGGCCTTGACGATGCGGGCGAGCTGGGCGGCGATGACTTCCTCCGAGATCGGGTGGAACTCCAGGCGCTGACAACGGGAGGTGATGGTCGGCAGGATCTTGTCCGCCTCGGTCGTCGCCAGGATGAACTTAACCCAGGGCGGCGGCTCTTCGAGCGTCTTGAGGAGCGCGTTGAAGGCGTCCTTCGAGAGCTGGTGAACTTCGTCGATGATGAAGACTTTGAACGGGCAGTTGCTCGGGGCGTACTGGCATTCGTCACGGATGCGCTTGGCGTCTTCGATGCCGCGATTGGAAGCGGCGTCGATTTCGACCACGTCGAGGCAGTTACCCTTCTCGATCGCCAGGCAGACCGGATCCTCGAGGGAGAAGTCCGGCTTGGGGCCGCCGGCGCAGTTCAGGGCCTTGGCCAGGATGCGGGCGGTCGTCGTCTTGCCGGTGCCACGCGGACCGATGAACAGATAGGCATGGGCCATGCGCTTCGTCTCGAGCGCATTGCGGAGGGTCCTGACGATGTGTTCCTGCCCGACGAGTTCGTCGAAGCAACGGGGACGCCAGCGGCGCGCGATGACCTGGAAGCCGGGTTCAGACACTGGCAACTAGGTAAGGACGGGCCAAAGGGGGTGTCAACGGGGCAAACCCCGGTTTATTCCCATTCGATAGTCGCCGGCGGCTTGGACGAGACGTCGTAGACCACGCGGTTGATGCCCTTCACTTCGTTGATGATGCGGGTCGAGGCACGCTGCAGCACGTCGTACGGCAGGCGGGCCCAGTCGGCCGTCATCGCGTCAGAAGAAGTCACGGCACGAAGGGCGCAGACGTTGTCATAGGTTCGACCGTCGCCCATCACACCGACGCTGCGCACCGGCAGGAAGACCGCGAAGGCCTGCCAGACCTTGGCATACTGGCCGGAGGTGCGGAGTTCGTTTATGAAGATATCGTCGGCCTTACGGAGAATCTCGAGGCGCTCCTTGGTAATTTCACCGCAGACGCGGACCGCGAGACCGGGGCCCGGGAACGGGTGGCGCCAGACCATGTCATGCGGCAGGCCGAGGGCTTCGCCGAGGGCGCGGACCTCGTCCTTGAAGAGTTCGCGCAGGGGTTCGAGCAGCTTCAGCTTCATGTGCTTGGGCAGGCCGCCCACGTTGTGGTGGCTCTTGATCGTGGCGGCCGGGCCGCCATTAGGCGAAAGGGATTCGATAACGTCGGGGTAGAGCGTGCCCTGGGCGAGGAAGTCGACCTTACCCTTCTTCGTGCGCTGGACCTCGGCGATGGAGCGTTCAAAGACCTTGATGAATTCGTGGCCGATGATCTTGCGCTTACGCTCGGGGTC
>CAMCWL010000031.1 GCA_945882655.1 Opitutus sp. GAS368
CATCGCGTCTTGGTGGCCGCAGTGACCGAGCATGAAGATCCGACGACCGATCCGGCGAAGATGGTTCTGCATAACGCTCGCCTGAAGGCCGCGGCGGTCTCCCGCCTGCATCCCGATGCTTTGGTCCTCGGCTCTGATACCACGGTGGCCCTCGGCGATCGCGCCTTGAACAAGCCGGCCGACCTCGCGGAGTCCCGCGCGATGCTCCGTAGTCTTTCCGGTCGCGAGCATACGGTCCACACCGGCGTCTGCCTGCTTTGTCCGGCGCTGGGTATCGACGAGTCGCACGACGTCACGGCCTGGGTTCGCTTCCGCGACCTCGCCGAAGACGATATCACGCGCTATCAGTCCTTGGTGGACACCTTGGACAAGGCTGGCGCCTACGGTATCCAGCAGGGCAAGGAGATCATCATCGCTGATTTCCAGCAGCCCATCTCGACGATCATGGGCTTGCCGGTCGAATTCGTCAAAGCCCGCCTCGCCTCGCTCGGCGTCCTGGAAAGAATCACCGCATGAAGGCCTGGTTGCTGTTTCTCCCAGTCATGGCCTTGGCGCAGGCTCCCGCCGTCAGTGGCGATGCCGAGATCTCTGGCACGATTGGCGGCAAGCCTCTCGTGATCCGCACGACCAGCCGTCTCGCTGGGGCGATCGACTCCGTGAAGTGGGATGGCGTCGAGTTCATCGATTCGCACGACCACGGCCGCCAGTTGCAGTCCGCGATCAACGCCGATGTCGGCGGGGTCTTCCATGTGGAGTGCTACAATCCGACCGAGGCCGGATCGGTCGTGGATGCGCTCGGCCCGAAGTCCACGAGCCGTCTGGAATTCCTTTCGACCAAGGATGGCGTGCTGTCGACGCGTAGCCGGATGGCCTACTGGCTCGCTCCGGGCATGAAGTCGGGCGGCAAACTCGCCTTGAACGATCGCCTGCTCTCCGACCATGTCCTGACCAAGCAGGTGCGCATCGGTCGTCCGGGCATGGATCATGTGCTGGATTATCGGGTGACGTTCACGGTGCCGGCCGATCGCCCGCACACTTATCTCCAGGTCGAGGCCCTCACGGGCTACATGCCTTGGCATTACAGCGAAGAGCTTCGTTTCGATGCGAAGACGGCGACGCTCGTGCCCTTGCCGAGGCAAGACGGCGAGCAGCGCGACCCGGTCGTGCTCTCGACGCCCTCGGGTTCCCATGCGATGGGCGTCTTCACGCCGACTCGCCCGCCCGCGGGCCAGCCCGCCGTCGGCTACGGCCGTTTCAAGTTCGACCATGATAAGGTCATGAAGTGGAACTGCGTCTTCCGGCTCCGTTCGCCGGCCGGCATCAAGCCCGGCGACTATGGCTACCAGCTTTTCGTCGTGCTCGGCACGCGCGAGGATTGCCGACGGACGTTAGCGGCCCTGACTCGGGAATTCGCTGACCGATAATCGTCCTTGCCTACGCTTGAAGTCGGGCCGGGTCCGCCTAACTTCATGGCGTGCGGCCAGAAGAATCCATCGACCAGCGCTCTACGGCTATTGCGGTCGCGGTATCGCTCGGCCTGCACCTGCTCCTTCTCTGGGTCTTACCGGATACTTTTCATAAGGTCGTGGCTTACGTGCGGCCCGTGGAGGTCCTGACGGCCCCGGTGAAGATCGACGAAGCCCGCCTGCCGCCAAAGCTCCGTTTCATTGAAACGAATCCGCTCGCCAACCAGGCCGTCCCCAAGACCACCCCGTTTACGTCTGCCCGTAATCAGACTGCCGCGCAGCCAGTCCCGGAGAAGATGCCGACCAACTCGCCTCTCCCGAAATCACAGGGCACGTCCGAACAGCTTCGCATCGCGCAGGGCAAGCCGCGCTCCATCGATCAATCTGAGGCCGCCCCTGCCACCCAGCCTTCGGTCTCGATGGCTGCGCCGGTCAAGGCCGCGCCGCCGCCCGGGCCCGGTAAGTCGGCCGCCCAGCCCTCGCCGGCTCCCGCCCCCGTCGCGGCCAATCCCGACCGTCCGCGCGCCTCCGTGCCTTCCGGTACCTATGGTCTGCTGCTGCGCCGGCCTGTCGGCGTCAATCGCGCGGGATCCATCGCGGTCGACGCCCGTTTCAGCAATTACGGTGACTATACGCAGCGGATGATGGAGGCCATCCAGTCGAGCTGGTGGAGTATCATCGAGCGTTCCCGCTTCGAAGGCGTCTCCCGCGGCAACGTAATCGTGCGCTTCCGGCTGCACCGCGACGGCACCGTCACCGACACCGAGGTCCTCGGTACTGAGGTCACCCGCGTGATGACCTTGGCTTGTAAGGATGCGGTGATGGCGCCGGCCCCTTACGATATCTGGCGTGCGGATATGGTCGCCATGTACGGCGAGAGCGACACGGTCACGATCAACTTTATTTACCACTGATGACTTTGGCTACTGATTGGATCCCGTTCGGACGCGGCGTACGCGTGGTGGCTAGGCACGAGTGCGGGCTCATCGCGGTCGAGAAGCCTGATGGTATCCTGTCCCATCCGAACCCGAGTGAAGTCGCCGAGAAGGGCACCATCCTGATCACGGGCAACTACTCCCTCGACGAGGAAGCCTTTCATGTCCGCGACGGCAAGGGCGGCATTCGCCGCGTCTATCTGCTCAATCGTCTCGACTCCCCGACCAGCGGGACGTTGCTCCTTTCGCTCGACGAGGGCGTCGCCGATTTGGTCCGCAAGATGTTCGCTCGCTCCCAGGTCATGAAGCGCTACGTCGCTCTCATCCGTGGTCGCGGCCTGCGTACCCCCCGCGGTACCTGGCAGGACCAGATGGCCAAGACGAAAGGACCCGGCGGTGGCGTGCGTTCCGAGACGGGCGCAGGGGCTCCCGCAGTGACGGTCTACGCCTGGCAACGCTCGGCCGGCGGCTCGCTCCCCCTTTCGCTCATCCAGCTCGACCCGCGCACCGGTCGCACGCATCAGCTGCGCGTCCAGAGCTCCGCGCACGGTCATCCCATCCTTGGCGATCGCACTTACGGAGACTTCGAATTCAACAAGGCCGTCGGCACTGCTCGTGGCTTTAAGCGTCTCTTCCTGCACGCCGAGTCGACGCAGTTGTCTTTCGACTGGCAGGGTGCGAAGGTTGACTTCAAGGCGTCGTCGCCGATGCCGAAGGAATTCGAGGAAGCGCTCACCGCCGAGGATGATGGGACGTCGGATAAAGGACCGAAGCGCCCACGTCGCGACGCCGGTACGCCGATCTCGCCGCGCCTGCGAATCCGGCTCTGATACCTCGCATGTCGTCCGCCATCCAGCTCATCGAAGTCCGCGGGCCCGAATTGGCGCCATGGATCGATGTTCTGGGAGGGCTGCGCATCGCCGTCTTCCGCGAGTTCCCGTATCTCTACGCCGGCGACCTAGAGTATGAGCGGGAATATCTCCGGGCCTACCTCGGGTGCCCGCGTAGCCTTGTCGTCTTTGCCCGCGATGAGTCCGGCCAGACGGTCGGCGCGACCACGTGCCTGCCACTGGCCGACGAGAACGAAGACTTCCGCACCCCGTTCGTGCGCGCCGGTGTGCCGACGGACGACGTCCTCTACCTTGGTGAAAGCATCGTCCTGCCTGAGTTTCGCGGCGGCGGTCTCGGCGCGGAGTTCTTCGCCCGTCGCGAAGCGCACGCGCACCGGCTGGGCCTGCGTACGACGGCCTTCTGCGCGGTCGATCGGCCCGCCGATCACCCGGCTAGGCCCGCGGGTTATCGGTCGCCAGACGCTTTCTGGACCCGGCAGGGCTACCGCCGTCGCCCCGAGTTGCAGGCCGTTTTCTCTTGGAAGGAAGTCGGCGAAGAACAGGAATCTCCGAAGACCCTCACCTTCTGGACCAAGACATGGACCGCCTGACCCTCGCCTTGCTGACCTTCGACGTCGGCGTCCCCGCGGCCTCGCCCGATGCCTTCGCTGACCGTGTCTGCGCGCAGGTGCGCGAAGCGTGGGACGATGGTGCGGATCTCGTCGTGCTCCCAGAGTTCCTCTGGATGGGACTCGAGCCTTTCGTGGCGGAGGAAGATAAGCTCCGCGGCGTGGCGCGACTCTTCTGGACGGACCTCTGGCCCCGGCTCGCCCCGCGTCTGGCGCAGGCTGACAAGGGCGTGGTGCTCGGCACCGTGCCGTTCCTCGGCCCGGACGGACTGCTTCGCAATCGCGCGCCGATCTGGGATGGCCTCGCCTTCCGTCATCAGGACAAACTGCACCTCACGCCATGGGAAGCCGCCTTTGTCGGCGGCGACGGTGTCGGTCTCTGGTCTTTTCGCGGCGTGCGCTGCGTCGTCGTCATTTGCCTCGACGTCGAGATTCCTGAGCTCGCTTCGCTCCTGCGCGGTCAGGGCGTCGAACTCATGCTCGTGCCGAGCGCGACGGAGACCCTGCTCGGGGTTGAGCGCGTGGGCCGCTGCGCCGACGCACGTGCGGTCGAACTCGGCTGCCACGTGGGCGTGTGCCATCTCCTTGGCCGCACCACTTCCGTGCTCATCGATGAGAATGTCGGCCGCGCAGCGGCCTTCGCGCCTTCGCAGGCCGCGTTCCGCGACGAACCGCGTCACCTCGCCACCCCGGTCTGCACGGAAGGGGACCACGCCCTCACCGTCGACGTCGATCTTGCGCTCCTGCGTCGCCATCGCGCGACGCCCGGCGAGACGGACCCCTCCAAGCTCCCCGCTCGCCCACTCCGCCTCCTTACCTGAACCCATGCACCCGCTCATCCAACAGTATTACCAGGCTTTCAACTCCGGCGACCGTGAGGCGCTACTCGCACTCCTGCATCCCGACATTGTCCACGAGATCAACGAAGGCGGCGTCGAGGTCGGCATACCCGCCTTCCGCGCTTTCCTCGGCCGCATGGACCGTTCTTACCGCGAGCAGGTGGAGGACCTCGTCGTCTTCGCCGGTCCAGACGCCGGCCGCGCCGCTGCCGAATTCTACATCCGTGGCGAATATCTTAAGACCGACGAAGGCCTCCCGCCCGCCACCGGACAGAAGTACCACCTGCGTGTCGGCGCCTTCTTCGAGGTCAAGGACGGCAAGGTCGCCCGCGTTTCGAACTACTATAACCTGAGCGCCTGGCTGCGGATGGTCGGAGCCTAAAGGGTGCACCCCTGACCCGTCCCCATTCCGGACGACATTTCTTGGTTTGTTCACGCCGTCATCGCCTCCGGGTCGGAGGATAAAGGAGGAGGCGGGCGCATTGCAGTTTGCCTCGCTTCGGCGGGGTGGCTTATTTCCCAGAAGACGGCAGCCCCGCCGCCCCCATGAACCCCTTGCCCGCCGCCCTCCTGGTGCTGCTGCTGTCCGCTTTGGCGGAGGCTCTGCATGCCCGTCGGGTGCGCGTCGCCGCCCGGTTAGCTTTTGGCCCCGAGGGCGCCTCCCGGGGCTGGACCATTATCGCGCCTTTTCTGCGTTGCATCGCGCTCGCGGCGTTCGCCTGGGGCTTGGCGGTGATGTGGCAGCTGCATCAGGCGGCCAAGGATGGTAAGCCCGCTGACACCAAGGAGCCGGTGCGTCTGGTCTTTGTGGCCGATCTTTCGCCCAGCATGTACCTGAAGGACGCGGGCCCAGAAGGGAAGCAGACCCGACAGGAGCGCATGCGCGAAGAAGTCGAAGCCGTGCTCATGCGCGTCGGCGGCGATCTCCGTTACGGCGTCATCGGCTTCTACACCGAGGCCCATTCCGTGGTGATGGATGCGCGTGACCCCGAGCTGGTGCGCAATGTCTTCAATGGCTTGCCACTTCAATATGTGATGAAGGCCGGCTCGACCGATCTCGGTACCGCCATCAATGCGGCGGTTAAGGTGGTCGACGGCATGCCCGCGCAGACGGTGCGGTTGGTCGTCTTCACTGACGGAGATACGATTCCGCTTCAGCCAATTCTCCCGCGCCCGAAATCCGTTAAGGACGTGCTCGTGCTCGGTGTGGGCAATCCGCGCAAGGGTACCTTCATTGCGGGCCACCAATCTCGGCAGGATGCTGAAGTGCTCGCGACGGTCGCGCGCTCCCTGCGCGGTTCCTATTTCGATGTGAACGAGAAGCATCTACCGACTGCGGCCTTGGGCGACTTGGTCCAGCGCACGCCGTTACCTAAATCTGGTCTCGATCTCGCCCAGTGGGCCGTGCTGGCCATGGCCCTGGGCTCCGCGATCCTCGCGCTGCTGCCGGTGGCCTTGCAATATGCTGGCTCCCGCTGGCGCGTCGTCCGCATCGAAACCGAAGCAGGGGAGGGCGCCGCCCGATGAGGAAATTCTTCACGCTGCTCTGGCTGCTCTTCCCGGTCGGGGTGGTTTATTATCATTTCAACGAAGGTCAGGCGCAGATGGCCCGCGAGAAAGCACGCGATCATCTCGTCGCAATCCGCGAGCTCGAGCGCGCGAAGGAGCCTGATTGGCCGACCGTCGTCGAGGAATACGATAAGCTCGCGACTGAATTGCCCCAGGACGAACGTCCGTCCGTCCGCCATCAGATCCGCCTCGCGAAGGCCAAGGCGAAAATCGAGATGCTCGACGTCGCCGGTGCGATCGCGGACTTGGCTCAGTTGCTCAAAGAGTCGGCGGCGGTCGACGGCGAGGACGGTTCGACGACTCGCGCGATTCGCGAGACGCTCGGCAAGGCCTACTTCTACGCGACCTCCTTGCTCAAGGCCAACGGGGCCACCGAAGACGAATGGCGCCCTTATGCCGAACGTACCCGGCAGGTGTTCCGCTACCTCGCCGAACATCAGGATCCCGCGGCCCTTGCCGACTACGAGAAGCGCGTCGAGGCGGAGTTCGCGCGCTCTGTTCGCCAAAATAACTTATGAAGACCCACCTCCTCCTTTGCGCCCTCGGCGCCCTCGCCTTGGCTCAGGAAGCTCCCGCCCCTTCCGCTGTTGAAGGCGTGCGCGGTGTCCGTCAGGAAGGCTCCGGCAAGGTGAGGGAGATTGATCCCGCGGCGAAGAATGTTGCGCCCACCACTGTGCAGGGCGTCGACAAGGTCGACGGGGTGAAGGCACCGGGCGGTGCTAAGGCCGTGAAGCAAGCGCCTCCGCCCGCCTCCGTTACCGAAGGCGCCCAGCCTGTGAAGGGAGCCGGCACGAAAGCCACGCCGCCTCCTCCGCCCGCGAAGGGACTCGTCGGTGCCGAAGGCGTGAAGCCACCTGAAGGCGTGAAGGGTGCCGGCACCAAGGGCACGCCGCCTCCGCCGCCTGCCAAAGGTCTCGCTGGCGTCAAGGGCGTCAAAGCGCCCGCCGGCGTCAAGCCCGCCGCCGGTGGCATCAAGCCGGTCGAAGGCGTCACCGGTATCGGTGCCGGCAAGCAACAGAATCTCGAAGCCGCGCTCCAAGTCCAACCTGCCGGTAAGCCCGAGCCGAAAAAGGCTAAGGCCGCCGCCGCGCTCCTCGGCGGACCCGAGCCGAAGGGTAAGCCCACCAAGCAGGACGACCGCAAACTCTTCGAAGAGATCAAGAAGATCCCCGACAACGGTTCCTGAACCCACGCATTTCTAAACAACAAATATCATGAGACTCCTCCGTCCGTTCCTCTGCGCCGCCCTCGTGCTCGCCGCGACGCTTCCCGCCCAGCAGGCCGCCCCCCTCGACGCCAAGACGCAGCAGCAGTATGAGCGCCTGCTCCGCCATCGCTATACGCGCGACCTTACCGAGGTCTTCGCGGCGATGGAGAAATCCGCCAAGCCCGACGCGCGAGCGACCGCTGACGCCCGCTTCCTCTCCGCCTTCCGCCTCGGCGACTGGGCGCAAGTACGCTCCGAACTTGCCTCGCTGCCGCCCGAGCTCGGTCGCGGTATCTACGATAAGATACTCACCGATCTCGCCGAGCGTCCGAAGAATGGTGTCCGTATTGAGGACGTCTTCGCCCTCGCTGATGCCGCTCCGGGGGAACTGAGTGACCTCGAGCTCCGCAAAATCGGCCAGATGCTCGGCCAGGTCGTCTCGCCCAACGAAAGTTTCTGGATCGCCGACCGCCTTTCCCGCGGCACCGAGAAGCTGGGCGGCAAGGATCCTGCCCGTCGCCTCGCCGCCGGTCGCGTGCTGCTCGCCGGAGGCTTCCGTGACCTCGCCAAAGCTTACCTGCCTGATGGCGCTGACCTCGATAAGGTCGGCGATGAAGGCCTGCGTCTGGAGATTGCCGCCTTCCTTGCCGCCGAACAGGCCACCGAGCTCGCCCAGCGCGACCAAATCTCGCGCATCTGGAATGACAACGTAGCCATTCTTCGTTCGGAGAAAAAGATCAACGACTGGGAGAAGACCAAGGCCGCTGGGGAGATGCTTCGCGTGCTCACGCAGGTCTCGCCCGCCGTGCTGAGTGGCACCTTCGCTGAGCTGATGAAGGCCCAGCCCGAGGCCGCCCTCAAGATTGTCGGCGGGCTTTCGCGCAAAATCCAGAACGAGTCGCAGGCCGCTGCTGCCCAGCGCATTGATAACCTTCGCGCCCAGACCGTCCTCGCCAACCTCATCGCCGAAAATCCAGACGCTGGCGATGGACCTTGGAAGCAGATTCTTACGCTCATGGCCGAATCTTGGATGGCCGAGGTGGAGCAGTCTTTCAGCCGCCAGTCGGGCGGGCCGCGCCGCGGTGGCAATAGCCGCAATAGCTCCAGTGAGATTGATCCCGAAGAGATGCTACTGCTCGCCCCCGCGGGCAAGTGGGTTGCGGCCTTGCCGGCCGACCTCCGTGACCGCTTCGACGCCAGTCTCGCCCGCGCTATCATCGTGAGCGCTAATTTCGAGATGGCCGCCGACCGCATCGTCGAGCTCGCCCGGCGTCGTCCGGCCGCCGGGGTGGCCCTCGCCGAAGACTTCCTCCTCGCCTGGGGGCAGGCGCATAATCCGCAGCTCCCACAGGAACTCCGCGCCCGTTATGGCCTACCCGAGGACGCCCGTATCCCGATTACCCCGGTCATGATGGAGCGCAATATCGAGAGCCTGGCTCGCATGATGGAGGTCTTCCGCAAGGCCGGCGTCGCTCCGCGCGACGAGAGTAAGGTCGTGAACGCCTTCGACTTGGCCTATAGTAACGCTGAGGCCTACCGCGATTCGCATATCGAGCGCGTCTTCGGTCCGGCCGCTAAGATGGATGAGCGGGTCTTCTTCCTACTCGCCCAGAAGATGCACTCTAATTTGGGAGACCGCTGGCGTCGGGCGGACATCCAGCGCGGTAGCTTGACCCGTCGTAACGAGGCCCAGACGTATGTGATGGCCGAAGCCGGGTATACTTCGCTGCTCAAGATGATTGATGAATGGCAGGCGGGACGGCCTGACGCCTACAAGGCACTTCTACTCGGCGCGGTCGTCCTCAACGACTGGTCCGATTTCGAAAGCTTCCAGGACTTGGCTCCGCTCGAGCCGGCCAAACGCCTCGTCGCCGCTAAGGAGAGGACGCTGCAGTCGCAGGACTATTTCCAGCGCGCCGCCGCGGCCTACGGCCGTCAGGTCGTCCGCCTGCAGGGCAACGAGCTGAGCATTGATCCATACCTCAGCTGGTTCAACGCCGTCCTCGGCATCGGCAGCACCGGCCAGGTTAACCTCGGCCGACCGATGAACCGCGCCGCCCTCGGCCATATCCGCGCCGCCATCCTCGCCCTGCCGGGCAAGCTGGCGCCGACTCATATGGGCCATCTGGCGAAGACGCTTAACAACCGCCTCAACGACACCAATAACCCTTTGCACGAGGACCTGAAGTACCGCTACCTCGCCAGCACGCTCGTCGTCACCAAGGATGATCCATTCTCCCTCGGCCTGAAGAAGCGCTCCGATTATCTCGACGAGCTGTTGAGTGAGATTCGCGTCGAGACGCGTGTCGATGGCCCTAACACTGTCGGCGTCAGCCAGGAGTTTGGCATCATCTTGAGCGTCGTGCACACTGAAGCCATGGGCCGCGTGGCCCGCTTCGGTCAGTATCTCAGTAACGACGCCATTGCCATCGCCGCCGCCTCGAAGCGCCGTGGTCCGCAGGTGGCCAAGGGATCCGAGCCGCTTGGTCCGCGCGATGAATTCGAGAAGAAGCTCACCGAAGGCCTCACGCCGTTCTTCGATATTCGCTCGATCACTTTCGCCGCGCCCGATGTGAAGTCGCGTCCGACCGCTCGTCCGGGCTGGGAGGAGACTCCGCTCGCCTACATTCTCGTCCGGGCCAAGGACGCCAGCGTCGATAAGATCCCGCCGGTGCAAATAGAGCTTCGCTTCATCGACCTCAGCGGGCCGGTGACCATTCCCGCCACTTCCGCTGAGACGTTGCTTAAGGTCTCCTCTGGCAAGCCGACGCCGCGTCCTGCCGACAAGGTCGAGGTCACGCAGACCCTCGACACGCGCTCGTTCGCCATCAACGGTTCGCTGAGCCTGGAAGTTGCTGCGACCGCCTCCGGTCTCGTGCCCGAACTCGATGACCTGCTCGACTTAGCCCCCCTGGCCGCCGTTGCCAAGGTCCGCCAAGTCACCGCCATTGACCCCTTGATGGTAAAGGAACTCAACACGTGGGGAGAGAGGGTGGCCCCACGCACCGAGCGCCGCTGGTCGATTACTGTCGATGGTGATGCCATCCGGGCGGCGGATAAGGCGACCGACGTGCCGTTCCCGACGGTCAAGGCCGCGAACACGACTACCGTCTGGCGCACCTACCAGGATATCGATCCGGTCGTGCTCTCGAAGGCCTCTGTCCTGCTCGATCGCGTTAAGGTTGCCCAAGGCGCCGGCTACGTTCCCCCGGTCGCCGAGGACTATTCCACGTACCTCTACATCGGCCTCGCTGCCGTGACGGCATTCGTCGTCTGGCTGACCCTCCGTAAGCGTGATACTGGGCCGCGTCCTCCGCGCGCCCGCGATGTCTTCAAGTTGCCGGCCACGGTCGACGGTTTCTCCGTCGTCGCCTTACTGCGCAAACTGGGCACCAGCCCGCTGGTAAAGTTCACCGCTGCCCAGAACGCCGAGCTTCAACAGGACATCGAGCGCGTGCAGACGGGCTGCTTCGGCGGCACGACCACGCTGTCGCCCGCCGACCTGAAGACTGTCGCGGAAAAATGGCTCCGTCAGCTTCGCTGAACCTTGCCTGATGTTCCTACCCCCACCCCTATCCCTCCCCCTTAAAACATGAGTAACCCTCCTAATCCCGCGGCCGTGCAGGCCGCCCACCAGTTCGTCGCCGACGTCCGTACGCGCGTCGGTAAGGTCGTCGTCGGCCAAGACGTCGTCGTCGAGCGCGTCATGATCGCACTCCTCACCGGCGGCCACCTGCTCTTGCAGGGTATGCCCGGCCTGGCGAAGACGCTCCTCGTGAACACGGTCGCCAAGGCCATTGACCTGGATTTCCGTCGCATCCAGTTCACGGTCGACATGCTGCCGTCCGACATCGTCGGCTCCGAAGTCGTCGACCAGAAGACCGGTGACTTCCGCATCCACCGCGGCCCGGTCTTCACCAACCTCCTCCTCGCTGACGAAATTAACCGCGCCGCGCCGAAGGTGCAGGGCGCGATGCTTGAAGCCATGCAGGAGCGCAAGGTCACCCTTGGTGGCCAGACCATGCGTCTGCCGACGCCGTTCCTCGTCATCGCGACGCAGAACCCTGTCGAGCAATCGGGCACCTTCGAACTACCCGAAGCGCAGCTCGACCGTTTCATGCTCCTCCATCGCCTCGGCTACCCTGATCGCGACGAGGAGCAGGATATTCTCCAGCGCCAGCTCGGCATGGGCCTGCGTAAGGAAGAGGGCGGGGCGGTCCCGAAGACGGCCTTCGACATGATCGACGCCTCGCCGGTTGGCACCAAGGCTGACCTCGTCGCCGCAATGGAGGCCGTCCAAGGCGTCCACGTGAGCGAGGTCTTCCTCCGCCATTCCGTTGAGCTCGTGCGTCGCACGCGCGAATCCAAGGACCTCGACTTCGGTTGCAGTCCGCGCGCCGGCCTGGCCCTCGTCAACGCCGCCCGCGCCCGCGCAGTCATCCGTGGTCGTGATTACGTCACCCCTGAAGATCTCTTCGACCTCGCCGAGGACGTCGTCCTACACCGTGTCCGTGTGAGCTATGAAGCCGCGGCGGCGGGCCAGACCAGCGCCAAGGTGCTGGCATCTATCCTCGCTGGATTAGGCTGAACCGATGCTTCGTCCGCGGACATTGCCTCACGATCCGGTCGACAGCCGGCAGTTCGAAGTCGCCGTCAGGCGCCTCGCGAACAGCCTGGACTTCGGCCAGCGTGATTCCGTGTTCCATGGCGCCGGCCTGGAGTATGTTCAGTCCCGTCCGTATGTCGCCGGCGACGCCGTCAAGTTCATCGACTGGAAGATCTCGGCACGCCTCGGCAAGCTGTACGTCAAGGAGTTCAAGGAGACCAAACAGATCCCGCTGTATCTCCTGCTCGATACCTCGGCTTCCATGTGCGTCTCCTCCCAGCCCCTGAGCAAGTATGCCTGGGCGGTGCGCGTGGCCACTGGCATCGGCTTGGCGGCCCAATCTTCGGTCACGCCCGTCGGCCTGTTGGGTTGTGGTGCCCGCGAACTACATATCCGGCCAACCCTGTCGCGCAATATCGTCATGGAGTGGGCGCATCAGCTACGTCAGCACGATTTCACCGAAGTCACGTCGCTGTCGGCGCGCGCCCGCGAGCTGGCTCCTTCACTGGCTAAACGCACCACGGTCATCGTCCTGAGCGATCTCCATGATTCTGACGCCATCGCGGCGTTGCAGGTACTCTCCCAGCGGAACGATTGCATCGTCCTGCATTTTGAAGACCCCGCCGAGCAGGGTCTGAGTGGTGCGGGTATCATCCGCGGCGTTGAAGCTGAGTCGGGTCGCGGTTTCGTCGGCTTCGGTGGACGTCGCCAGGTCGACTCCTCTGGATGGAAGGCTGAGCTCAGCCGCTTTGGCATCGATTACCTCCATCTGCGTACCGACGAGCCGATCCTCGGTAAGCTGACCTACTTCCTCAAGAACCGCGGCTTCGCTAGTCGTACTGCCCGCTGACCATGGCCGCGTCGAAGACATCGCTCCGTGCTTGGCTCCTTTGGGGCCTGGCCGTGTTCGTGGTCATCGCCGCCGCCTGGTGGTTTCTGCAGGAAGAGGACAGTCTCAAGGTGCCTCTTGGCGTCGAGCAGGCCGCCATCATCACTTACAGCGGACCCGGACTCATCGTGAAGCCGTTTCGTTACGGTGTGGCCGTGAATGTACGTATCGCCCAGGTCACTGAGCAGGCCGGGGCCAAGGTCTATGACGTCCGCTACCTCGTCAATCGCGAGGGCGAGCACGACCTCATTGCATACCTCATGTCGGATAATGGCGCTGCCCTGAGCGGCTTGCCTTCTTTCAAGGTGAAGGGTGACCCCAAGCTCTCGAAAGAGCTCGAAGCACGCGTCAAGGAGACCGAGGAAATCGGTATCGACGTGCGTGGGCATTATCAGGCGGCTCTCGTGGCGCTCGCCGTCTTTTGGGTCCTCTGGCTGTTTGCACTCATCTTCTGGCGCCGCCCCAAGAAGCCAGCCCCCGTCCCCGTGAAGCCTCCGCTCACCTTGGCGGAACAGCTGCGACTCCTGCTGGGCCAACTCGAACAAGGGGGACTCTCTGCTGAGCAGAAGGCCCGGCTCGAGATGCTCTTGCTCCGTTGTTGGCGTGAAGGCCTCGTCCCCGCCGATGCCCCCATGGCCGATGTCTTGGCGGCTATCGCCCGCGGTGAACGCACGGGCGAGGCCTTGAGTCATCTCCAACGCTGGCTCCATCGGCCCGGCTCAGGCGTCGCCGACGCCGAGATCGCAGAGATTATCCGCCAGCATCTGCCTGCCCCCGAGGCCGTCCGCCCATGACCTTCCTGCATCCCCAATGGCTGGCGCTACTGGCCCTCCCGGTCATTTTGGCCTTCTGGGAGTGGGTGCGCCCCGGTCAACCCCTCGCGATGCCCTACGATGGCGGCAAGGGCCGCCGTGGCTGGTTCTTGCGTTGCCTCGTGCTCATCGCCAACTGCCTGCCCGCCTGCCTCCTGGCCGTTGCGGTCCTGTTCCTCGCGCACCCGATCACCTTCCAGCCGCCGGAAGTCGAGCGTCAGCTGACTAACATCCAGGTCGTGCTCGATACCTCGGGCAGCATGCGGGGGGCGCATGGCGACCAGAGTAAGGGCAGGCACAGCCGTTTCGACTCTGCCATGGAGTCGCTCGAGAAGTTCCTGCGCCACCGCAAGGGCGATGCGTTCGGCCTGACAATCTTCTCGCGCAACTTTATCCACTGGGTCCCCCTCACGCTGGATACGGAGACCATCATCTTGTCGCGTCCGTTCATCACGCCTAACGTGCTACCTGACGAGCTCTGGGGAGGTACCTTCATCGGTAACGCTCTTTACGGGGCCTCGGCCCACCTCGCCGAGCGACCCGTCGGCGACCGGATGATTATCCTGATCACCGACGGCGAGAGCCCAGATATTAAATCGCCGAAGGACGTGCCCATCATCGCCGACCTTAAGGAGAAGGGGGTCATCGTCTTCGCCGTGCTGATGACAGACATCCCCGTGGATCCGGCACTGATCGGTATCGCCCGCTCTTCTGGTGGCGAGGCCTTCAATGCCGTCACGCCTGAGGCCCTCAACTCCGTCTTCAAGCGTATCGACGAGATGAAGAAGGTCGTCGTCCTGGAGAAGAAGCCGCGGGCCGCTGATTACTACGACCCGTTCTTTCTGCCCGCGCTCGGCCTGCTTGCCGCCGCCGTCTTCGCGCTCTTCGGCCTTCGCTTCACACCCTGGTAAAACAAGAAGGCCGCCCGGGTGGGCGGCCTTCGGGCCGACTCTGCCGACCGCTTAGAAGCGGAAGGAGTAGTTGGCCTTGATCTGGTGGGCAGACTTCACGTCGGCCCCCGTGTGGTAGTCGTAGCTCACGCCGGCGGAGCGGCCTTCGCCGAGTCCGAGGTTGAAGCCAATGCCACCGCGCAGGAGGTCCTGACTGGCACCGAAGGTGCGGACCGCGAACGACGTGGGGGAGGCCGCATCCGCGAAGCTCGCGTTGAGGGTATCGCCATCGTTGGTGAGGGCGTGTTCGTAGGCGACGTTCAGGGATACCACGACGTTTTCGTCGAGCTTGATGCCGTAGCTCATACCGACTTCGGCGGTGACGTCAGACTGCTTGGCGGCAGCCACCTTGAGGTTGGCGCCCGTGCCGACCTCGGTGAAGGCGTCGCTCTCGGCGATATTGCGGCTGAGCGCGACGTACGGGACGAAGTCGCCGAGCTTGGTGAAGCTCATGCGGGCCGACAGCGTGGTGGATTCGATATTCTGGTTGCTGAAGGTCTGGCCGGCACGTGATCCGCTGGCCTTCAGTTCGCCTTTGACGACACCGACATCCAGACGGCCGAGCGCCCATTCAGTGCCGAACCCGAGGCCGTAGGATTCACCCGAAGCTTCCGAGGCGAAGCCCGACGCGGAGGTCTTGCCGTTATTATTGGCGAACAGCACGGAGAAGACCGAGGCGGAGCCCACCTTGCGGCTGAGCAGTGCGTAGGTCGAGTTCACGTCGAACGCACCATTGAGGGTCGTCGTCGAGGCCGTGGAGGTCGACTGCTGCTGGTCGTAGCCGAGCTGGGCGTTCCACGTGTCACCGAAGGCCTGAGCTCCGGCGAGGGAGCGGGCCAGGGAGTACGTGTTGCGGGAGGCCATCACGAGCGACGTACCATACGGCTCAGGGGAGAGTGCGTCGAGGGCAGTGTCCACGTTGGCGGCGCCGAGGAAGGCGACCGTCGCAGCACCCATCTCGCCGGAAGCGATGAAGGCCTTGCTAGTGGCGAGAACAGCGGTGCCGTTCTTGATGACCTGGCCGTCGGTGAGGCCGTTCGCGTAGAGTACGGTGGCGATCGCCTTGCGGTTGGTGTCGGTCGTCAGGTCGGCGAACGTCTGCGTTTCGGTGATGCCGGAACCGTGGATGCGGCCCGTGGCGTTGTTGAAGAACACCTGCGAGGTCTGCGTGCCACGGTCGAGGTTCGTGAACGAACCCGAGTAGGCGAGGGCGCTGACGGCGAGGACAGACTGCGTACGGGTCAGGTCGTAGGTGCCGCCGGTCTTCGTGACCATCAGGGTGCTGCCGGCCTGGAAGGTCGCGGTGCCCGAGACGACCACCTGGTCATGCTGCGTGTTCGCGGTCAGGCCCCAGACTTCGATGTCGAGCGTGCCGGCTTCGA
>CAMCWL010000032.1 GCA_945882655.1 Opitutus sp. GAS368
TTCATCCGACTTTACCGCGAGGAACGCGAACTCACGATGGTGATCGCAGTCGATATCTCGGGCTCCTCTTCCTTCGGCTCCGGCGAAGCGACCATCCGCGAACGCGCGGCCGAGGTCGCCGCCTGCCTCGCGGTCTCCGCGCTCAAGGCGGGCGACAAGGTCGGCCTGCTCCTCTTCACTGACCGGGAAGAACTCTGGGTGAGCCCAAAGAAGGGCCGCCGACACGTCCTCCGCCTCATCCGCGACGTACTCGAGTTCCGGCCCGTCTCTCGCCGCACCTCTTTCGCGCAGCCGATGCGCCGTCTGGGTCGCGCGCTCAAACGCCGCTCGATGGTCTTCGTGGTCTCCGATTTCCTCGCCGGGCCCGAAGGCACCGACGCCATGGCCGCCGCGCTCGGCGAACTCAACGCGCGCCACGACACCGCTTGCGTCCAATTGGTCGACGCACGCGAGCGCGAGCTACCCGACGTCGGCATGGTCGCGCTACAAGACGCCGAGACGGGCGAGATTCGCGAAGTCGACACGGGGTCGGAGCGCATCCGCCGGACCTTCGCCGCCAACGCCGAAGCCCGCCTCGCCGAGACCGCCGCCGGCCTAGCCCGCGCCGGGATGGATGTAGCTCGACTCGACGCCGAGGATTCCGTCGCTCCCACCCTTTCCCGTTTCTTCGAACGCCGCCGGCGCCGACGCTGATGTTCCTCGCCCTCGAAGAAGCCCCTTTCGTCCTCCAGGGACCCAAGCCGATCATCGCGCCGGCGGCCTGGGAATCCTATTGGGCCATCGGCTTAATCGCCCTTGGCCTGATTGTCCTCGGCGTCGTCGCCCTCCGCCAATTCCTCCGCAAGGGCCCACCGTCGCTGGCTCCGCTCGCCCAGCTCGACGTGGCGCTACGCCTCGCCGAGGCCGAGCCCGCGCCCGCCGCCATCGCCAAAGCCACCCGCGCGCTCCGGGTCTACCTCGCATCGACCGACGCACGTGCGGCCGTCTCACTTTCAACGGAAGAGCTCGTCACGGTTTTAGCCGGCCTGCCGGTTTTCCTGCCGGCCCGCCAGCCACTGCTCGCCGCGCTCCGGAGCGCTGACGCCGCGAAGTTCGCCGGCGCGTCGCTCGAAGTGTCCCTCCTCATCGCCGGCATTCGGGAGGCCGCCAAGCGCATCGAGGATGCGCAGCGCACGTTCGCCCGGCCCGTCGCCGCACCGCTCGTCCCGCCCAAGCCACGCCCAACTTCGCCCGACGTTCCGCCGCCGCTACCGGGCCCACCGCCATTGCCTAGGAGGGATCACGCCTGATGGAACTCGGTTTTGAATTTCAATATCCGTGGGCGCTCCTCCTGTTGGCGCTCCTCCCGCTTTACTCGTGGCTACGCGGACGCGTGGGTAAGGCCGCCGCGTTAACCTACCCTGACACATCACTCCTCGACGGCCTCGGTCGCCCCGTGCGCGAACAAAGCGGCCGTCTCCGCGCCTTCCTCCGCCTCCTCACTGCGGCGCTCCTCATCATCGCCCTCGCTGGTCCGCGGACGGCGAACAAGGAGATCGAACGCGAGACCGAAGGCCTCGACATCATGATGGTCGTCGATCTTTCGTGGTCGATGATGGCCTTGGATATGAGCACGCCCCGCGCTGAGGTGACGCGCTGGCAGGCTACCCAGAGCGTCATTTACGAATTCCTCTCCAAGCGACCCGAAGACCGCATCGGCGCGGTGGTCTTCTCCGGCAAGCCTTACCTGTTGAGCCCGCTCACGATCAACAAAATCTGGGTCGAGAAAGGGATCGACCGCATGCATATCGGGATCATCCAGGAGACTGGCACGGCCATCGGCGAAGGCGTGGCGATGGCGGTGGACCGGATGAAGAACACGAAGGGCAAAGGCTCCAAGGTCATCATCCTGCTGACCGACGGCGACGACAACATGAGCAAGGCCATCCTGCCCATTCCCGCCGCCGAACTCGCCGCCGCGCTCGGCATCCGCATGTACTGCATCGGCCTCGGCAAGGATGAGCCCACCGTCCTGCCGCGCTTCGATACGCGCACGGGCAAAATCTATCGCGACGTCCTGGGTAAGACGATCCCGATGCAGACCATCAACCCAGCCAACTACGAGATGCTCGGTAAGATGGCTAAGGTCGCCAACGGTCGCTTCTACCGCGCCCTCGACCAAAATCAGTTGAGCCGCGTCTACGAGGAGATCGACCGCCTCGAGCGCACTGAGGTGCGTATCCGCGAGTCCGTCGTCTACGAAAGCTACCGCCTGGTCTGGGCCGCCCTCGCCGGGTTGCTCCTTCTCCTTGAACTTGGCTGGGGCCTCCTGCGCCCCCGCGCCCCCTAAGCAATGGAAACCGCCGACTTCCATTTCGAGCAGCCTTGGGTCCTGACGGTCGCCGTCCTGGGCGGCATCCTCCTCTTCGTCGCCCTATGCTGGGCGGAGCGCCGGCGTCGCCGCGGTCTTGCTGGCTTCGCCGCGGCGCGCCTGCTCGATCGTCTCACCGCTGGCTATTCCTCCGCGCGTCGCCGCACGAAAGACGTCGCCCTTTCGGTCGCCTGCGCGTTGCTCATCGCCTGTTTCGCGGGACCGCGCTGGGGCGTGGAAGTGTCGCAACAAAAAGGCGCCACCGAGGACGTGGTCTTCGCGCTCGACATCTCCAAGTCGATGCTCGTCGCCGACATGAGCCCGACGCGCCTTGCCCGGGCCAAGGTCGCCATCGCTAACTTTATCCGCCGTAAGGGCACTGGTAACGTCGGGCTCATCGCCTTCTCCGGCCAGGCCTTCCTGCAATGCCCGCTGACGCGCGACTATGACGCGTTCTTCCGCACCCTCGAGGAGACCGACACCGGCAGCATCCAAGTCGCGGGCACCGATATCGGCCGCGCGATCGAGGAAGCCGAGCTGGCCTTCTACTCCAACCGCAATCGCAAGCTCCTCATCATCCTCACCGATGGCGAAGACCTCGAGGCTGGCGGCATCGAGATGGCCAAGCAGCTCAAGCGCAAGGGCCTCGTTGTCCACACCGTGGGCGTCGGCACGCCTTCCGGCGGGCCGATCCGCGTCATCAGCTCTGCAGGTTCGATCGAAACGCTGAAGGATAAGGACGGCGCGGAAGTCTTGAGTCGTCTCGACGAGAAGACCCTCGGCGGGATTGCGGACGCTGCCGGTGGCCGCTTTGTCCGGCTCGGCCAGGCTGGCGAAGGCATGGAAGCGCTCCGACTCGCCATCCAAGCCGGCACCGACGAACAGGGCACGGGACGTCGCGGCATCCCGCGCGAAGAATGGTTCATCGGCGCTGCCCTCCTCCTACTCGTCCTCGAATCGCTCATCTCCACCCGCCGCAAGACCACCTCGCCATGAGAAACCTGCTCCCGCTGCTCATCCTCATGTCGGCTGGCCTCGCGGCCGACAAGGCACCCAAAGATGAGCTCGCCAAGCTTGACGCCCGCGAACTCCACAACCGCGGCACCCAACGCCTCGCCGAGGGCGACCTCGCCGGCGCCGAAGACGCACTCCGCGCCTCGCTCGGACGCGACATTGACCCGTTACGTCCGCCCGCGCTCCATAACCTTGGCCACGTCCGCTTCGGCAAGGGCAAGACCGCGCTCGGTGGCAAGACCGCCGGCGACGTGACCGAACTTTCTATCGCGCGCTCCTACCTTGAGGCGGCGGATGCGGACATCTCGGACATGAAGGATCAGATTGAATTGCTCGATAAGGCCAAAGCCGAGGGCCGCGAACCAGACTACGTCCCCGCAACCTCCGCGCTCGGCGGCGGCATCGGCACCTTCCGCACCATCAAGAAACTGATCCCGCAAGAGGAAGCCATGGTCACCAAGCGGATCGGCGTCGTCGCCGCCTGGACTCGCTCGATCGGCGATTTCCGCGGCGCCCACGAGCTGGATGCGGCCGACGCGCAGGCCAAGGCGAACGCCGATGCGATTGAGGAGCTACTCCGCGCCCTGCGCCGCGAGACCAACGCGCTCGAGGAAGCCATTGAGGCTCAGCGCAAGAAACTCGAAGAGCTCCGCACCGTGATTCAGGAACTCGTAAAACGTATCCCGGACGACAAGTTACCCCAGAACACCGAAGGTGAGGAGGAGGACGACGAGAATTTCCTGCCGCCGGAAAGGCAGAAGCCGAAGGCCGGTAACGGCGACCCCAAGAAGGGTAAGCCGGGCGAGGAACAAAAGATGACTGAACAGGAAGCCCGTGGCTCCCTCGAAGGCCTGAAGAACGAATTCGGGCGCAAGATGCCCGCGGGCGGACAAGACAACAAGGGCGGTAAAGGCGGCAAGCCGGGCGACAAGAAAGGTAAGGACTACTGAGATGCGTCGTCTTCTCTCACTCTGCTTCGCCCTCTTCTTCGGCCTCACCGCCGCAGCGGAGGATCGCGTCAGCTGGGAGATCACCCCACGCGTCGCCGCACCCGGCCAACCCTTCCGGCTCCAGATTATCATCGAATCGGACGTTATCCTCGGCGGCGCCCAACAGGCGGGGAAAGAAATCCGCCCCCCGCGTGGTATGGCCCTACGTCTCTCCGGCCAAATCGTCCGCTCCGATTCCAACGAAGCCACGATCAATTACTCTGGCGTCGCTCCCGACCAGGAAGGCGAGCACATCATCCCGGCCTTTAACCTGCGCTTCGCGCGCAAGATTATCGCCGTGCCAGAGATCAAACTCACGGTCAGCAAGAGCGTGGCTTACCGCCGGACCACCCAAGCGCGCGCCGAACTCGTTATCCCCGATCGCACCTTCTACGTCGGTGAACTGATCCGCGGCTCAATCCTGATGCGGGGCGGCGAAGAAGAAGCCGTCGTGGCCAGCTTCGGCCTCGAATCCTTGGCCGAAAGTTTCAGCCTTGCCGTGACCGGCGACCGCCAGCCGCTGCCCGAAGCACTCGGGCAGGGCATGCAGACGACTTTCGAACTCACCCCTATCCGCGAAGGCGTGAGTGAACTCGCGCTCAACGGCACGATGCTGATTCAAAGCGCCACGGTGAACCCCTTCAGCAATAGCGGCCGCGACCGCCCCTTCGCCTTCCGCCGGAAACTCACCGTCGCACACGTGCCCGAGCGCGGCCGCCCCGCCGACTGGTCCGGCGCCATCGGCACCTTCGCCGCGGAGGCCGTGCAGGTTTCCAAAGATAAGCCCGAAGTCGGCGAACCGATCCGCCTACGCGCCATCCTCACCGGCACGGGCAACCTCGACCGCCTGATCACGCCCGAGCTTCCTAGTAACGAGCAATGGGATATCCTGCCGGCACAGGAACGCCGCCGTAGCTCCGAAGCTCAGCGCTTCTTCGCCTACACGCTCGTCCCGCGCCTGCCGGGCAAGCTACTCACACCGGCGATTCGCTTCTCGACCTTCGACCCGCTGACGAAGCAATACTCCCGGATCGAGTTCAAGCCCATCGAAGTCACCGTTACCGGGAACGCCCCGGCCAAAGTCGACCTCATCACCGCCGACCCCGCGGCACCGGCCGGTCTGAAACAAAAAACCGTGACGGGCTTAGCCCCGCCAGAACCGCGCCGTACCTCCGCGCTCTTCCTGGGCGCCCCCTCCACTCAGCTCGCGGCTTCGCCCGCCTTCTGGTCTAGTAACGTTTTCCTGGCGACACTGCTCCTCGTACTGACCGCTGCGGTCTTCGCGCTCGGATACCTAGCGGCCCACCCCGAGATTCGCATCCGCCGACGCGCCCGCTCGATCCTACGCGCCTCGCTCGCCGCCGCCGCCACCGCCCGTCGCCAAGGCAACCACCACGCCTTCGCCCTATCCCTCACCCACGCCCTGCAGGTCGGCAGCGCGGCGCTACTGGGCGCCAAGGAAGCCGCGATGGTCCAGAGCGACGTCGAACGAGCCCTACCCGGTGCCGACCGGGCCATCCTCGACAGCCTTTTCCTCCAAGCCTACGGCGAACGTTTTGCCGCAGCCGCCCCGGATACCACCGACCACGACGCCGCGCTCGCGCTCGTCCGCCGACTCCTCGGCCTGCTATGAGGTTCCTCGCCTGCCTTCTTCTCTGCTGGTTGGCGCCACTCGGCGCCGCCGATGACCGCGCGATCTCCACCGCAGAGACCGCCTACGCCAAAGGGGATTATGCGACGGCCATCGAGAAATGGTCCGAGGAAGCCCGCATCGAAGGCGTCACCGCCGGGCGACTCTCCGCCCTGGGCAACGCCGAGTGGCGACTGGGCCGCAAGGGCCGCGCGATGGTTTGCTGGGAGCGCGCGTTGCTGCTGGATCCCTTCGACCCCGTCGCAACCGCAGGCATCCGCCATGCGCTCAACGCCGGCGGCACCGACCGACCCGCCTTCACTTGGACCGAGGACTATGCCGCAATCCTGACCGCTGATGCGTGGCTCATCCTCGCCACCCTGTCCTTCTGGATCGCCTTCCTGTGCATCATCGTTCCGCGGCTGCGCCGCCGTACCGCCAGTGAAGCGAACCACCGTGCCCGCGTGATCTCACTGACGCTGCTCGTACTCTGCATTCCTGGCCTCTGGGGCAGCCGCGAACTTTCCGCCCGGGCGGTCGTCCGCAAGACCGAGATCTCCCTGCGCCTGACGCCGACCCAGTTTGGCGAACCCTTGAACAGCGTCGCCGAAGGTGATGTCGTCCGGACTGGCCGTCCCCTTAACGGACATGTCCGCGTGACCACCGCCGACGGCAAGACCGGCTGGCTGCGCGCCGGCGAGATTGAGGCCGTCCGCGGCGTTGGGCTGCCGGCCGATCTGGACCAGAAGGCGGCACCCTGAGCCTTTCGCCTTGGAGTGTAGGGCGTGGTCGGCTTGGATGCTGATGTGCGCTTGCTCGACCGCCACGTCCTGACCGAAACCGCTATCGCCGGTGGCACCGCCACGGGCGCGTTCGTGTTCGTGTTGGTCGCGGGCAACATCCTTTCACAGGTCTCGAGCGCCATCGCTAGCGGGCGCGTCAGCGGGTGGGAAGGGCTCGAGCTTGTCGGGCTGCTCATCCCAGGCGTACTCCCGTATGCACTGCCACTCGGGCTGCTGACCGGCGTGCTCATCGCATTCGGGCGGATGAGCTCCCAGCAGGAACTCACAGCCATGAAGGCCAGCGGACGGAGCCTCGGGCGCATCGCCCGGCCGGCCCTCCTTCTCGCCGGTGGACTCGCGTTGCTCTCCGCGTGGCTCAATCTCGAGATCGCTCCTTCCGCCAACACGGAATACCGCCGGCTGCTGTTGGGGTCGGCCAAAGATAATCCCGCATCCGTCATCGTGCCTGGTAAACTCAACCGCCAGTTTCCTGGCATGGTGATCCGTGCCGCCGAGCGTGATGGCGAGGTCCTTCGTGACTTCTGGCTCTGGAGCGTCGATGAACGCGGCCGCCTCACGCAGACCGTCCATGCCCGTGAAGCACGCCTCGCTCCTAGCCTCAACAGTAAGGGTGAAGGCATCCTAAGGGTGGAGTTGACTGATGCGCGCCTCGAGAAGCGCCAGCCGGGCGACGAAACCTTCGCCAGCCCGTCCTCGTTCATTCAAGCCCGGACGACCTCCCTCGAATTCGCTGCCTCCGGCGTCTTCAAGGACGGCGAAAACTTCCAGCGCAAGCTCCGCTGGCTCACCACCTCGGAGCTCCTCGACACCATTGATAAAGGCTGGCAGGTCGCGCCCAACGCCACCCGCAAGGAGAAGGAGCAGGGCCAGATGCTGGCGATGACGCAGTTGATGTCGCACCTCGCCAGCGCCTTCTCGGTCTTCTCGCTCGCCTTCCTAGCGGTACCGCTGGCCGTGCGCGTGGGTCGCTCCGAGACGTTCGTCAACGCAGCCATCGCCCTCGGCATCGCCCTGACCTATTATCTGCTGACCTCAATGGCCGCCTACGTGAAGGACCCAGACCTCCGACCGGACCTGCTCATCTGGCTGCCCAACGTCGTGGTGGTCGTTCTAGCTTGGACTCTCCTCCGACGCGCCTCGCGGCATTGAGTCCGCTCAGCGATCGCGCTGATACCACGCGTAGAAGGCGTACGCCATGCAGCCGAGGGCAAAGACCTCGTTGAATCCCTTCATCACCACGGCGCCCATGATCATGTCAGCCGAGGCGGAAAGCTCGCTGATGCGCGGTGCCAGCCGGTAAGTCTCGTAGATGGGGTGGTCGCCGAAGATGAGCACCGCCCAGATGGGCAGGTCGGCGATCATCAAGGCGAAGCAGTAGAACATCGCTTGGCCGTAGCCGATGCGCGGCAGCAGGGCGGACATCGAGAATAGCGGCCAGACCATCAGGATGGCGGGGAGGAACATCGACCAGTGCTCGAGCACGTGGAGCGGTCGGCTGCGCAGCGCGGCCTCATAGAGCTCCGGAAAATGCCACATCGAGAAGCATAGTGTGAAGATTAGTCCCCCGGTGATTGGGTGCGTGAGCACGCGCAGGGCGCGGGCCAAGCGGGGGCGACCGCCGAGCAGGAACCCATCGATGAATTCCGGGGGCAGGCCAGTGACGATGAGGGGTGCGGAGATATAGATCAGCAGCATGTGCTGCAGCATGTGCGCCCAGAACAGGAAGCTTTCGCCCATCTGGTCCAAGGGTGAGCCGACCGCCACGTAGGCGACCAGCACGCCGAGATGGAAGCGGACCGCATACCAGACGGGATACTCCGTCCGACCCGGCAGGAAGCGCGCCCGGAACGGACCGCACATCAGCGCGTGAGCCCAGCACGCTCCCACGACCAGGAGCAGCAGCAGCGGCTCCGTGTGCCAGTGGAGGGGGATACTCATCCCTTTCATATGAAGCCGAGGTCGGCTGGCCCGCAAGCGTGGGTACGAAAAAGGCCTCCGCAGATACGAAGGCCTTCGTCCGTCGATGAGAGCCAGGCTCAGCTAAACCAGCGGGTGTCGATACTGTCGACCGAGAACAGCATCAGCAAGGCCGTGTAGGTCGCGAAGGCGACCGCCAGGCCGGCGACGAAGCACCAGAAGAGCAGGCGCTTGTCGTAGATCAGGTGCATGAACCACAGGATGACCGCGAAGAACTTCCCCGCGGACATCAGGGTCAGGATCGTGAGGATGGCGGCGACGGGAATCGGCAGGAAGATCAGCACGATTTCGGCGCCAGTGATGACGGCCAGCCAGAGGGCCAACACGATGAAGTGGTGATAGCGGCGGACCTCCTCGGCGAGGAAGTCAGGGCCGGGAGCGGCTTCGTGAGAAGAGGACATGGTCGGAAAGAAGGGTTACTTGGCGACGGCCGGTAGGCCCGAGCCCCAGATGCCGTTGGGCCCGAGGTACTCGACGAGGTAGACCGCCGTGAAGATGATAATCCACACGATGTCGACGAAGTGCCAGTAGAGGCCCGCGACTTCGACATCGAGAGCGCCCATGTGGCCGCCGAGCTTACCCGTGAAGCTGTAGAAATAGAGCAGGATGAGCCAGAGTACGCCGATGGCGACGTGCGTACCGTGCGTGCCGGTGAGGACGTAGAACGTCGAACCGAGCACGCTGTTCTGGATGGTCAGACCCTGGTGGTAGAAGTGGGTGAACTCGTAGACCTGACAGCCGAGGAAGATCACGCCGAAGAAGATCACGCCCAGGACATTACGACGGAAGGACTTGATCTGGCCCTTGTGCATCGCGGAAACCGCCAGCGCCATCAGGAACGAGGACATCAGCAGGATGAACGTCGAGAAGGACGTCAGCTCGATGTTGAACAGGTTCTGGATGAAGCGCTGGTGGCCTTCGGCGTCCGTGAAGCCGGCGGGGAAGAGCTTACGGTAGAGCAGGTGCGTCGAGATGAGCGTCCCGAAGAACATGCAGTCCGAAGCCAGGAAGAGCCACATGATGAGCTTCTTGTGGTCGATTCCGGTGGACGTGGGCGCTTCGTGCGCGGCGGCGGTGTCAGACATGGAGGTCAGAGTTTAGAGTAAGGAGAAGAAGGCGCTCAGTGGGCGGCGGTCTCGGTCGGAACCGGCGCGTCCCGGTTGACGGGAGTCTTGAGCATGTAGCCGCCCGGACCTTCGAGGGCCCAGAGCCAGATGCCGAGGAACAGGACGCCGAGGCCGCCAATGACCATCCAGCCGGCGTGGGGGATGCCCATGGCCATCATCGGCATGCCGAAGCCGATGAAGAGGAAGCCCGCGGAAGCCACGAGCGGCATCCAAGATTGGCTGGGCATGTGGACGCCGGCCTCGCCGCCGTCAGGCTCGGAGCCGATCCGCTTGCTGCCATGCTTGTCTTCGAAGAAGGCGTCGCGCGTGGCGACGACCGGAGCCTGGGCGAAGTTATATTCCGGCACCGGGGAAGGCAGCGACCACTCGAGCGTGCGGCCATCCCACGGGTCGTTGGAGCACTTCTTGCCGCGGAAGGCGGTCCAGGCGAGGTTGCCGAAGATGATCACGATGCCGAGGCCGAGCATGTAGGCGCCGTAGGTCGAGACCATGTTCCAGGTCTCCCAGCCGTTGCCGGCGTGGTAGGTGTGCGTGCGGCGGGGCATGCCGGCGAGGCCGAGGTAGTGCATCGGGCCGAAGGCGAGGTTGAAGCCGAGGATGACGAGCGCGGAACCGAGATAGCCGAGCGGCGCGTTCGGCATGCGTCCGAAGATCTTCGGGAACCAGAAGTAGAGGCCGGAAAGGAGGCCGAGCAAGACGCCGCCGACGAGCACGTAGTGGAAGTGCGCGATGACGAAGTAGCTGTCCTGCTGCTGGGAGTCCGCGGGCGCGGCCGAGTGCATGACGCCGGAGAAGCCGCCGCACATGAACATCCAGATGAAGCCGAGGGCGAGAACCATCGGCGGGGTGAAGCGGATACGGCCTCCCCAGATGGTGCCCAGCCAGTTGAAGATCTTGACGCCCGTCGGGACGGCGATGGCCATCGTGAGGAGCGAGAACGCCGCGGTGGGCACGGGGCCGAGGCCGGTGGTGAACATGTGGTGGCTCCAGACGGCGAAGCCGAGGAAGCCGATGACGGCGCCGGAGAAGACGATGATCGGGTAACCGAAGAGCGACTTACCGGAGAAGGTCGGGAGAACTTCTGAAACGATACCCATCGCGGGGAGCACGAGGATGTACACTTCGGGGTGACCGAAGATCCAGAAGAGGTGCTGCCACAGGACAGGCTGGCCGCCGGCGGACGGGTTGAAGAAGTTGGCGCCGAAGGTGCGGTCGAACATGAGCTCGATCAGGGCGACGGTGATGGCCGGGAAGGCGAGGATGATGAGCACCGCGGTGACGAGCGTCATCCAGGTGAACACCGGCAGGCGCATCATGGTCATGCCCTTGGCGCGCATGTTGATGATGGTGCAGATGAAGTTGAAGGAGGCCGCAAGCGAAGCGATGCCGAGCACCTGGATGCCGATGATCCAGAAGTCGGTGCCGACGCCGGTGAAGCGCAGCGCCTGGCCGTTCTGGCCGAAGGTACCGGAGAGCGGCGCGTAGCTGAACCAACCGTTGGCCGGGGCGAAGTCGGTGTAGACGAGCGCCTTGTGCCAATCGAAGGAGTTGAACCAGCCGGCGAGGTGCGCGAACTCGAAGAACCACGAGGCGTTCAGCACGAAGGCGCCGAAGACGAAGGTCCAGAGCGAGAACGCGTTGAGGCGCGGGAAGGCGACGTCACGCGCGCCGATCTGCAGCGGCACGAGGAAGTTGAAGAACGCGGCCGAAAGAGGCATGACGCCGAGGAAGATCATCGTCGTGCCGTGCATAGTGAACAGCTGGTTGTACATACGCGCCGTGACGAAGTCGTTATCCGGGCGGGCCAGCTGCGTGCGGATCGCGAGGGCTTCGACGCCACCCACGAGGAAGTAGAACATGGCGAACGCTCCGTACAGGATGCCAATCTTCTTGTGGTCGACGGTCGTCAACCAGTCGATCCAACCGGTCGCGCGGTCAGGACGGATCAGGCCGAGGTCGCTGCGCTCGGGCGCCAGCTCGGTCTTGCAGGCGACCGGAGCGTGATGGGAATCGTGGGACATGGGAGTGAAAGTGCGGGAAGGTTTACTTCAGGGTGAGGAGGTATTCGGCGAGGTCATCGAGTTCCTCGGCGGTAAATTTCTGGTTGGTCTCACGGAGACCCGCCACGTTGAACATCTTGTAGTAATGCATGCGGTTGCCGGGCTTGACGTCCTTGGTGAGCGTCTTGCCGTCGGCGCCGTGCGCGACGCCAGAAGAACCGATCCACTTGATGAGGTTGGCCTTGAGGGTTGCGCGGTCGACTTCGACCGAGGACTCGGTGTTGCCGGTCTTCTGCTCGAGGGCGAGCTGGGCCTTAGGGTCGCGGTTATCGAGCCAGGCACCGGCGAGGGACTTACGCGAGGCGAGGTGAGTGAGGTCCGGGCCGAAAGCACCGGCGCCAAAGTGACCACCGACGTTGTGGCACATCACGCAGCTCTTAGCGGCGAAGAGGGCTTTTCCCTTATCGGCCTTGGTGCCAACTGCGACGGGCTCAGCGGGAGCCTTCTGCCTTTGCACCCACTTGGCGAACTCGGCAGGCTCGACGACTTCGACGCGGAAAAGCATGTAGGCATGCGAGTCGCCGCAGAACTCCGCGCACTGTCCGTAGTAATGGCCAGTCTCGCTCGCCTGCAGCCACATGTGATTCTTGCGGCCGGGCATGAGGTCGACCTTGCCAGCGAGCTTGGGTACCCAGAAGGAGTGGATGACGTCCTCGGAGCGCAGGTTGATGCGGACGGCGACACCCTTAGGGATCACCATCTCATTCGGGACAGAATGCTTGGCGTCGTTGGTGAGGCCGAGCTGCGGGTATTCGAAACGGAACCACCACTGCTTACCGATGACGTCAACCTCGAGCACCTGCTCTTCGACGGTCTTGGCGTAGTTTTCGCGACCACCTTCGACGCGCGGATACCAAACAGAAAGCTTCGACGTCGGAACGGACTCGGCCGGCACGTCGTCGGTATACCAAATCGCGTTGAGCGTCGGGATAGCGATGATGACGAGCGAACCGATGGAAGCAGTGATGAGTCCGATTTCGATCAGCGGATTGCCGTGGCCGTCTTCAACGATGGCGGGCTCGTTTTCATCGCCCGGACGAGCGCGGAATTTAATGACGGCGTAGACGAGCAGGCCGCCGACAAGGACGAAGAGGACGACGACCAGCCAGACGGTGGCCATGAAGACATCAAACTGGACTTGGGCGACCGGGCCCTTGGGGTCCAGGGTCGACTGGCGCACGGTCATGTCGGCCTTGGAGCAGCCGGCCATGATGATGGCCAGGAAGGGGGCGGCCAGCAGACCTACCCGACTAAAGAAGCGAGAAAACATAAAGGATGTGTTCGGACGCCGAAAAATCCGTAAAAAGGATGTAATTTGCAAGCCCCGGCAGGGCAAACCGGTCATTAAATCCCTTCGAGAGATTCCCTTAGGTTGATTATTTATGTAAAACATTGAACAGCAATGGCTTAATATCATTTAACCCCCATCAACCTGTCTAATAAGTCTGCCGGCACTTCCCTTCTACCCCTCTCCCGCCTTGGGGGTTGCACCGCCGAGCCACCTCTTTAACCCCCAACCTATGTCTTGGACCAGCCCACATGGCACCCCTCTGCCCGACTGGCGGAAGCGCACCTTGATCATGGGCATCATGAACCTGGCTCCGGACTCATTCTCGGATGGTGGCCTAGTTCATAATGAAGCCACCGCCCTCGCCCACGCGGATAAGCTCCTCGCCGAAGGTGCCGACGTCCTCGACCTGGGCGCGGAATCGACCCGCCCCGGGGCGACGCCCGTCGACGCCGCGACCGAACTCGCGCGCCTACTCCCCGTCGTGAAGGCGCTCCGCCGCCGATTCCCGCAAGCGGTGCTCTCGGTGGATACCTACAAAGCAGCGGTTGCCCGCGCTTGCGTGGAAGCCGGCGCCGACCTGGTGAATGATGTCGAAGGAGGACGCTTCGGCGCCCAGCCCGACGAGTCTCCGATGGGGTCAGCTTGCGCCACGCTCCGCTGCCCGCTCATCCTGATGCACCGTCGCGCGCAGGCAGACTACTCTGATTTCTGGTCGGAAATACTGCAGGATCTGCGCGTCTCCCTGCGCTGCGCGCAAGCTTCCGGCATGCCTACTGAACAATTGTGGACGGACCCAGGCTTCGGATTCGGCAAGACGCCCGCACAAAATCTTCTGCTCGTGCGCGACCTCGCAAAGGTCGCCGCGCTCGGCTTCCCGGTGCTCCTCGGGACGAGCCGGAAATCGACGCTCGGGCTGGTGCTCGGCGAGGCTGACCCGCTTCGCCGCGGCCCAGGCAACGACGTCACGGCAACCTGGGGCATCGCCCAAGGCGCATCCATGATTAGAGTCCATGACGTCGCCGCGATCCGCCCGATTATCCGAATGGCCGACGCGGTCCGCCACAGCCCCGGCGGGGAGCTAGGAGCCAGAGGTTAAGTCCGCGGAGCGATTAAAGCCCAGAAAAGCGGGGAATGGAGCCAGCAGTCGGACTTGAACCGACGACCTGCCGCTTACAAGGCGGCTGCTCTACCAACTGAGCTATGCTGGCCAACTTCCCTATTCACAGGGTTGTTCACAGCCCGCCCGTGTCAACCCTTAGGGAAATGTGGCGATTAGGGGTTGAAACCGTGTTCGATTTGCACGCAATTCTACCACCCCCAAGCTCCGTACCCATGCGTATCCCTGTCTCCCTTCTCGCCCTGTGTGCTGCCATCACCGGCTGTAACTCCTCGGTCGATCCGGCCAACGTCGACTCCGTCGTCGTGTCGTCGAATCCGACTGCCGCCGCCATCCGCCTTAACGGCGAAGCCGTTGGCCGCACGCCAGCAACGATCAAGCTCGACCGCACCAAGAATTACGAACTGCAGGTCGGCAAGGGCGGCTACCTCACCGAGGTCTCCGAACTGAAGCCCCGCCTCATCACCACGAGCGAAGGCATTGAGTTTGGCTTCCCCGCCGCAGTGAAGGTCAACCTCACCAAGACCCCGGCCGAAGGCGAAGCCGGCGTACCCGCTTCCGACAACCCGGAATTCAAGAAGCTTTCGCAGAAGGCGCTCGGCGCAGAAGCCGCCGCCCAGGAAGGCCTGAAGGCCGACATCGCCGCCACGAAGGAAGCTGCTGCGAAGATCCAGGCTGCCCTCGCCGTCCGCGAAGCCTCCGCCAAGGCTCGCCTCGCCGAAATCGCCAAGACCATCGCTGCTGCCAAGGCCGCGAAGGGAAGCGATGCTGCCGCTGCCGCCAAGCTAGCCGAAGCCGAACTCGCCCTCGAGCAGGCCACCGCTGAAGCCGCCGCTGCCCGCGCTCTCGCCGAGAAGAATCTGAAGTCCCTCGAAGAGCGCCGCGTCGCCCTCGCCGGCGTCGACTCCAAGGTAGCCACCGCGAAATCCAACGTCGCGAAAGCTAAGGTCGCGGCGCAACCCACTAACGTGCGCGTCGGCCAGCTCGAAAGCTCCTACGCCGCCGAGATTAAGGCTCTCAACGCATCGCAGGCTAATGCCAATGCCGCAATTAAGGCCCTCAACGCCCGCACCGACGAACTCGCCCGCGCCGCCAACACCTCCACCGCCACCGCCAAGGCCGAAGCGGCCAAGGGGCTCGCCGACCTACAGAAAGCACTCGAAGAGCAGAAGGCCGCCGTCGCCGTGGCTAACGAAGCCCTCGCTAAGGCGAAGGCCGACGAAGCTAAGGCCGCGGAAGCCAACAAGGCCGCCACGGACGCCAAGGTAGCCGAAGCCATCAAGAACGCCGAGAAGACCGTCGCTGACGAACGCCTCGCCGCCGAAGCCAAGCTGGCCGACGCCGCTAAGGCTGCCGACGCCAAGGTCGCCGACGCCAACGCCAAGGTCACCGAAGCCAACATGGCTGCCGAGGCCAAAGTCACCGAAGCTAACAAGGTCGCCGCTGCCGCCAAGGCCCAGGCCGACGCCCTTAAGTATTCCGAGTTCAACGCCCGCTACGCCCTGCTCGAAAGCAAGCGTCGCGCGAAGACGATCACGGAGGAAGAATACAAGGCCTCCCTCTCCGAGCTCCGCAAGGAACTCGCTCTCTAAGCCAGACTTCGTTCCGCCTTAAAAAGCCCGGCCGCAAAGCCGGGCTTTT
>CAMCWL010000033.1 GCA_945882655.1 Opitutus sp. GAS368
CAGCCAATCGGCCGCACGAAGGTCAACGGCAAGACCATCGGTAACCGTATCGCCATCCACCCGATGGAAGGCTGGGACGGCACCACGACTGGCGGTATCTCCGAAGAGATGAAGCGACGCTGGGAGCGCTTCGGCGCGAGCGGTGCGAAGCTGATCTGCGGTGCCGAGGCCATGGCCGTGCGCGCCGATGGTCGCGCGAACATGAACCAGCTGATCATCAATGAGGAGAACCAGGCTGGCATCACCGAACTCGTCGGCATCCTCAAGGCCGAGCACCTCGCTCGCTGGGGTTCGGTCGAAGACCTGGTCATCGGCTTCCAGCTCACCCACTCCGGCCGCTTCTGCCGTCCGCATGACAAGAAGCGCTGGGAATCCCGCGTGGCCTACCGCCACCCGATCCTCGACAAGAAGTTCAACGTGACCTCGGACGATCAGGTCCTGACCGACGCCGACGTCGAGGAGCTGATCCGCTGCTACGTGAAGGCCGCCCGCGTGGCCCGTGATTGCGGTGCCGACTTCGTCGACATCAAGCACTGCCACGGATACCTCCTACACGAATTCCTCAGCGCCCACTCGCGTCCAGGCAAGTTCGGCGGCTCTTTCGAGAACCGCACCCGCATTTTGCGTGATATCATCGCCGGCATCCGCGCCGACGGTAACGCCATTGATATCGGCGTACGCCTGAGCCTGTTCGATATGGTGCCCTTCCGTCCAGACCCGGCACTCAGTGTGCCAGGTAAACTCGGCCCCGGCATCCCCGAAGAGCATGCCCACCTCCTGCCCTACCCTTACGCCTTTGGCGTGAACGCGCAAAAGCCCACCGAGATCGACCTCACCGAGACCTTCGCCTTCGTGCAGCTCCTCGGCGAACTGGGCGTGAAAATCCTCAACACCACCGCCGGCTCGCCTTACTATAACCCGCACCTCCAGCGTCCCGCGGCGTATCCGCCCAGCGATGGCTACCAGCCGGCGCATGATCCGCTCATCGATGTCGCTCGTCAGGTGCGCGTCGTCCGCGAGGTCCGCGCGCAAGCTCCTGCTGGCATGATTGTCGTGAGCTCCGGCCTCAGCTACGTACAAGAATACCTCCCGCACATCGCGCAGCATATTCTGCGCACTGGAGGGAGCGATGCCATCGGCGTCGGTCGCGCGGTGCTCAGCTATCCGGCCATGCTCGCCGATGCCGCGAAGAACGGCGTCATGGAAACCAAGTTCATCTGCCGCACCTTTAGCGACTGCACGACCGCTCCGCGCAACGGACTCATCTCCGGGTGCTACCCGCTCGATAAGTATTACACCGCTAAACCCGAGTTCCAGCAGTTAAAGGAGCTTAAAAAGACGGTAGGAGCATAAGCCTTACGCCCAAAGGCCAAAGTGGTTGCCCCGGCCATGACCTGAGGGTATGACCTCATCGTGCCCTGTTCCCGCGCAGACAGTTACGTCACACCTAGGCGGTTACGCCCTGGTTTCAGCCTCGTTCTGACGCTGACCGTCATGGCCATGCTGGTCCTGACGGTACTATCCACCGCCGCCTTCATCACCGTCGAGTCGCGGCTCGCCATGCACCATCACCTCGCGACACGCGCGCGACTCAACGGAATGGTCGCCATGAGATTGGCGCTCGCCCACCTTCAGCAAGAAGCAGGCCCTGATCGACGTGCCACGGCACGAGCGGACTTCACCGCCACCCAAACCCAACCCGGAAAAAATTGGACGAAGGTGAGCAACCCGATGTGGACTGGCGTCTGGCGCAACGACCAGCTTGGTCAGCCCCCCGCCTGGCTCATCAGCGGAAGACACGATCGGCCCGCCGGCACTCAGTCAGCCGCCCTCCTCACCGCCTTTGATCCGACGAAGCCGATTGATGCCACCAACCCAAAACCCAATTACTCCGAAGGTATTTGGCTGCCCTGGCAGACAGATTATACTCCTCCAACCGACACCCTGGTCACCTTAGTTGGCGCAGCCACGGCCGAAGGACCGGTCGATGCCAAACCTTCGATCATCAAAGCCGATCCGGACACACCGGGGCGCCCGGACGGTCGAGTGAGCCTCCCTAAAGTCGCCCTACCGGATACGGAAGGAGCCTACGCCTACTGGATCGGCGATGAAGGGGTGAAGGCCCGGCTGGACCTGCGAGATCCCAGAATAACGGGCGTCACCGCCAACCCGACGACCGCCCGCGAGGCGGTCAAAGGCAGTGGACGCACCGGCCTCGAACTCTTGCCGGGTTTCGGAGCGATCACCGGTATGGAGCTAGATGCACGCGTGACCAATCTAGCCGCGCTTGAACTCGCACCCCCCGCCGGCATCGCTGCCGCCGACACGCGTTTGCTCGGGAGGCAGACCTTCGTCAACGGCACGCTCACCTCCGAAGGCGTGTTAGCGGACAGTATGTGGGGTGGGCTACGGGTCGACCTTTCCAGTTTGTTCGAACTTTCGGCCAACGACTTCAAGCTAACCGAGTATGGCACGGGCGTGGGACCTTCGACCTTCGTCTATAATCCCTGGAATCAGATAACGGGACCGGGTCCGGTCATCCCCACTCCGGTATTCGCCTCGAGCCGCGCCTTGCTCCGTTATAGCGAGCCCGGCGTGTCCAGTGACCATTGGGTAGCCCCCATCTATACGATGGAAGATCGGAACCGCCCGGGCACCAAGCTCCGTGGACCTCTCTGGGAGGCCCTTAGGGCGCATCACCTGCTCTATCGCGAACTGGAAACGCGGCCAGGTAAGACACCTGTCCTAAACGCGCGCGCCCACTTTCCTAACACGGTCAACCTCGCAGGCCAGGTTAACACCGGCACGGCCCACTATGGCCATCTGTATAATCGCATGGACACCGGGGAGGACGTCTGGGCGACCGACTCCATCCGCGGCACCCCTGCGCCGCGACCGACCAAGCCCGGCGTGGCCCCGTACGTCGCACGCCAATTACTGGTCATGGGCCTGCACGACTTCAGGGGCGAACTTCGCCTCGTCCTCACGCCGGTCACCGTCCTGCACAATCCTTATAACGTCGCACTTCGTCTCCGCCCAGTGAACGGGGGAGACGCCGCGATGCGCCTTTCCTTCCGCTTTTGGCAGAACTGGTTTATCGACTTCAGTTCCTCTTCTGGCGCCGCCTGGTCGAAGGACCTGCTGAGCATGGCCGCGCAAACCGGCGGTAATCCCAACGCGTCAGAAAGCATGCGCATTTATATTCCAGAAATCACGCTGGAACCCGGAGAACTCCGGGCCTTCTCCATGCCTGGCAAACAGCCTTTACCCTTCAGTCGATTAGGTACGACCGTCCCGCGTTTTGATTTCCTCGGCGGCTTCTACCTTCCCTGCCTCACCGCGAGTAACACGCCGCTCATACGGAACGCCAGCGAGACCTTGCGCGTGCAGTTCCGCAGCCAAGGCCCCTTCTACGTCCGGCATATGATCTCCTGCTGGCCAGGCGACCGTCTCAACGAAGCAGGCAACTCCAACGATTCTTCCCTGTACAATGCCTCCAGCGAGATGACCGAACTGCTGTCGAATGACCTCAGCGCTAGCCGCAGTGGCTCAGCGCCCGCCAAAGTCATCCCCCCGAGCGTGATCCTCCCGGGCCCCGGCATGCCGCCGACCGTCCTGGCGGTTCTCGACTACGCGGTCCGCTGGCCCGGCGACGCCTTACCCTTCCCAATTTTCACCCGCTCTAATCCGATGGCGGCCATGACCCGACCAGAGGCGACTGGCTGGGGCCCAGGCTCGATGCCTGGCGGCTACGCCACGACATCGAGCAGCTTCCGCGTCACCATCCGTGGGGCCAACGACTGGTCCGAAGTCCTCGAGACCGATGCGACGGGGGAGCGCGCCTTTGGCGGATATAGCTCAGCCTCCACTGGCCAGACCCATGCTGTGTATACAGCCGTCCCCCTGCAGGCTCCGCTTTCACTGGCCGAATACGCGCATGCCAACATCCACATCCGCGACCAAGACCCGCTACTCGCCGCCGGCAACAGCTTCGCCTCCCCCTTCATCCCGCGCCATCTGGCCTGGAACTACCGTCCTGCGCAGAACAATACGGACATCGATCGCTCATTCCTCCTCAACGCGGCCTTATTCGATCGCCATTTCCTCTCCGGCGCTGGCCCCACGTGGTCGGCGGGAGCTGAAGTCCGATCCATGGCGACCAATCTTGACGCCTTCGCGAAAGGCCAGAGCAAACTCGGCAATCCGCGACTCCGCCTACTCCCAGAGCCAAATGTTCGGAAAAAACTAAGTTCACATCAAACGCTTGCCGCGGGCGTGATGCAGCAGGGTGCCTTTAATATCAATAGCGTCTCGCCGTCCGCCTGGGCCGCCGTGCTCGCCGGCACGAAGGGCCTTCCCTCTGGTGCAGCCGATGCCACGCAACCCAGTGCCGACCGTAACACGCGCTTCCCACGGGCGAATCGTAATGATGACGCCATGCCAGGCTATCGCCAGCCGCTCACCTCCGACGAAGCCTGGAATGGACTGACAACGCTGGAAGACCGCCAAATCAAGTTGTTAGCCCAAGGCATCGTGGACGAAATCCGGTGGCGGACAATCTACCCTCACCGCAACGAAAACTATTTCCCGCCGGATCATGATACGCCGGTGGCCTTCCGGGGCGCCACCGCCGGCTCCTCGACGCAGGTGCCGATTCCCTTCCAAGGGCTGGGACAATTCGTGAACCGTTATCTTTGCAACAGTTTCCAGTTCATCGGTCACGGCGGCTGCCTCCAGAACGGCATCTACCGGGCAAACGCCGCCGGCGCCGAGCTCACGAGTCGGGCAGGACAAACCATGCCGATATCCTCCGACGCCGCCCAAGCCCCCAGCCAAGGCCCAGGTCAGACCCCGTGGACGGACCCTTTTACGCGCGTGAATCTGCGAGCCGGGGATCCGAACGGCAACGCCGCCGGCATGTCCTTGATGAGCGAAGGTGCCCCTGGCTGCATGCTGCAATCCGATATACTGGAAGCCATCGGACCGGCACTCGCCAGCCGCTCCGACACCTTCATCCTGCGCGTCTATGCTGAGGCCAGTGCGAATGGCGCCACTTCGGGAACTTGGTTCGAAGCCGTCGCGCAGCGTTTTCCCGAGTTCGTTGATCCGCGCGATCCGCCCGAGACGCCAGTACTCCATCCGGCCGACTCCCGACTGAAAAACCCTGCACTCAAGGCAGCCAACCGACTGCTGGGACGGCGATTCAAGATCATCTCCCTGCGCCACCTCCGGGCCGAAGAACTATGAGGACGCTCTTATTTCTGCTCAGCGCCCTGAGTATCGCCCAGGACCAAGCCGACCCTAAGACTAGGATTCGCTGCACCTTCCGTACGCTCAGCCTCGAAGCCGCCATTGAAGACGGGGTCTTCATCGAGGGCCGTTCCTTGCGTCCACACATGATTCCAGGGGATTTCTTTTCCGTCACGGAGAAATACCACGGCGAAGCATCCGTCCGGTTTGGGCGTCTCCCGCCGACCGCAGGCCAAGAAGACCCCCGCGCGGTGCCACTCGCTGAGGAGAAGCATGCGCTCTCCCAAGCCGAGCAGGCCGACGCCGCCTATATCGCATTAACCGAGGACGCCGCGGCGATCATCGCAGCCGCCCCTGAAGGCCCTACCGGAGAGCCAGCCCGCCAGCGCGGCCAGAAGTTGATGCTGGCCGCCACCGAAAAAGCCGACGACGCCCGGCAAGCCCGGACTGCCGCGCGGGCAGCCCGCAGCACAGCCGACGGGCTCTCCTTGCCAGCGCAGTCGAAAACCCCCGCCAAGAAACCCAAGCTAAACGAACTCACACCGCTTGGTCAGGTCGCTCTCGCTGACGGAAAGAACTACCTACTCCTCTTCACAGGTTCTAACGGTGCGAACCGAATCCTCCCTTTTATCGAACCATCCGAAGCCCACCCCTTCGGCCAACTTCGTTTTATCAACCTCGGCCCGTACCCCCTCGAGCTTCGCTCCGGAAATCGGATACTCACCTTATCACCGCAGCAAACGACTCTCCTCAAGCCCGTCACCGATGAAAATGGCTATGCCGGCCTGGAAATCCGGCGGAAGCAAACCGAAGGTAAGCCTCTCCGCACACTACGGGTATTCCCCGAGAACTCCGCCCGCACCACTTATTTCCTGATGAACGATTCCGTAAGCGGCAAGCTTGTCGTCAAGGCTGTCCACGAGCGCCGCGGAAATGCCACTACCCCGACGACATCACCGGCCGACGGGCGCTAGACCCTTAAGGCTTCTCGAAAATCATCAGATGCTGCCACGGCAGGTCTGGCTTGTTCACCACGAACCGGAAACCGGCGGCTTCGAATTCCTTGCGCGCCTGGGCTTCGGACATCTTGTGATGGGGCTTGATCGGGACGTTGTCGTCCTCGGCGCGATACTCGAGCAGGTAGATTCGGCCTTTCGACTTCAGCGCTGAACGCAAGGAGGCCAGCATCTCCACCGGGTGGTCAAATTCATGGTAAGCATCGACCATCAGCGCGGCATCAATCGAAGCCGGGGGTAGTTTCACGTCATCAATCGCGCCGAGGTGGGGCTGAACGTTCGTCACGCCCAGCTTGACGGATTCGGCCTTCAGAAAATCGAGCATCTCCGGCTGGATATCCACGGCGACGACCTTGCCCCGGGGCAGTTTGCGGGCGATACGGAACGAGTAGTAACCCGAGCCCGCGCCGATATCGGCTAGGACGGCGTCAGGCGCCAACTCCAGTAGAGCGATAGCCTTCGAAGGCGCTTCCTCCTTCTCGCGATCCGTGCGCTCGAGCCAACCAATGCCGGGGTGACCCATCACCTGTGAAATCTCCCGACCCATCCAGACCTTACCGATACCGTCCGGCGAAGCGGAGCGGGTTTGGTATTTCGCGGGAACCGCGACGGGTGCGGCAGAGACGGGACGAGACCAGAAGAAAAGTCCAACCGCTCCGCCGAGGAGCAAGACGGACGACAGCACAGGGTAACGCTTCAGCATAGAGGCAGACTGCGATATGACTAGACGTTCGCAAGCGCGACCACGCGCCGCGTCACTTCTTCACCGGCTCGTTGCAATGATCGCAGACCTTGGCGGCCTTGGCGGCCTTGACGCAGCAAGGGTGGTTGCATTTTTCGCCCCGCTTCGTCGCCTTGTCGCAGCAGCTACCTTCCTGGTATTTCGGTGCGACCTTCGCGGGCGCCGCGGCCGGTTTGTCGGCGGCGAAGAGTATGCTGGCGGGAAGGAGGATGAGAAGCGTTAGGGTTCGCATTCCCTCGCATCTTACGAAGCGGCAGACGACAACAAGCAGAAACAAAAAGGGCCGGACGAAACGTCCGGCCCTTTCGTGAATCAGAAGCTACAGATTACTTCCGCGAAGAACGATGCGAGTCGGACTTATGTACTTCCTTCTTTTCCGGTGCCTTAGGGGAATGCTTCTTCTCGGAGGACTTATGGTCTTCCTTCTTCTGCGGAGCGGAAGGCGTCTTCTTGGTGCAGGGAGGCTTCACGGTCGGGGGCTTGGGCGGAGTGGTGGGAGGAACACCACCGCCACCGCCAGCGGCGGCACCGAAAAGCGAAACCGAAGCGAAAAGAAGGGCGGCGGCGAGAAGCGGGGGTTTCATGACTCCATTACCCTAAGCCCATATCCGTAGGCTGAAAACACCTATTTTATATCATTTATCTAAGGTAATCATGTCGCCATCTTACGCAGATGGCCAGGCAAGGGAAAAGGCGGGTCTTGCCTGAGGCTACGGATGGGTAATAATGCCCATACCACCGAGAAGGTGGCCTGGCATGAAACACAGCAAGCAAAGCCCCGGTTTCAGCCTCATCCTGTCCCTGACGGTGATGGCTGGGCTCGTTATGCTGATTGTGACAGTTTCCGCCTTCACCACGATCGAGTCGCGCGCGGCGATGAATCAGCAACTGGCAACGCGAGCCCGCTTGAATGGCATCGTCGCGATGCGCCTCGCCCTGGCACACCTCCAACAGGGAGCTGGCGCCGACCGACGTGCAACGGCGCGAGCCGACATCACGCAGACCGGGGCCGCCATCGCCAACCCCATGTGGACGGGCATCTGGCGGACCGACTTCCCTGAACTACCTCCCTCTTGGCTCGTCTCCGGACGAGCGGACCAGGAAGCGGGACTTCAGTCCAGATCTCTACTTCCGACCGACTACCTCACCACCAAGAAGGCCGACTACCCTTCGGGCTATTGGTATCCTTGGCTGTCCGGCTACACGCCGACCGATGACACGCTCGTGAGTCTGGTCGGCGCCGCCACCGCCCTGCCTGCCTCGGGCAGCCGACCGAGCGGATTGGTAGCCTTACCCAAGATCGCCTTGCCCGATGATAATATCAACGGCACCTACGCCTATTGGATTGGCGACGAAGGCATCAAAGCCCGCGTCAACCTTCCGGAAGTTCGCTCGGGCTCCGCGGCCGACATCGATCAGCTCATCTCCCTGCGCAGCCCCGTGACCCACGGCTTGCTCAAAGACCTGCCCAAACAGGAAGAACTGCCGATGCTGAGTCGGCTCGACCAAGCGCCACTCCTGACCAGCTTCGATACCGTCATCGCCAAGGGTAGCCCCATCGATTTCCGCCAATACTTCCACGATGTCAGCCTGTCCTCGGCAGGCGTACTCTCCGATCCTCTCAACGGCGGACTGAAACGCGATCTCTCGCTCGCTTTCGAGCTCAGCGATGACCTCTTCGCCAAGACCGAGTTCGGCCAAGGCAACACCGACGGGGCTGCGGCGACCCTCACCGAAAAAGGCTTTGAAGCAGTCCAGATGCCCGTGCTGAAGCAGAATGGCGGCAAGCCCACCCTCAGCGGCGCCCCGATGTTCAGCCGTACCGTGACCGACGGACAAGTCAGAGGCCCCACCTGGTGGGCTCTCCGCGATTATCATCGTCTCTACAAACAAGTGGGTTGGACCGCCGGAAGCACCGGTGATCGCAGCTCGTCGATTCCCTCCTTCCGGGCCCGCTCGCTCTGGCCTAACGTCGCCGCCGCCCACCCCAGCGGACCTCCCGCCAGCAGCGGCCTGCCTAATAACAGCCTCCGCAACCGACTCTATGGCTACGCGGACGTGTACGACGGCGACCTGCCGACGCCCATCAATCCGAATGCATCGGACCTACTCAACGGAGATACCGGCCGACTCATCACCCGCCCGCTGAACGTTGCGGCAACGCCCTACGTCCAGCGCGTCACCCTCGCCTTCACGGTCAACAAGATGGCATACTACGAGTGGACGCTCGTCAAGGGGCCCAAGAGCAGCAAGTGGTGGTACCTCCCCTGGGTCGATATCCGCCTCAACATCACCCCTATCGTCGTTATCCATAACCCCTATAACGTGAGGATGACCTGGGCTCCAGGTATCTCGGCCGGGAGCGGTCAAGCCTACGCGGCCGCCGTCTCGTTCGCCGACTTGGCGGGTTGGAAATTCAAGGTCAAACAGTACACCGACGTTACCCGAAGCAGTTTCTACAATGCCCCTAGCGGTTATCAAACCGACATCACAGATTTCTTCAAAGGTCAGTCTCCCGATAGCGACACCGAAGACACGTTCCGATTCTACCTCGCGCAAGACACCGCCGCCGCCGCCGACAAATCCATCACCCTCGAGCCAGGCGAGCTGCGCGTCTTCTCCTGTAAGCCCGTCATCGGCGATTGGGCCAAATCCATTGCGCTCGACAATACCTACGACAACCGCGGCGGTTACCGCGACCACATCCCGGATTGGAATTTTGGAGATGCGGCGCTGGACTCTTTCAATGTCGATCTGCCCATCGGTTTAGAAATCGTCCCAGGAGATAAGCTGCGCATGCGACACGCGCTGACCTGCTGGCCTGGCGACCAGCTCGACATGCTGACCGGGCCTGCCGCCAACGCCAACGCTGACAAGACCAACTTCCTTTCCAAGAGCAGTGAAGTGACCGAAGTCGTCTTCACCGATATCGCGAGCAAGCACCCCAGCGCCGGCGAGCGCGTCTTCGCCGACTGGTACGCCATCCAAGATAAATATGATCGGCCGCTTTCGCCCTACGACCACGATGGCCGCAAGCCCTGGCCCACCCCCACCTCCCCGCCGCTCCCCGCCGATATCGTCGCGGTTATCGACATCACCGCCAAGACCGCCGACGCCACCGATGCACCCTACCCTGCTTTCACCCACTCCAATCCTCTCGCCGCTACCGTCAAGGCCAGCGCCGGCGGACGCACGAGCATTGGCACGGACAAAGGACACAAGGGCATCTCCCCCAGCTACCAGTTAACGATCCGCACCGACAGTTGGGACAATGTCTTCCAGTTCCCCGTCGGCAGCGCGGGCAAGAAGGCTTTCGGGGGCTACGCCACCGACACTAGCGGCACTGAAAAAGCGATTCTGTCCGAGATCCCCTTGGCCCAGCCCACCACTTTTGCGCAATATGCGCACGCGAACTTCGGGGTGCGCGACCAACAGCCACTCTTAAGCATCGGCAATAGCTTCGCCACACCGTTCGTCAATGCGAGCAAAGCGATTCAGGATACCGACTCGAACTGGACGGAGTTCGACCAAACCTACCTCCTCAATGCGACGCTTTGGGACGGCTTCTTCCTGTCGAGCGCGGCGCCCTGGATGAAGACGGGCAACACGGGCGCCACGACGGCGGTAGCACCCAAGCCCTCCGCGCCCGACGCCACCTCCGCAACCGCCGACCCCAACGAAAAGAAACCGTTGAAGGACGTCATCAGCGACTTCGTCCATAAAGGAGTACCGCTAGATAACCCGCGCTTCTCGATCGAGCACACCGGACTCGACCCAGCCGCCACCGAAGCGGCGATGAACGACTATCGCCGATCGGCCACCGTCCTGCTCAACAAGGGTGCCTTCAACGTCAACTCCACCTCCTTCACCGCTTGGCAAGTCTTCCTCGGCTCAGCCAAGAAATTCGCCCTCGCCGGCCAGGCCGCCTCAGCGCCGAAGACGAGCGAGAACGCACGCTTCCCTCGCGTCCTGACCAAGGAGGCTACGGCGCCCGCCTTCGATTCGAATAAGCCCACCGAAATCAATATGCAGGCGGGATCAAACTGGTCCGGCTTTGCTAACCTGACTGACAGCCAAATCGATAACCTCGCCAAAGCGATCATCGACGAGAACAAGGCCCGCTTCGGCATCCTCACCCGCACCGAACGCGACGCGGCACCGAATACGCCCGGCCTCAGGCTCTTCGGCGGGCTCACTCAGGCGCGCACCCCTTACCTGAGCCTCTCGGAATTCATCAACCGATTCCTCACCACGGATAGCTGGACAAACCGCTCTGGCGCCCTCCAGGCCGCCATCCTGCGAGCCGACCAGGCTTACGCCACGGGCCTAAGCGATCGCCTCTTCTCGAGCCTCACCGATCGTAAGGTTTCCGTATCTTCGCTTTCGACGCCTACCGCTGGCTTCTTCCCCTACCCCGAGAACATCGAGGTCTCCGCACAAGCGGGAACGAGCCGCACGCACACGGCCATGGGTGCGCCGGGTAACCTCCTCCAGTCTGACCTCCTGCAAAGCCTCGGCTCCGCGATTACTACCCGCTCGGATACATTCACCATCCGCTGCTTCGGCGAAGCGACCCAGACCAGCGGAGAAACCGGCATGGCTTGGATGGAAGTCCTCGTCCAGCGCGTGCCCGAATTCATCGACCCGACCAATCCGGCCGAGACAGGCAACAGCGCACCCCGCCCCCTCTTACCCGCCGCCTCAGCGGTCACCGATGCCTCCGTGAGCACCGCCTTGACCAAGGTCAACAGCGTGCTCGGCCGCCGCTTCAAGGTCATCTCGATGCGCTGGCTCAAAGCCAATGAAATTTAAGAGTCCCTTCGTCCTTCTGCTACTGGTGTGGACTCTCGGGGTAATCGCCGCCGACGACAACTCCCGCCTCGTCGAAGCACGCATCAAGTTCGTTTCCGCCGGCAAGGCTATCAGCGTCGGGTTCATGCAGGACAAACGTCTGGAATCCTTTCTGATTCCCTCCGACTTACTGACGCAGGAGTTCATCTACCGCGGGCCTGCCCGACTCACCCTGCTCAACGTGAAGGCCGCAGCCAAGCCGTTAGACCCCAAGGCCAAGCCTGAAGATAAGGAGAGGATCGAAAAGCGTTCCGCTGCCGGCTCCAAATCAGCGAACAAGACCCATGACATCGTCATAGCCGACGGCCCACCCCTTGCGTGGATCGACCTGCCCACCAACCAAGGCAGACTGAACCTGATCTTGGTGGTCAATCCAGGTACGGACAATGGGATCACCGCCATCGTCGATACCCCCGGCGCCTTCCCTCCCGGCAGCAACCGATACTTCAACCTCTGCCCTTTTCCCATCAAAGTGAAACTACCGTCCGGAGAGCAATACGTGGCGGGGAAGGAGGCGAAGGTTATGCGACCGGGCGCACTCCACGCCAACTACTATGACCTCGTGATTAGCAGCAAGGTCGGCGAACAAGAGCTCCTCGCATTTTCTGGACGCATCTTCCATATGGAAAGACTGCGGAAGCTCTACTTCATCACGCCGGGACAAGGTGAGCCGGGACGCATCCGCCTGAAAGTCGTCGAGGACCGGCCGGCCTATGAAAAGCCGCCGACCACTCCGCCGGTCACACCCAAGAACCTGAAGTGATCAGGAGGCGTAGCGCCAGTCGAGGATCTCGGCCTGCGGGATGCGACGCCCCTGCCAGCGGTTCCACTGTAGCTTGACGGCCATCTCGATCGCCTTGCCGGGTTCCGGCATGCGATCGGCCATACGCCAAGCGACGAAGTTCAGGCGGCGCCCACCACTGAGCGGAAGTTGGTGACGGAAATTGCCTTCGCCAAAGGGCGTAGGCGGACGGTCAAAGACAAAACCTTTGAAGCCGAAGACCGGCTCGCTGTTACCCTCGCCGAAGGGCTGCAAGAGATCGAGGTCGTCGAGCAACTGGTCGGTGACTTCGGAAGGTTTAATCCAATGGGCGATATCGATGTCGCGTCCGTCCGCATGGACGACTCCGGCGAGCTTCTGGGCTTCGACGGCGGCGGCAAAGCGCGCCCGGAAGGCTTCAACATCGCTGACATTGAGCGAAACGCCGACGGCCATGGGGTGGCCGCCATAAGTCTTCAGGAAGTCGGCACAGGCCCCGAGAGCCTCAACGAGATTGGTACCAGGGACGCTACGGCCTGAGCCCTTGGCGCTCTCCCCTTCCTTGCCGAGCACGATGACTGGCCGGTCGAGCGCACGGCAGATCTTGCCAGCGGCGATACCGACGACTCCGGGATGCCAGTCGCCGTGGAGGACGTAGCCGGCGAGGTCGCCCATCGCCTTGGCCTGGGCAATAGCTTCTTCGGTGACCTTCTTATCGATCTCCTGACGTTCGCGATTGATGGCGTCGAGCTGCGCGGCGTCACGCAGGCAGTCGTCCACACTATCAGAAAGCAACAGACGGAGCGGCAACGATGCATCGGCGAGACGGCCGCTGGCATTGATCCGCGGGCCGATGCGGTAAGAGACGTCGACCGAGGTCAGCGTCCCGCCCGGCTCCATGCCACTGACGGCGATGAGCGCACGGACGCCTTGGCGACGAGCTTCGCCGAGGGCCTTGAGGCCATGGGCAGCGAGGATACGATTCTCCGAACGCAGAGGCACCAGGTCGGCGATCGTGCCGAGGGCGGCGAGATCGAGGTAATCCTTTACGGCGATGTTCGTGCCGCGTTCGTCGCCGGCGAGGCGGAGCACCTTCAGCACACCGTGGACGAGCTTGAAGACCAGCCCCGCGGTGCAAAGCGTCTGCCAGGGGGCGTCCGCGGCGTCGTTGACGCGCGGATTGACCAGGGTGCAGGTCACGCGGGATTCCTTGGCGACGTGGTGGTCGACCACGATGACGTCGACCCCTTCGGCGCGCAGACGATCGACTTCCGGTTTTGAGTTCGTGCCACAATCGAGGGCGACGAAGAGCTGCGGCTTAGCTTCAGCGAGCACGCGCTCCAGGGCGGCCATCGAAAGGCCATAGCCTTCCTCGAGGCGGCGAGGAACGAAGTATTCTGGGTGGGCGCCAAGCCGGCGCATGAAGTGGACGAGCATGGCCGTACTCGAGACGCCATCGACGTCGTAGTCGCCCAGGATGGCGATACGCTCACCCTTGGCGGCGGCGAGCACGAGGCGTTCGGCGGCTTCGCGCAAGCCACCCACCGCGAAAGGATCGGAGACGTGAGCGAGCTGGGGACGGAGATGACGCTCCGCCTCAGCCTCGTCCGTAAAGGAACGGGAGAGAACAGTGGCGAGGGGTTCGGAAACCCCCAGCGCAACCGCGATCCGTCGGGCAAGCCCAGCGTCCGCGGCCCGGTGAGACCAGGCAGCCATGTGCGGGGTGACCCTTAGGCGTCCTTGTCGGAGCCAGCCTCCCAGGAGTAGGTGCGCGGGAGTTCCGCGGCATCGACGCCCTTACGTTCACCCTTATGCCACCAATAGAACACGGGGCTTGCGATGAAGATGGAGGAGAAGGTTCCAGTGAGTACGCCGTAGATGAAGATCTCGCCGTAGAGGCGGACGTCGCCAGCGCCGAAGGCCCAGAGGGCGATGGCGCAGAGGAGGACCGTCGCGGAGGTCAGGATCGTACGGGAAAGCGTGCGGTTGATGGCGAAGTGGATGATATCGCGGAGCGAACGTCCGGGATTCGACTGCAGCTCCTCGCGGATACGGTCGAAGACGACGATGGTGTCGTTAATCGAGTAGCCGATGATGAGCAGGATCGCCGCGATGAGGGTCGCGTTGAACTGGCCACCGAAGAAGACGAACAGCGCGATCGTCATCAGCACGTCGTGGAGCGTGGCCACCATCGCCGCCACGCCGAAGCCGGCTTCGAAGCGAAGGGAGACGTAGATGCCGATACCCAGAAGGGCCAGGACGACGGACCAGATGGCGTTAGTGCGGAGCTCCGAACTGACGGAACCGCCGATGGCCTCCTTGGAGAGCATCAGCTTATCGACCGAGGCCGTGCGGTCTTTGAGAACCTCGGGCTGCTGGGCCTTGATGGCGCCGACGATGGCCGCGACGTTGGCGAACTCGCCCTTGGATTTATCCTTGGTGAGTTCGGTCTCGATACGGAGGGTCGGTTCGCCGCCGCCCACTGGGGTCTGCACGGTGACGGTGGTGTCGGCTAGGCCGATGGAGGTCGCCAGTGCGGTAATCTTGCCAGTATCGACCTTGGCGCCCGGGGCGATGGCCACGAGGGCGGATTCGCCACCGCGGAAATCCTTACCGAAGGCTTCCTTGCCCTTGTAGGCGAGTTCACCGAGTCCGAGGGCGATGATGACCCAAGAGGCGATGAAGCCGAGGCGCGCGAAGTTGAGGAACGGGATATCGAGCGTCGGCTTGAAGACCGGCAGGCCGAACACGCGCGTCAAGACGCCACGGGAAATCGCCAGTTCCTGCAGACCACGGCAGGTCACGAGGGACGTGAACACCGTGGTGAAGATACCGATGGTAAGGGTGATACCGAAGCCACGGATCGGGCCAGAGCCCATGAACACGAGGATCAGGGCCGTCAGCAAAGTCGTCAGATTGGCGTCGATGATCGTCCAAGTCGCACGGGCGTAACCCTCGCGCAGGGCGACGGATCGGTCTTTGCCCAAGGCGGCCTCTTCACGGACGCGCTCAAAGATGAGGATGTTGGCATCGACGGCCATGCCGAGCGTGAGCACGAGCGCGGCCACACCAGGCAACGTGAT
>CAMCWL010000034.1 GCA_945882655.1 Opitutus sp. GAS368
GTGCCGGCGGCCATCTTCTTGGCGAGCTGGTCGAGGTGCGGGAGAGCCGGGTGGCCGCCACCGCCATCGGAGTAGATCACGATCGTATCAGCCTTGGCGACGCGCTCGTCGGAGGGCCACTCGCCGTTGAGGGAAACGTCGACGTTGACGAGATCGGCTGCGGACTGCTTGAGGCCGGACGCGAGGAGCTGGATGCCGGCGTTATGCTCGTGCTCGCCCGGGGCGTGGCTCGGCTTGCCGGCGATGAGGAGGACGTTCTTCTTGTCCGCGGCCGAGACGAACGCGGCCGAGAGCAAGAGGAGGCTGAGGAACGATTTTTTCATAAAGGGTTATTTGATCTCCTTGAGGACGATATCCTTAACCTGGACGACCATGGGCGGGCCGGCGTGGAGCTGGAGGGCGAGCAGGCCCTTCTTGGCGCCGACGGCGGTCTCGTCGGTGACGTCGACGGTCTGGACGCCGTTGATGAAGTGCTGCAGGTGGCCGCCCTTGGCGACGACACGGTATTCGTTCCAGTCGCCGGCCTTAATCTTGGCCTGGATCTCGTCGGTCTTACCAAGCGAGCCAGTGACTTCGATGTTGGGCTTCTTGGGATCCTTAGGATCGGCGCCTTCCTTGACGACGACCTTCTCGCCGCGCTTAGCGAGGATACCACGGCCACGCTCCTCGTAAAGAATACCTGAGTAGGTCTTGCCCGCTTCGAAGTCGCCCTGGTAGCCGGCGATGACGAAACCCTTTTCGTCGACGAGCTTACTGCGGTACTGGACGCCGGAGTTACCGCCGACAATCTTGTACCGGAACGTGAGCTCGAAGTCAGCGACTTCGCCTTCCCAGACGAGGAAGGTGTTGCCCTTGGTGGGCTTCTCCTTGGTCGTGCGGCCGGTGATGACGCCGTCTTCGACGGACCAGAAATCGAGGCCTTTCCAGCCCGTGAGATCCTTGCCGTTGAAGAGGGACTTGCTCTCGGCGGAAACCGACGCGCAGAGCGCGGCGAGGGCGAGGAAGGGAGTGAGGAGCTTCATGAGAGGTTTCGGCGGAAGGGTTACTTCTGCTTGCCGAAGAAACGGTTCAGGTTCTTCAGGCCCTTGACGGCGATATCGTCGCGGTCCGGCTCCATGGCGCGCCAAATGGCGGCGGCCCGGGCGATCACCTTGACGTCGGTGGTGAAGGACTCGATGACGACGTCCTGCTTGTAGCCGATCTTCTTGAGGGCGGCGACGATGGGCTTCCAGTCAAGGGAGTCGCCACCGGGGGTGCCACGGTCAGTGCCGCAGGCGTGGAAGTGTCCGAGGTGCTTGCCGGCCTTGAGGATGGCGGCGGCCTGGTTCTTCTCTTCGATGTTCATGTGGAACGTGTCGAGGTGGAGCTTCACGTTCGGCAGGTTGATCGCCTTCACGAGGCGGAGGCCCTGGTCGCAGGTGTTAAGGAAGTCGGTCTCGAAACGGTTCAGCGGCTCGATGTCGAGCTCGATGCCCTTCTTCTGCGCGTACTTGCCGATGACCTTGAGGTTCTTGACGACCATCTTGAAGTGCTTGGCCTTAGTCTTGTCGTCATGGGCGCCGATGAGGCCGACGACGGAATACAGCGGACCGATGATACGCGGGCAACCGGCGACGGCAGCCTGATCGATGAGGGCCATGATGTACTTACGACCGGCGGCCTGATCCTTGGCGGAACCACGAAGGTCACGACCAGGGCCCATGCAGGCGCAGATGGAGCCGATGGCGATACCGGCGCTGGCAGCGGCGGCCTTCAGGAACCTTGGGTCGGTATGCGAAGGATCTTCGATCGGGATTTCGACCGTGTGGAAGCCCCAGTTCTTGAGCTTCTTGAAGAGGTGGACGCTCTCGTTGGTGAACGGAGAGGCGTAGAGGAACGTATTGAGGCCGAAACGCATGGGTGTGTGGTGATGGGGGAGGAGCGGAGTTTTGGAGGGGGTCAGGGGGCGGTCAAGGCTGGGCGTCGATCCGAGTCCTTTTAAGGGACCAGTTCGCCGAGAATCAGCAGTGCACCCGGGAAGAAATGCAGGGGGGCGAAGCGTTCGGGCTTATCGATCTGGTTCTTGTTCTTCGCGAGGACGGCCGCCTTGTCGATCGGGTCGGCCAAGAGCTCCAGTCGGACGGTATGGACGCCCTCAGGCAAGTCGGTGCCCACGACGAAATTGGCCAGGCGCGCATAGGTACAGTAAGCGTCGATGCGCTGGACGACAAAAGGCTTACCGCCATCAAGCGTGACGGCGACCTTCCCGCCGGCCGGGCTGAGAATGTCGTACACGGCGCAGTGCGTGCCCTTGAATTTGAATTCGATGCTCTGGCCAGGCTGCGTGAGTCGGACCATCGCCGGGAGACGGTTCGACCAGGCTTTGGCGTAATCGGCCGTCTTCATGTCCGCGGGGACAAGCCCGTCAGAGAGCTTGGCGGCGGTGATCGGCACGAGCGTCGCGCGGTCGAAGTTCGCCGGGTCGAGCGCCAGATTGCTCACGTGCGGCGTCGGCGTGTGGTTCGCGATGGCGAGCGCGGGCAGCGAACGGACGATGGCCTGAGTATAGAGAACCTGACCGGTGGAATCATGCGGATGGACGCCATCCCGCGCGAAGACGAACTTGTCCCCGAGCGCGGCCTTGTCGGCGTCGGTCTGCGGCAACGGCGCCTTCCAGAGGAGTTTGCCAGCCTTGGCCAACCTGGCGACTTCCATGCCGAGGGCGATCGACGGGATGCCGTAAAAGTCGGCAACCTTCTCCATCGCACTCGCGGAACGCTGCAACTTGCCCTCGAGCATGGCGGGGGACAACGCCTCGGTCAGGGTGTAGACGAAACAGATGTCGGTCTTGGGGTTGGCCTTCCAAGTCTGCCGCACGATACCCTCCATGCAGCGGATGATGCGCTGAGGGTCGGTACCGCCGTCGTTCACGGCGAACTCGACGAAGAGGAGGTCCGGCCCTTTCGAGAGCACGTCCTGCTGCACGCGGAAGACGCCGAGGTCCGAACCGGTGCCGCCGATGGCGGCGTTGATCTCAGTGAAGGTCGACTGTGGATAGGCCTTCTTGAAATGGGCGAGAGTCTGTACGCGCCAACCATTCTGCGCGGTGATCGAGCCGCCAAGGTAGCCAATCTTGAGCTCGGCGCCGGTGGTCTGGGCCTTCAGGAAGAAGTTCGGGAGGCCGCCGCGGGCCCGGACCTCCTGGGCATCGACCAAAGGGTAATCCTTGTCGGCGGCATGACCGAAGACGGCGGCGCAAAGCGCCAAGGCGGAGAAAAGCAGTCTCATGGGGGTATGGGATTAGACGGAGAGAACGCCTCGGGGTTCCAGCCTATTGGCGGCTTCCGGCGAAAAAATGAAAGTCCGCCTTCCTTCCGCGACCGAGGCTCGTAAGTTCGTCGCATGGATAATGTCACGCACGCCGCCCTCGGCATCGCCGCAGGCATCGCCGTCCGCCGCGCCGGCGCTTCCCTGCCCGCCGCCGCCCTCGCGGGCCTGCTCGCCGGTGAAGGCCCCGACCTTGACGTCTTCATCCGCTCCGCCGGCGACCCACTCGTCTCCTTCCGCTGGCATCGCCACTTCACGCATAGCTTCGCCTTCGCGCCTGTCTGGGGTCTCCTTGCGGCCCTGATCTCGGCCTGGTTCTTCCGCCGGCGACCGGACGCGCATTGGCGAGACCTGTTCCTGCCCGGCCTGGCGGGTGCGTTATCACATGTACTCTGCGATGCGTGCACGAGCTACGGCACGATGCTGCTCTGGCCTTTTGACTACGGCCGCTACGCTTGGGATTGCATGCCGATCATCGACCTCTTGGCCACTCTGCCCGTGCTGGTGCTCGCCATTCTCGCCTGGAAGAAAGCCGCTCCTCGGCTGGCGGTCTACGGCCTGCTCTGGTTCACGACGTACGCTTCGCTAGGTGTTTGGCAGCACGCGCGCGCGGAGACCGCTCTACGCCAGTGGTTCGCCTCACAGCAGGTCACCCGCCGCATCGAACGCGTCGCGGTGAAACCGACCGCTCTCAACCTCGTCGTCTGGCGCTGCGTGTGGCTCGAAGACGGCAAGTGGCATACGGCTGCCGTGCGCGTCATGCCGTTCATGGCCCCGCAGGTGATCCTCGGCGAGACGCGCGCGGCGCTCACACCGCAGAGCCCCGGCCTGCCCGCGGTCGGCTCACCCGCGGCCGTCATCATCGCCGATTTCTCCCGCTTCACGCAGGATTGGAATAGCTTCACGGCCGATGGTTCTGCGGTGCTCATTGGCGACATCCGCTTCGGCATGCTGCCGACGAGCGCGCGCCCACTCTGGTCCGTCCGCTGTGAACCAAACTTGCCAAGCACCGTCGTCATTGATCGCTCGCTCAAGCCGGGCGACTGGGGTCGCTTCGGGCAGATGATCGTCGGCACCCATCCCGACTACGTCAGCTTGAGATAAGGTCCTTGGCCCCTCTCCCCCTCTGGGTGATTCAGCGTAGCTCGTAGCGATAACTCGCGACGGCTTCAGACTCGACCGGCGTCCGATTGCGCGAGGCTGGCGCAAACGTCGATGCGCGGGCCGCCGTCAAAGCAGCTTCATCAAGTAGGCGGCTCCCCGAACTCTGCGTCAGCTCGACCTGCCGCACGGAACCGTCCGCCGCGAGCGCGATACGCACGCCGACGACGCCTTCCACGCCGGCGCGACGTGCACGCTCAGGATAGACTGGCTCCTGACGAGAAAGGAACGAGGGCGGCACAAATACTTCGGCGGCCGGCGCCGGCGCGGCGGCGAGCACTTCGCCCTTCGTCGCGACCGCGATGGCGGGCGCGGAAGTCGGTACCGATGCGATGGTCGGCGCCGCGACGAGTGGCGCGGCGGAAGGAACAGCGACGGGAACGTTGACCGCGACGGGGACGGGTAAACCAGCACCGAGCGCCACGCCGCCCTTGGTTTCGCCCGGGAGAGCGACCGGCTCGGTCACCAGTGTCACCAGAATCAGGCCGCCTTCACGGGAGGCTTCGCTGACGCCGAGGGCGCCGCCCATCCAGACCGCGGCGACGGCCGCGAGGTGGACGCCGGCCACGGCGGTCCAGATCAGACGATGGCGACGGCTTGCGAGCACGTTGGCAGGGTCGGGGCCGCATCGCGTTCCGTCAAGAACGGGCCGTGTCATTTCGCGAGATCCGGAGGAATCATCCACAGTAAGCTCCATGAACCATACGGGCGGAGGCGCGTCGGCTTGGCCGTCCGCTCCAAGGCCAGTAGGCCAGATTTACGAAAACGGACCGCCGCACCACCATCGGTCAGGCCCAGCAGTAAAGCGGTCAGTTCGGCCAGATGCGGGTTATGCCCGACCAACAGGCGGCTACGGCGTGATTTGGCAAGCAGCAGCGCCGTCTTACGCGGGTCATGCTCTGGCTCCATTCCGCCCAGGACCTTGAGCGGCAAAGGTGAGCCCGTCGCGAGGCGGAGCAGCTGGGCTGTGCGCACCGCGCGGACGAGTGGGCTATGCTCGATCGCATCGATCTCCTTGAGCGGCACCTGCCCCGCGCCCTTGGCAAGCAAGGCGACCTGCCGCTGCCCGTGCGCGGTGAGGTCGCGCGAGGCGTCTGGCGTCCCGGAGACGGCTTCGGCATGTCGGAGTAGGTAGGCGCGCATGCCGGCAAGTTGGTCAGGTAATAATATTAACGCAAATCGGTCTTGCTCACGGGCGCGGTCCGTCAACCAATCGCGCGTGCGCTTCGCCGCCATCGCCGCCCTCCTTCTGAGCTTGTCGTTCCCGGCCGAGGCGGTCGCCGCCACCCCCTATTCAAAGGCCGGCATGAAAGTCGATGGCACGATCTGCGTCGACGCCGCGACCGGCACGGTGCTCTCGGAAGAGAAAGCCGATTCTCTAGGCTATCCGGCGAGCGTCACGAAGCTCATGACGACCCTCCTCGTACTCGAGGATATCCGGGCGAACCAGACGACGCTCCGCAGTCAGGTCAAGGTCACCAAAGCCGCCGCCGATATCGGGGGCTCGCAGGTCTGGCTGGCACCGGGCGAAAGCTTCACGGTCGACGAGATGCTCTACGCCCTGCTGCTGAAGTCCGCCAACGACGTGGCCGTCGCCCTCGCCATCGACCGCGCCGGCAGCGCCCCCGCCTTCGTCGCCCGCATGAACCGCCGCGCCGCCGAGCTGGGCATGACGCGCACGAGATTCGTGACGCCCAGCGGCCTCACCTACGGCAAAGGCCCGCACGACACCACCACCGCCCGCGATCTCGCCAAACTCTCGGTCACGCTCTGCCGGTTCCCGGAAGCGCTTAAATATACCAGCACCAAGCAGTACATCTTACGTCGGCCAGGCAAACCACTCGAGCTCCTCAACCATAACCACCTCTTGAGCTCCTTCCCTGGATGCGATGGGTTGAAGACCGGTTGGACGGTGGCCGCCAATGCCTCCATCGTGACCACGGCCAAAGATAAGGATCTCCGGGTTATCGCGATTGTGCTTGGCTGCCAAAGCCCCGCCGGAGCCAAACCGGAGCAACGCCTCCGGGATAGCCTGGCGGCCGACCTGATGACCCAGGGACTCGCTAAATTGAAGAAGCTCGAGGCCGAGAAAGCCCTGCGCCTCGCCCAGACGCCCGCCCTAGCCCCCGCCCGCAAAGCCCCAGTAAAAGCCAAGAAAGAGGAGGATTTCTGGGACTGGCTGGTGGATTTATTTAGCTTCTAACCCCCGCCCAAAGGGGGGTAGAAAGAAGTAGTGAACATTTGTTCATTTTGCTTGCAAGGCTCCCCGCCCTCGGCACCTTCCCTTACGCATACCCAACGCTATGTCCGCCAAATCCGAACCCACCGCTAAGGAAAAATCTGCCAACCAGGCAGCCGAGAAGAAGACCCTCGATCTGGCTCTCTCCGCCATCAACAAGCAGTATGGCGATGGCACCCTGATGCGCATGGGAGACGCGACCAAGATGCAGGTCTCGTCCGTCTCCACTGGCTCGGTCGCCATCGACCTTGCCTTGGGCGTCGGCGGCCTCCCCCGCGGCCGTATCGTCGAGATCTTCGGCCCGGAGTCCTCCGGTAAGACGACCCTCTGTCTCTCCATCATCGCCGAAATCCAGCGCCAGGGCGGCAACGCCGTCTTCGTCGACGTCGAACACGCCCTCGACCCCCGCTACTCTAAGGTAGTCGGCGTCGACCTCGATAACCTCCTGGTCTCCCAGCCTGAATCCGGCGAAGACGCCCTCAATATCGTCGAAACCCTCATCCGCTCCGGCGCCGTCGACGTGGTCGTGATCGACTCCGTCGCCGCCCTCGTCTCGAAGCAGGAACTCGACGGCCAGATGGGCGACGCGACCGTCGGCGTTCAGGCCCGTATGATGAGCCAGGCTATGCGCCGCCTCACGGCCGCCATCAGCCGCACCAACTGTATCTGTATCTTCACGAATCAGATTCGCGAAAAGATCGGCGTGATGTTCGGCAGCCCCGAAACCACCCCCGGCGGCCGCGCCCTGAAGTTCTTCTCCTCCGTCCGTATCGACATCCGTCGTATCGGCCAGATCAAGGAGCCTTCCGGCAAGGTCATCGGCAATCGCACCAAGGTGAAGGTCGTGAAGAACAAGGTCGCCCCTCCCTTCACGGAGTGCGAGTTCGACATCATGTACACCGAAGGCATCTCCCGCTCCGGCTCCGTCCTCGACCTCGGTATCGAACACAAGATCCTCGAGAAGAAGGGCGCCTGGATCGCCTATAACGGCCAGCTCATCGGCCAGGGCCGCGAAGCCGCCAAGGACTACCTCATCAAGAACCCGAAGGTCCTGGAGGAAATCCAGAAGATCATCATGGAGAAAGTCCAGGTCGTCGGTGGCATGACCCTCGGTGTCGGTGTCGCTGAGAACGTCACGGCCGAATAATCAATCGTTGTTGGCTAGCCATAGCCCGGGCCGCACGAAAGTGCGGCCCGTTTCATTGGTAGAGTCTGCTCAGTTCGATACTCCTCTGCTTGCTTTTCAGGGATAATTTCGTCATGTTAACTGTCCCCTGCAGTGTTCGACACCCGCGGCAGCCTCCCTTCCCTACGAACATAATATACGGGAGGTGCGACCCGACCGGCCTCGTCCGAGCCGTGGCAACGTACCGCCCACCTAAATCCAGGAAAAAGTGGAGCTCCAATCGGAATCGGCACAGGCGGGGACCCTTTCAAGATGACAGAGGACAGAGGTAAGATGACGGATGATCAATTGACGGACACATCGCTACCTCAGGTAGGGCGGCGATTGCTATCGCCGCCGTTCGCAACCGAAGGAAGAAAGTGGTCGGAACTTAGCCAAGCCTGCGGTCATTCAACATCCGTCCGCGAACGGACGTGATAGCAATCACGTCCCTACCTCAGGTCAGCCACTCGATCAGAAAGCGAACCGGAGACCGGAAGATGAGCTGGGGGGCAATGCCCGCAGCTAACAATCCGGTCTCCGGTCTCCCATTGCGTTCATGCCTTTTCAAACCGCCAACCGCTATCCGCTATCCGCTTAAACCTGGCTTCAGCCCAAACTCAACTGCCCGCCTTCACAGAGGCTCGGATTACCGAAGGTCTTCATAGGATGACCGAAGCCCTTGGCGATGGACATGAGCAAGCGGTTATGCGGCTCCTTCTTGAACTTGAGCGCGCGGCCGGTCTTGAAACCGAGGCCACCACCAATGAGCACCCATGGGATGTCCTCGTGCGTGTGGCTGTTGCCCTTACCGAGCTCGTTCGTCCAGACAATGGTGGTGTTGTCCAACATGTTGCCCTTTCCGTTCGGCTCCGGGGTCTCCTGCAAGCGCTTCGCGAGGAAGGCAATCTGCTCGGCGAACCAGATATTGATCTTGGTCAGCTTCTCGACCGAGCCGGTGTTGAGGTCGGGGTCGTGCGAGAGCGAGTGGTGGCTCTCGTCGACGCCGATCCACTTCATGCGGGCCTGGCCGACGGAATTCGTGAACTGGAACGTCGAGACGCGAGCCATGTCGTTCTGGAAGGCGCTGATAAGAAGTTCGGTCTGCAGGCGCGTGATCTGCGGGATGCTGTCGTTGTCCATCGGCACACCCGGCTCGGGCGGTTGCGGCACCTTGAGGGCTGAAAGCGACTGGCTTTCCTTGAGGCCCCGCTCGAGTTCACGCAAGGCGGTGGCGTGCTGGTCCAGCAGGTTGCGGTCACTCTTATCGACGGCGTTGGCGACTTTAGCGATGTCGTCCTTGAGGCCGTCGAGAACGGAGCCGAGGTTCTCCCCTTCCTTCATGGAGCCATAGAGCTTGTCGAAGAGTTCGTAAGGGCTCGAGATCGGGGCGACGGGCTGGTTGGCACCTGCGTAGCTCCAACGGGTCCAGGGATCAGCACGATTGCCGACGGCAACGCCGATTTCCAACGAGCCCAAGCGTGTCTTGGTCGCGGGATTGGACTGCAAATAGGTACGCAAGACTTGGTCGACGGACGGACCGCTGGCCCAGCCGGCCGGCGCACCGCCCCCGCCCATGATATTTCCAGGGAAGAGCTCGATGCCGGTGAGCAGGCAGCTCATGCCGCGCATGTGCGAATCGCCGTCACCACGGACGCGGTTGTTCACGCCCTTGAGCGTGAGCAGCTTATTTTTGAACGGCTCGAAGGGCTTCATGATCGCCTTGAGCTTGAAGTTCGCGCCCTCCTCATCGGGCCAGAAGGCCGGGGGGACGACGCCGTTAGGCGAGAAGACGAAGATGACACGCTGGCGCCGGCCGGCAATCGGCTCGGCGGCGCCGAGCGAGGCGAGGCCCCCGAGGAGCGGTAACGCGGCGGCGGAGAGGCCGAGGCTGCGAAGGAAATCCCTGCGGTGTTGGAGCGACATGGTCTTAGCGATTGGAAGGGGTGGTGGTGACGGTCGGACGGAGCGCCGCGACGACGGCAACCTCGACGGCCAGATTGCGGACGTGGAAGTTGTCGGCGCGGAATTTCTGGGTCAGCTGACCGAGGAGCTCAGGCGAATAAGCCGCGGGCGGCTGCTTCACCATTTCCTGGAAGAGGTTGCGGACGAATCCGGTCTGGCCGGAAAGGCTTTCGGCAGCGTGGACCGCGACATCGCGGGCACCGGTGAGCTTGATGATGTTGCCGTCCGAGGTGGTGTAGTCGGAGGTCGGATCAACCGGCTTCTTGTTGTCGGTGGACCGCACGCGGCCGACGGCGTCGAAACGCTCGAAGCTGAAACCTAACGGATTGATCGTGACGTGGCACGACATGCAGGCGGGCTTGGAGGTGAGCTCGGTCACCTTCTCACGCATGGTGAACGAGGGGTCGAACTTGTCATCCATGAACGCGATCGCCATGGGCGGCGGCTTGAGCATGAGGCCGAGGATGTTGCGGGTCACGAAGACACCGCGGTGGATCGGCGAACTGGACTTGGTGTAGGAGAAGGTCGCGAGGACGAACGGGTGCGTGAGCACGCCACCGCGCTGATCGGCGTCCATCTTCACGGGCTGGAAGCCACCGCTGGCCTCAACCTTCTGGCCGTAGAACTTGGCGAGGCGCTCGTTCATCAGGATGGTGTCGCTGAGCAGGAGCTGGCGGTAATCGGAGGCTTCGGACCAGACGATGCTCTCGGCGAAGAGATCCAGCGAAGTGCGGAGGTCCATCACGACGCCTTGATCGAAGCCCGGATATTCCTTCTGGTCCTTGGCGATCTCAGCCCCTTCCTCGACGTGCAGCCAGTGGTGAAGGAAGTCCCGCATCTTCGATTTGGCACGCGGATCCTTCATCATGCGCTGCGCCTGCAGCCGGACCTGGGCGGCATCCTTGAGCTGACCAGCCGCAGCGGCCTTCAGGAGCGTGGCGTCGGGGACGGAATCCCAGAGCGCCAGCGCGAGGCGTGAGGCGACGGCGTAATCATCCTGCGGGCCGATGCCGGGATAAAGGAAGGCGGGATTGGAGAGCGTGAAGATGAAGGCACGCTTGGCGGCGACTTCCGGGACAACGCTGGCGGCGTAGATCGCAGTAAGGTCGGCCTTCTGTTCGTCGGTCAGCGGGCGGCGGTACGCCATCTGGGCGAAGCGCAGGGTGAAGGCCTTGAGCTTCTCGCCGCGGTCCGGTGCGTCAGCCTTGGTGCCCGCGAGAGCAAACAGATGCGGCCCGATCATCCCGGAGACCTGCAGCGCGCCCTTGGCGATGGCTTCAGTCCACTCGCGCGAGACCGAAGCGCCGCGCTCGTAGCCGATGCTGCCGTCGTCTGGCGGTAGCGGCACGGAAATCACGCTGACCGGAGAGGAAGATTTGGGCGAAAGGTTCGTGCGGGGAATCAACGTCCAAGCGCCGCCGGGCGGACGCCATTCGAGCTTAAGCGAAGCCGTCTTGTCCTTGTACTTGAAGAACTCGAGCTTCAGCGGGTAGCTGCGACCGCCGAGGAGGAAGATCGGTGCGGCCGCCGTGCGGGTCATCGCAGAGCTCACCCAGATGTCGATGAGCGCGTTCTTCTCGCTGCCGCCTTCCGGCATATTGACGTAGAGGCGCACGCCATTGGGCGTGGTGACCCGGAACTCATACTCGCCCGTATCGGGCACGTGGACCGAGCCGGTCCAATTAATAGCGAACTGTGCGGCGAAGGTGCCCTTGTCGGGAGCCTTATCGCCGAAGTCAAAATCGATGACTGGGTCGACCTGCTGCTTGAAGGTAACTTCCGGGCGATTCTGGTCCGGCTTCTTGGGATCGCGCTCGGGGCGTTCGCGGTAGGCACCCGCCAGCCCGCCCGTCTCGGTCGTGGAAGTGGCATTGCGGAGCGAAGCCAGGAGGTCGGCGATGCTCTCGCGGTACTGGCGGACGGTGAGATGCGCGAGCTCGATGCGGGGCGGATGATTACGGGCGCGGGCCTCGCCGGAATAGAAGGCCTTGTGGATGTATTCGGCAGAAGCCGTCGCGTCAGCCATCGACAAGGTGCCGGGATCGTCTTCGGGCATCTCGCGCGCGATGTACTTAGCCAGAGAGGCGATGGATTTCTCTCCGACCAACGGTTCATCGGCCTTACCGGCGACGCCTTCGCCGACGGGTCCGTGACAACTCATGCAGTCCTGACGGTAGACGACTTCGCCGGCGCGCGGGGCGGCGAGATTCTTCTTATAGTAGCGCTGGCCTTGGCGGCCGGCGAAGACCAGAGCGGCCAGGACGACGAGTGCGGCCACGACCTTAATGGACCGGGAAAGGGGCATGCGGGGTGTGACCCCTAACCTCACGGGGAAGTTCCTCTAAATCAAGCCCGCCTCCCCGAAACTAAACCACCCTTTGCCCGCCGGATCGGCCTCTGGGCGGCCGATAACCACGTGATCCAGCAGCTCCACCCCCACGACCCGACCGGCATCGGCTAATTGACGGGTCACGGCCCGGTCCGCTGGACTCGGCGTGGGATCCCCGCTGGGGTGGTTGTGCGCCACGATCGCCGCGGAGGCGGCGTGCTTCAAGGCCTGACGGAAGACCTCGCGGGGGTGCAGGAGCGAACTCGTCGCGGTCCCGGAACTGACTTCATGCAGGGCGAGCAGCCGGTTGCGCCGGTTTAGGCAGAGCACCCAACATTTCTCGACCGCAAGCCCCGCGGCGAACGGCTCGAGCCGCGTCCACACCTTAGCCGGTGCGTCGAGCTTCTCGCCTGGGTCATGCGCCCGCTCACGGATTCTGCGCGCGAGCTCCATCGCGGCGGCGAGCTCTGCGGCTTTCGCTGGACCGAGCCCATGGACGCGCCCGAAGTCATGCGTGTCCCAAGTCGCCAACGCAGCCAGCGATCCCGACTCCGCCAAAAGCGACGTCGCGACGACCGGCGCCGGCGCTCCCTTGGTGCCAGTTCCGATGAGGAGTTCAATGAGCTCGGCATCGAGCAAGGCGCGCGGACCGAGCCGCACCAACCGCTCGCGCGGACGATCCTGGGAAATCATCCCGCCACGCTGACCAAGGCCAGCCGACACTCAAGCGGACCTACTACCCAGCGGTTCCACCCAGGCGACGGTAGTGGGCCAGCACCTTGCCATAAGCCGGCGTCAACGCCTCGAGCGACGCGACATTCAAGCCGAGGTCCTTGATGAGGCCGTCGCGCAGGCCGTAGATCCAAGCATGGACCTCAACCTTCTGACCGCGGGCCCACGCATCCTGCATGACGGTGGATTGGCAGACGTTGGCCGCCTGCTCGATGACATTAAGCTCGCAGAGGGTGTCCAGCTTGGCCGGGCCGAGCACAGACTCGACGACGATGGCGTGCTTGTGATGCACATCGCGGACATGACGCAGCCAATTGTCAACCAGGCCCACCTTGCGGCGCTCGAGCGATGCCTGCACGCCGCCGCAGCCGTAGTGACCGCAGACGATGACGTGCTCAACCTTGAGGACTTCCACCGCGTATTGGAGCACAGAGAGACAATTCAGGTCGGTGTGCACGACGACGTTGGCGACGTTGCGATGCACGAAGAGCTCACCGGGCAGGAGGCCCACAATCTCATTGGCGGGGACGCGGCTATCGGAGCAGCCGATCCAGAGGTAGCGCGGGCTCTGCTGCTTGGACAGCTTCTCGAAGAAAGAAGGGTCGCGAAGGCGGACACTTTCCGACCATGCACGATTTTGCCCGAACAAGTTTTCGATGGTAGACATCGAAGGGACTTTCATTGGGAAACGCCTCGGGCGAGCAAGCGAATAGGGCAATTTCGCCTTTTAGGCCGCCCTGATGGATGCTATCGGCTGAGCTTCCGAACGTGCTACGGAGCGAAAACTGGGTGTTTATCGACCTTTACCACACCCCCAGGGGGCCATCTTCACCTATCGTCCTGACGGGGGTTGAAACTCCGCCCGACGTGTGGTGTATTATACATAACATGAAGACCAGCCTCCTCGCCTTGCTCGCCGCCGCCGCGCTCGCTTCGGCCGCCACCACCAAGGAAAAGCCCCCGACTTCCAGCAAGGGAACCGTCGTGGTCGATAAGCCTAAGGCCTCAACCGACAAGAAGAAGACCAAGAAGGAAGTTCCGGCCCCGGCCGTACTCGCCGACCCGGTCTCGCTCGTCGCCGACACCGTCGACGCCGCCACGCAGATTGCCATGGAAGCGGCCAAGGTCGCCCAGGCCGAAGCCGACAAGCTCGCCGCCATCGGCACCGACAAGGCCGCCTCCCCTTCCAACGCCAAGCTCGCTGAAGCCGCCGTCGTCGCCGGCGCCACCGCCGCCAAGGAACTGAAGAAGGCCAAAAAGGAATCGGATGCCGAGAAGTCAGCGAAGCCCGAAGAAAAGAAGCCTGAAGCCGAAGCGCCGAAGCCAGCCCAGAAGCCGACGGCGAAGAAGTCCTCGAAGGAAACCCCAGCTCAGTAATCAAGCCGAGCCACTGAAACAGCCCCGGATGACGGGGCTTTTTCATGTCCTGACGAAGCCCTTGAAACTTCCCCAGTCTTCCGCTGTATCATTCTTAACCCCATGAAGCCCGCCATCCTCGCCCTCCTGATCGCCGCCGGCCTCGCCGTGGCCGCTGAGCCCGCCAAGGAAGCCCCGGCCGCCCCGGAGCCAAAGCCTTTCTTCGACCCCAATGCCCCGGCCCCGACGGTCGATCCGACCAAGCCCGTGCCCGAGCCTTCCATCCCAGTACCAGAAAAGAAGAAGCCGGTCGTGCCTGAACGGAAAAAGAAGAAGGAGAAGAAGTAAGCTGGCACGAGGTAGGGACGTGATTGCCATCACGTCCGTGGGCGGACGGATATCGAAGCACGGAAGACTTTACCCAACTCTACGCACTTGCCGTGGCGAACGGCGGCCATGGCAATGGCCGCCCTACCCAAGGCAGCTTCAGCTTGGAGGGGCGGACGTCTCATTTCCTGCCACCTGGAACCCGGGGCTGCCACCTGCCACCTGAAGTGATCACCTGGTACACCGAGCCTCTGAGCCTCCGGGCCTCTATCTTCCCGTTCACTCGACCAGAATCTCGCGCGGGCTGGAGCCGTTCTCTGGTCCAACGTAACCCTTATCGTGGAGGATATCCATGATGCGGGCAGCGCGATTGTAGCCGAGCTTCAGGCGGCGCTGGAGCATCGAGACCGAAGCACGTCGAGTTTCCTTGATGATGGCCCAGCTCTGAGCGACGAGCGGATCTTCGCCGTCTTCGCCCTCTTCGCCCTCGGCGCCACCAGAGGCACCTTCCTCGATAGCCTTGATGACATCTTGGGCGAACTCGGGCTTGCCGTTCTTCTCCGCCAAGAACTCGACAATTGCGGCGACTTCCTGCTCGCCGACGAAGGCGCCCTGCACGCGGTTGAGCGTGGCGCTGCCGGGAGGCACGAAGAGCATATCACCACGACCAACGAGCGTCTCGGCACCGCCACGATCCAGAATCGTGCGCGAGTCGATCTGCGAGGCGACCTTGAAGCCGATACGCGTCGGCAGGTTGGCCTTGATGAGGCCGGTGATGACATCCGTCGACGGACGCTGCGTGGCGAGGACGAGGTGAATACCGGCGGCGCGGGCCAACTGGGCGATACGAGCGACGGACGTCTCGACGTCCTTTGCCGCGACCATCAT
>CAMCWL010000035.1 GCA_945882655.1 Opitutus sp. GAS368
GATTATAAGAACACGCCGCCCGACCATGAGCGGTGGATTGGCCGCAAGCCGGGCGTTCGCGTGGTCAGTGATACTTGGTCCGCCCCTGCCGACCGGAAGGCCCGCACGGAGGCCATGCGCACCCGCATGCGCATCACCGAGAAGGGTACGACCCGCGTCGAAGAGACCCCCTGGGATTTCCGTACGTATTCGCCTGCTGAGCTCAAGGCCCTCCTCGCCAAGGTCCCGTCGCTGCGACTGGTCGTCTGCCATGATTTCCATTACGACCTCACGTCGACCCGTAAGATCGATATGGCCTACTCGGACGTCCTGCTGGTGCTGAGGAAGCAGGCCTAGTTTGCGTTGCCACCGATGGGAGGGTTGGGCACGTTGGCCTCATCCCTATGCTCTCTCTCCGCTTGTTCTCCTTGCTCACGGCCGTGCTGGCTGCGTCGCACCTCGACGGTTTCGAACTGACGCTCGATGCGGCCAAGAGAACCGTCACGGTCGTGCCGGCCAGTCCGAAGGAAGTCGTCCGTTATACGCTGAACGGCAAGGACCCTGATTTCTCCGCGGGCGTGTATCTCGCCCCGATCGAGCTGCCTGAAGGTGGCACGGTCAAGGCCTGCGCGTTCGACGGTAAAAAAATGCTCGGTCAGGTGGTCACGCAGGTCGTGCCTGGTCCCGGACCTAACAACACTGCGCTAGTTCCGCTCACGCAGAACCGCGACTGGGTTTCCTACGATTGGGTCGTTCGTCACAATGAGATCCTCGCCCTGAATAAGCCAGGTGCCATCCGGGCTGACGTGGTCTTCCTCGGCGATTCCATCACCCATTTCTGGTCGGGCGAACCGAAGGCCAAACGTGTCGCCGGTAAGGATTCCTGGGAGAAGTGGATCGCCCCGCATCACCCCATCAACCTCGGCTATGGTTGGGATCGCACGGAGAACGTCCTCTGGCGTCTGCGTCATGGCGAGGTCGCCGGACTCAAGCCGAAGGCCTACGTCGTGCTCATCGGCACGAACAACCTTTCGGGTATCAACAAAGTCGAGGACACCGTCGAAGGCGTGGCTGAGGTCTGCCGTGAGCTCCGTCGCCAGTCGCCGCAGGCCAAGATCCTGTTGCTGGCCATCCTGCCACGCCAGGCGAAGCCAGACGCCACCCGCCAGCGTGTCACGGACGCCAATAAGCTGCTTAAGGCACAAGCCCCGCAGGTCGCCGACGCCTTCGTGGACGTGACGGATAAGCTCGTCGAAGCCGATGGCAGCATCCTCAAGGAGACCATGGGCGACTACCTGCATCCAACGAATAAGGGATACGAAGTCATGGGCGCCGCGATCGACGCCCAGCTCAAGGCCTGGTCGCTCTGAAGGGAAGGGCGCCGCTTCAGATCCGCTTCATCACCGACTTCGCAATCCCCTGGATCGTGAGAGAGGTGGTGGGGATGAGGTCCGGGTAATTCTGGTTCTCGGCTTTGAGGTAGACCTTCGAGCCCTGCTTGATGAGGCGCTTAAGGGTCGTCTCGCCGTCGATGAGCGCGGCAACGATGTCACCATGCTTCGGCGTGCCGGGTTCAATGATGACCGTATCGCCATCGTTGATGTCGGCATCGATCATCGAATCGCCGCGTACGCGGAGTGCGAAAGCTTCGGGGGCACGACGACGGGAGCTGGCGGAAATCGGAACCTGCATCGCATCGAGGACGCCGGAGGATTCGGTGTAGTCGGGGAAACCTGCGGCGATCGAGCCAGCGAACTTGACGCTCTCGAAGGCGATGGCGTCATCGCCGGGTCCTTCGTAGCGGATGACCGTCTCGGAAGTGTCGCCGAGGACTTCGGGGACGATCTTGTAGGCGCGGGCGGCGCCGGGGATACGCTGGAGGACGCCTTTGCGCTCGAGGGCCTGGAGGTGGCCGAAGACGGCGTTGGTCGAGGCGAAGCGGAACTTGGCCTGGATGTCGCGGATGCTCGGCCAGTAGGTGTGCTCGGCGACGTGGGCCTTCATGTAGTCGAGGATGGCCCGCTGCTTCTTGGTCAGTTCTTCCATAGTGAACGCATGTTCTATGAAAACTTGTTCACTGTCAAGTCTTCAGCCCAAAAGGCCATATAAACCTCAATATCCTCCGAACTTGGCCTCGAACTCGGCCACGGTGCGCTCCATCCCGGGGTAGCAGCGGGCGGCGATGGCCAGGGACTGCTCGCGGATGGCCCTAGGCACGCCCCAGAGGGCTTGGCTGACCGAACCGGTGATAGCGGCCAGGGTATCGGCGTCCCCCCTCACCGAGGCGGCAAAGCGGACCGCGGACTCGAAGTCGGGTGTCCCCACGGCGATGGCCAGGCATTCCGGGACGCAGCCTTGGCAGGTCTCGTTATAGGTGTGGGTCCTTCGGATCTCCGCGAGGTCAGGTAGGGGGCCGTAAAAGTTTTCCGCGACGGCGCGGACGGCGGCGGGGTTGCGGGTCTTGCGCGCGGTCCAGATTGCTGCCGCCACGGCTTGGGCTCCCTTGATTCCCTCGGGGTGAGCGTGCGAAGGCCGGGCGCTCAACGTCGCGTGCTCGAGTACGCTCTCCAGGTCATCGAACGCCCAGGCCACGGGCGAGACGCGCATGGCCGCGCCGTTGCCGAAGGAATCACGTTCCCCGGGCGCGCCGTCGTAGACCCAGCCGAGGAAGCCGCCGCCGAAGGCCGCCGACAAAGGGGCTAGGTGACCGTTCTTTTCGTAGTAGCTGACCATCCCGACAAGTCGGGGCTTATAGTCCCGCTCGCCCCGGAGGATGGTCTCCGCCACGGCCCAGGTGAGCAGCGAGTCGTCGGTCGGGCAGGACTTCTCAGCGAAGAGGGGGAAGCCCGCGTCTTCGTTACGGCTGAATTCGTGCACTGATCCGATGATGTCGCCGGCGATGGCTCCGAGCATCTCGACACGTTGCCGGCCATTGCACGGGCATCGAACCAAATCGAAAGACGGAAAGCGTCATAGCGGAGTGGCCGTCATGCGGGACATCCGTCATATCGATTTTTAAAACAGCGTACCTATCTCTTTTTCCGCCTAGGGTTGCGACCTTTGTCCGCTTCGCTTGTCTACCCCTTATCCCCATGTCCCTCCGTGTCTTCCTTTTGCTTGGCGCCGCCTGGCTTTGTACCGACTTTGCCGAGGCACAGGTGACCGCCCCGATTCCTTCGCCTGCGTCCCGTCCGGCCATTGCGACCGACGCTTGGTATCGCACCTGGGTGCGAGTGGATGATTCCTTCTTCACCAAGCACGAGCGCAATCTCTTCGAGGAATCGGTCGGCCTACATTTCCGCGATCTCGAAGGCGCACACGAGGCTTTCGTCAACGGCGTGAAGATCGGCGCAGGCGGTACGTTCGCTCCGACCTACAAGAGCGCCCGCAAGGAGGTCTTCCGTCACAAGGTCCCAGTGGGCACGTTGAAGAAGGGCGAGTGGAATGAAATCGTCTTCCGCGTTCAGCAGCCCGCAGGGAAGGGCGGCTTCCTCGGCGAAGCGCCGTTCATCATGAACTACTTCATGGAGTGTGTCCTTGAAGGCGCTTGGGAATATTCCGCGACGCCGTTGGTCCCTGGTCCTTCGCTCAAGGTGCAGCCGACTTCCTCATCGTTTTCGAAGTTCCGCGAATCGAACCGCGTGCTGGGTCGCGCCGAACAGTTCCACGGTCCTAAGCTTTCGCCAGCCGACGCCTATGCGAAGATGCGTGCGACGCCTGATCTAGCAATTGACCTATTGCTGTCCGAGCCGCTCGTCGCCCAACCAACCCACTTCAGCTTCGACACCCGCGGCCGCCTCTGGATTACGCAGTATCGGCAGTACCCTTATCCCGCAGGCGTCAACATGATCAGCCGCGATAAGTATTACCGATCGCACTACGACCGCGTCCCCCCGGCTCCGCCCAACCACGACCGTGGCGCTGATATCGTCTCCATCCACGAGTCGACCAAGCACGACGGCGTCTACGACAAGCACACGGTCTTCCAAGATGGCCTCAATATGGCCAACTCTGCCGTGCGCGCCAATGGCGGCGTCTGGGTGATGAACCCACCTTACCTGCTGTTCTACCCCGACGCCAATGGCGACGACGTTCCCGACGGCCCGCCCGTGGTGCATCTCTCCGGCTTCGGTCTCGAGGATACCCACTCGGTGGGCAACGGGATCATCCTTGGTCCGGATGGCTGGCTCTACGGCGTGCACGGGAGCACGTCCTCCTCGCGCGTCGTCCGTCCCGGTTTCGATTCCGCCGATGCCGCCCCGGTCCATTTCGAGGGCTGCATGGTCTGGCGCTACCACCCGAAGACCCGCGAGTACGATATCTTCAGCGAAGGCTCAGGCAACCCCTTCGGCCTCGAGTTCGACGGCGACGGTCGCATGTACTCCGGTCACAACGGCGGCAACACCCGCGGCTGGCACTACGTCCAAGGCGGCATCTATCTCAAGCAAGGCGTCGACCCCGGTAAGTTCGGCCCTGCGCGGACGCCCTACACCTTCGGGCAGCTGCCGATCCTCGGCTCGCTCACCAAGGTTCCGCGCTTCGCGCACTTCGGGTCGTTCATCGAGGGAACGGCCATGCCCACGAAGTATCAAGGTCACCTCTTCTCTCTAGATCCGCTCCATAATACCGTCACCGATTCCGAGCGCGTCCCGCAAGGCGCGACGTACGTGACGACCGATAAGGGCATCGCGATGTGGTCCGAAGACGTCGGCTTCCGTCCGCTTTACAGCGCCAACGCCCCCGACGGCTCGCTCTTCGTGTCCGACATGTACGAATATTACATCGCGCACGGCCAGCACTACCAGAACCAGATCGATCCCACGACTGGCCGAATGTATCGCCTCCGCGACAAGGACGCCAAACTGGAGACCGACACGAACCTCGAAGGCAAGACGACTGCTCAGTTAGTGGCCCTGCTCGGTCACCCGAACAAGTTCCACCGCACGGCTTCATTGCAGCTCCTGGCCGAACGCCGCGACCCGCAGGCGATTGCCTTGCTCGACGCGCAACTCGCGGCCGACAAGGGCAGGGGAGCCCTCGGTTCTCTTTGGTCGCTCTATCAGGCCGAAGCGCTCACCGACGCCCGGGCTGTCGCCGCGCTAACCCATGCCTACGCGCCGGTCCGTTTCTGGGCCACGCGTTTCCTTGGCGATAAATATGGCGTCAATCGCGGCCTCGGCGTCGCCGGTCTCGAATCCAAGGGCGCCCGTGAACTTCCCGCCAAGGTGTTTGCCGCCGTCCTCGCTCGCTCACGGGTCGAACCCGACGCCGAAGTGCGTTCGCAGCTCGCCTCTTCGGCCCGTCGTCTGCCGACCGCCCAGATGCTCAAACTCGTCACGGCTCTCGCTTCCCGCGATGAGGACGCCACCGACGCCTATATCCCACTGCTGCTCTGGTTCGCCCTGGAATCACACGTGACGCTCGATCGCGAGGCCGTCGTGAGCTTCGCCAAGGATCCGGCCGTCTGGGATCGCCCGCTCGTCCAGCAGCATCTCCTCCCTCGCCTGATGCGTCGCTTCGCCACGGAAGGTCGCCGGGCCGATCTACTCGTCTGCGCTCAGCTCCTGCGTCTTGCCCCGACGCCCGCTCACAGCGTGCATCTCATGAAGGGCTTCGAGGATGCCTACCGCGGCCGCGAGCTCGCCGGCCTGCCCGACGAACTCCTCCAGGCCATGGCGGCTTCCGGCAAGGCGCCGTTGATTCTCCGTGTGCGCCAGGGCGATCCAGTGGCCATCAAGGAATCGCTGGCCCTCATCGCTAATAAAAAGGCGGACGCTACCGAGCGACTCAACCAGGTCCGCGTCTTTGGCGAAGTTCGACACCCCGATGCGCAGGCCATCTTACTTGCGATCGCTGGCTCCGCTGAGTCCGCTGCGCTGCGCAAGGCCGCGCTCATCTCGCTGATGACCTACGGTCAGCCTGAAGTCGGTACCCAGACCGTCGCCATCGTCGAGACGAGTGCGGGAGATATCCGTCTCGCTGCGTTGGCCTTGCTCGCTAGCCGCTCGGAATGGTCGCAGCAGCTCTTGCAGGCCGTCAAGTCCGGCCGGATCGGTGCCAACACCGTTCCGCGTGACATGGTGGAACGCATGCGGCAGCACGAACCGAAGCAGTTGCAGTCGTTGCTGGCTGAACTCTATCCGGTCAAGCCGGCCGCCGGTGTGACGGATTTCATCGCCAAGATCGCTGACGTCGAAGCCAAGCTCAAGGCAGGTACGGGCAATCCGTATGCGGGCGAGCCCATCTACATGGAAAGGTGTGCCCCTTGTCATAAGCTCTTTTTCAAGGGAGGGAAGATTGGCCCGGAACTCACCGCCTACCAGCGTGACAACCTCGGCACGATGCTCATCAGCGTCGTGAATCCTAACATCGAGATCCGCGAAGGCTTCCAGTATTTCTCCGTCACCACGAACGATGGGCGATCGCTCAGCGGCTTCCTGGTCGAGCGCGACGCCCAGATCTTGGTTCTCCGCGGATTGGAAGGGGAGGATATCACCCTGCGTCAGGCCGACATCCGTCTGCTCACTCCTATGGGCCGCAGCCTCATGCCGGAAGGACTCCTCGATGGCATGGAGCCCCAGCAGCTGCGCGACCTGTTCGCGTACCTCCGGATCTCGCAGCCGATCAGTAAATAGCCGAAGTAAGGCTGGAACTTATATTATTATTAGGTGTTAATTAAGTCGTACCCTATGAAGCACCTACCCTACGTCTGTCTCCTCACCCTCGGCTCGGCCTCCGCTTTCGCGGCTTCCGCTCCGTCTAGCCTCTTCGCCAGCAATGTCGAAGTCAGCTACGTCCAGCAGTCCACCGACGGCATCGCCGGCCATCTCAATGGCTGGGAGCTGTCCGCCACCGCCTACCTCGGCAAGTCCGACGCCTTCGTCAACGCCCAGACCTCGGTCGGCGGCGACCTCGGCAACGGCGCTGATGCCGTCTCGCTCGGCTACCGCTTCAAGAACGTCGGCGCGATCGCCGACGTGGCCCTCACGGCTGGCTCGAACGAAACCTACGGCATCGCTCTCCACCGCGCCCTCGGCGGCGGTTTCGGCGCCTGGGCTTCCTACGAGAACAACGCCTCTGGCCATGATGTCAGCGTCGTCCTGAGCAAGTCCATCACCAGCAACATCTCGGCCGACCTCGGTTACTCCTGGATCAGCCGCGACGCCCTCGCGGACCAGAACCAGTGGAGCCTCGGTCTCCGCTTCAAGTTCTAAGCCTCGCTTAGCTTGAAAGTAAAGCCGTCGGCCCTTGCGGGTCGGCGGCTTTTCCTTTGGTCACATCAGCCCCTGCGTGGGGATGACGGGCGCTGCGACCGCGGGAGCCGCGGCTGGGGCGTCGAGCTTATCCAGTTGGGTCTTGAGGGCGGACATGGCTTGTTCGCGCAAAGCGATGACTTCCGTTTCCAACGCAGCACGTTGTTCGTCGGTCTCGGCGGCCCGGAAGGCTTCGCCGATTTCCCGTCCGCGCTTGAGGATTTCCTGCGAAGAGGGTTCCAGCATACCGTTGCGGATCGCCTGACCGAGTTTCTTTTCATCTCCACCAGCGAGGTCCATTGCCATTTTCCGCGTCTCTTCCCCGAAGGCCTTGTAACGGGCCTTCGTGGCCTCGTCCATCGGCGGGCGCTTTGCCTGTGTCGGCGCAGCCGGCTTGGCCGCAGCGACTGGTGCGGGCTTAGGGGTCGGCGCGGGGACAATCGCCTTCTCGACCTTGGCTGGCAGAGGCGCTTCGGAGGGGGTGACGAAACGGGCGATGAGGAAGCCGATCGCCACGCAGAAGGCGATGGTGATGAACAGCGAGGTTTTCTTCATGGCTCAGGTTAAGCCGTCCCCCTCGCGTCTGGCGAATCCGTAATCGGCCTTAACGGACCAAGCAGGGCTTCTTCGGGTCGAATTTCCAGCTCGGGATTAGGAACTGCATCGCCACGGCGTCATCGCGCGAACCAGATGGGAGTTTCAGGTAGAGCTGATGGGCGGCCTCGAGCTGGACTGGGTCAATCTCGACACCGAGTCCGGGCTTCTGCGGGACGGCAATCTTCCCGCCCTTAATGAGTAACGGCTCTTTGGTGAGGCGTTGGCCTTCCTGCCAGATCCAATGGGTATCCATCGCGGTGACATCGCCCGGGGCGGCCGCACCGACGTGCGTGAACATCGCGAGGGAGATATCGAAATGGTTGTTGGAATGGGAACCCCAGGTGAGGCCGCGTTCCTGGCAGACCTGCGCGACTTCGACCGAGCCCTGCATCGTCCAGAAGTGCGGATCAGCGAGGGGGATATCGACCGCCTGCAGCTTGAGAGCGTGGTCGAGCTGGCGCCAATCCGTGGCGACCATGTTGGTGGCGGTGCGGAGGCCGGTGGCCTTCTTGAATTCCGCCATGATCTCACGTCCCGAGAAGCCGGCTTCGGCACCGCACGGGTCTTCGGCGTAGGCTAGCACGCCTTTCAGGTTCTGGCAGACCTCGATGGCTTCCTTGAGGAGCCAAGCGCCGTTGGGGTCGAGCGTGATGCGGGCCTTGGGGAAACGGGCGGCGAGGGCGCGGACGGCTTCGATCTCACGGGCTGCGCTGAGCACACCGCCCTTGAGCTTGAAGTCTTGGAAGCCGAAGCGTTCCTGCGCGGCCTCGGCCTGGCGCACGATACTTTCGGGAGTGAGGGCTTCTTCGTTGCGGAGGCGATGCCATGCGTGCGCGGAGCCTGCTTCGTCGCGGTAGCCGAGGGTAGTCTTACGGCGGTCACCGATGAAGAAGAGGTAGCCCAACATCTCGACCTCGGTGCGCTGCTGGCCCTTGCCCAAGAGCGCTGCGACGGGCTTAGACTGGAACTGGCCGAGGAGATCGAGGAGGGCTGATTCGATTGCCGTGACGGCATGGATGGTCACGCGCAGGTCGAACGTCTGCAGGCCGCGGCCACCGGCATCGCGGTCGGAAAAGGCGGCGCTGACAGTAGCGAGGAGTTTTTCGTAATCCGCGATTTCTTTGCCGATGAGTAACGTCGCGGAATCTTCCACCGTCTGTCGGATCTTTTCTCCTCCCGGGACTTCACCAAGACCCGTGTGGCCCGAACTGTCGGTGATGAGGACGATGTTGCGGGTGAAGAATGGTCCGTGTGCGCCGCTCAGGTTGAGTAGCATGCTGTCATGCCCTGCGACCGGCACGACGCGGATAGTTTGAATGAGCGGAGAGGACATTACAAAAGGGGTAGGGATAGGGGCAGGGGTCGGGCTTAAGCCTTAGGCTTGGTGCGGACGAGGAAGACGAGGGCGGCGGCGATGATCGAACTACCGGCGAGACCGTAGAGTCCATATTGGACGGAGCCAGTGGCCTTCTCGAGCTGCCCGAAGACCGTCGGGGCGACGAAGCCGCCGAGATTACCGAGGGAGTTGATGAGTGCGATGACGGCCGCGGCGATGCGGGCATCGAGGTAGCCTTGGGGGATGGGCCAGAAGAGGGACGAGGCAGACTTGAATCCGAGGGCGGCGAAGCAGATGGCGACGAAGGCGAAGATCGGGCCCCCTGTGGTCGACATGAACATCCCCGTCGCGGCGACGACCAGCGCGCCGGCCACCCAGAGCTGCGGACGCTTCCAGCGGGCCGCTCCGGCAGCTGCGAGATACATGCCGAGAATGGAAATTGTCCATGGCACCGAGTTCAGGAAGCCGACCTGGAGGTCGGTGAGGTCACCCATCTTTCGGATGATGTTGGGTAGCCAGAAGGTCGCGGCGTAGATCGTCAGCTGGATGGCGAAGTAGACGACGCAGAAGAGGATAATCTGCGGGTCGCGCAGGAGCCGGAAGATGCTGGGCCGTTCAGTCTGATTGGCCTCGCGCTCGCGTTGCTCGGCCTCGATGGTCGTCTCCAAGGCCTCCTTTTCCTGCGCGGAGAGCCAGCGGGCGTCGCGGGGGAGCGAATCCAACCAGAACCAAGCGCCGATACCGATGACGACCGAGAAGAGTCCTTCGATGAACAACATGCTCTGCCAGCCCTTCATGCCGAGGACGGACGTCTTCATCAGCGCACCGGATAAAGGTCCGGAGAGAATCGAGGCGATCGCCGATCCGCTCAGGAACAGCGCGATGGCCTTGCCGCGTTCGGCGGACGGGAGCCAGCGAGTGAAGTAATAGATGACGCCAGGGAAGAAGCCGGCTTCGGCCGCGCCGAGGGCGAAGCGGAGGAAGTAAAATTCATTCTCGTTCCGAGCGAAGGCCATCAGTGAAGCCACGACACCCCAGGAGATAGTGATGCGCGTCAGCCACACGCGGGCGCCAAACTTCTGCAGGAGCATGTTCGATGGGACCTCGAAGATTGCGTAGCCGATGAAGAACAGACCGGCACCCAAGCCGTAGGCCGCGCTGTCGAGCCCGAGGTCCGTCTTCAGGTGCTGCTGGATGAAGCCGACGTTCACCCGGTCCAAGTAGTTCACGATGAACATCACAATGAACAGCGGCAGGATGCGTCGCTTCACCTTCGCGACGGCGTCGTTCAGGTATCCTGTATGGTCGGCGGTGAACTCGCTCATGGGGGCTTACTTGACGCCGGCTTTGGCGATCAGGGCAGCGAGCTGTTCGACTTCGGCCGTCTTGAGGTCGGTCAGCGGAGCGCGCACGGGTCCCGCACTGTGGCCGACGATGGTGGCGCCGGCCTTGATGATGCTGACGGCGTAGCCGGCGCTCTTGTTGCGGATTTCGAGATAAGGGAGGAAGAAGGTGTCGAGCAGGCGATTCTGCGTGGCGTGGTCGTCTTTCGCGACGGCGTGATAGAAATCCATCGCGGTCTGCGGGATGAAGTTGAACACGGCGGAAGAATAGACTGGCACGCCCATCGCCTTGTAGGCGGCAGCGTAGACTTCCGCGGTGGGCAGGCCGCCGAGGTAGCTGAAGCGATCGCCCATGCGGCGGCGGACGGAGACCATCAGCTCGATGTCACCGAAGCCGTCCTTGTAGCCGATGAGGTTCGGGTTGTTGGCCGCGAGCTTCTCGAGGTGGTGCGGTAGAAGGCGGCAGACGTTACGATTATAAACGACCACGCCGATCTTGACCGACTTGCAGACCTGGTCGACGTGCTCGGCGACGCCGTCCTGGTTGGTCTCGGTCAGGTAATGCGGAAGCAGCAGGATGCCCTTGGCGCCGAGGCGTTCGGCTTCCTGCGCATACTGAATCGCCACGCGGGTCGGACCGCCGGCACCGGCGAGGATCGGCACGAGGCCATCGCAGGTGTCGACCGCGGTCTTGATGACGGACGAATATTCCTTGGGCTCGAGGGAGAAGAATTCGCCCGTGCCACCTGCGGCGAAGAGCGCGGTCGCGCCGTAGGGGGCCAGCCACTGCAGACGCTTGGCGTAGCTCGGGGCGTCGAAGTCGCCGTTGGCCTTGAAGTCGGTGATCGGGAAAGAGAGCAGTCCGGACGAAAGGACCTTCTGGAGTTCGAGGGGGTTCATGGGACTAAAGAGGGGTAGGGGTGGGGATAGGGGTAGGGGTGTCAGATAGCGGCGTTGGAGCGGGTGCCGTTGACGAGGCGGGAGAGTCCGAGGGGGTTGGCGTTCTGCAACTCGGCGGGCAGGGCGGCGTCCGGATAGTTCTGGAAGCAGACGAGGCGGGTGAAGCGGTAGATGGCGTTCGAGCCGACCGAGGTCGTGCGTCCGTCGGACAGCGAAGGATAAGGGCCGCCGTGTACGATGGCATGCGAGACTTCGACGCCGGTAGGGAAGCCGTTAACGACCACGCGGCCGGCAACGGCCTCAAGTCGGGCAATCAGAGCGGATTGCTGCGCGAGTTCGGCGTCGGTGCCGTGCACCGTCGCGGTCAGGTTGCCGTGCAGGGCGCCGAGGACGGCGTCGACTTCGCGTGGGTCGGCGCACCAGATCACAAGCGAGCTCGGACCGAAGATCTCTTCCTGGAGCGAAGCTTCGGCGACGAAGGTCTTGGCATCGGTCGCGAAGAGCGTGGGGATTGCCCGATTGGGTTGTCCGCTGGACTTGCCTTGGGCGATTATCTTGACGCCGCTCTGGGCGGCGCGGGCGGTCAGGCCCTTCTGGTAGGCCTGATGGATGCCGGCGGTGAGCATGACGCCATCGGCACAATCCGTGAAGAGCGCGCAGAGTTTATTGATGAACGATTCCGAGGCAGCGGAGCGGGTCAGGACGATGAGTCCGGGCTGGGTGCAGAACTGGCCGACACCGAGCGTGCAGGAGCCGAGGAGGCCGGTGGCGATGGCTTCGCCACGGGAGGCGAGGGCTCCTTCCAGTAGGACGACGGGATTAACGCTGCTCATCTCGGCGTAGACGGGGATGGGCGTTGAACGGGCCGCGGCGGTGTCCATCAGGGCACGACCGCCAACGCGGGAGCCAGTGAAGCCGATGGCTCGGAGAGCCGGGTGCTTGGCGACCTGCTGGCCGATGACGCGTCCTTCGCCCATGAGGAGAGAGAACGTGCCTTCAGGGAGTCCGTTGGCCTTCACTGCTTCGACAATCAAGCCGCCCATGATCTCGGCGGTGCCGATGTGTGCGTGGTGGCCCATCACGATGACTGGACAGCCCGCGGCGAAGGCCGAAGCGGTATCACCGCCGGCGACAGAGTAGGCGAAAGGGAAGTTGCTCGCGCAGAAGACGGCGACGGGGCCAATCGGACGGAGCAGCGAGCGGTGGTCAGGCTTGGGCAGAGGCTTGCGATCCGGATTCGCAGTTTCAATACGTGCATCAAGCCAATCGCCTTTTTCGACGAGGTCGGCGAAGAGGCGCAGCTGGCCCATCGTCCGGCCGATTTCACCTTGGCAGCGGGCTTCGGGTAGGCCGGTTTCCTGCGTGGCGCGGGCGACAAGTGAAGGCGTCGCGGCTTCGATGCGGGTGGCGATGTCGCGGAGGAACGCGGCCTTCTTCTGGCCGGAAAGGCCAGCGAGCACCGGGGTTGCCTGCGCAGCTAGGGTGCAGGCCTTGTCGGCCTCGGCGGCCGTGGCCGGGAAGAAATCCGGCTCGAGGGCGGTAGCCGTGGCAGGGTTGATTGCTCGATAGGGTGCGGTGCGGGACTGGCCGCGGGCGAAGCCAATGAAAGAGAAGCCGAGGAGGGACGACATAGAGAGAGGTCAGGGGATAGGGGAGGGGCTGGCCGGAGGCAAACAAGATAGGGTCGAGGCGAGGCTTGCGGAGCGGGAACCCGACCCCTAGGAAGGTGTCAACTCACCATGCGCTTCCCCCTGCTTTGCGGTTGGCTGATGTCCTTGGCCTTAGTCGCCGCCGACCGGCCCAACATCATCGTCATCCTGGCCGACGACCAAGGCTTCGGCGACCTCGGCGCCAATAACCCGCAGAGTAAGATAGCGACCCCGCAGCTGGATGCGCTGGCCAAAGGCGGAGTGCGGTTCACCGACGGACATACGTCCTCCGGCGTCTGCACGCCGACCCGCTACAGCCTGCTGACCGGTCGTTACCACTGGCGCACCAAACTCCAGTCTGGTGTGCTCGGCGGTTTCTCGACCCCGCTGATCGCGAAGGACCGTCTGACGCTCGCCGGCCTGCTCAAGCAACAGGGCTATGCGACGGGTTGTTTCGGGAAGTGGCATCTCGGCATGAGTTTCCCGCTGAAGAACGGCGGTGTCGCCGACGACGGCGGTGACTTCAGCAAGGCCTTCCAGGATGCGGCCTCGGTGGACTACGGTCGCGACATCGTGGACGGTCCGGTCGATCACGGCTTTGACACGTTCTACGGGATCAGCGCGTCGCTGGACATGCCGCCGTTCGTCTGGATCAAGGATCGCCGCGTGACGGAGATCCCGAGCGCCACTAAGACTTGGCTGCGCACCGGCCCGGCTGGTCCAAAGTTCGAGGCGATCGACGTGATGCCCTCGGTCATCGACCAGACGATCGCCTTCATCGAGGCGCAGCGTAAGGCCGACCCGGCCAAGCCGTTCTTCGCTTATGTGCCGCTGAACGCCCCGCACACACCGATCGTCCCAACCAAGGAATTCCAGGGTGCGAGCGGTATCAGCCCTTACGCCGACTTCGTGAAGCAGGTCGACCATGACGTCGGCCGTCTGCTGGCATCATTGGAAAAGCAGGGTCTAACGGAGAACACCCTCGTGGTCTTCACGGCCGACAACGGCTGCTCGCCGGCGGCGAATATTGCCGAGCTGCAGAAGGCCGGCCATGAGCCGAGCTACATTTACCGCGGCAACAAGGCCGACCTCTACGAAGGCGGACACCGCGTGCCTTTCCTGTTACGCTGGCCCGCCAAGGTGAAGCCGGCCGTGTCCTCGGCGCTCATCGGCCAGTTCGATTTCCTCGCCACCTTCGCCGAGATCACCGGTGCGACAGTGCCGGCCGGCATGGGTGAAGACAGCGTGAGTTTCCTGCCGGTCCTGCTCGGGGCCAAAGAATCCGTCCGCCAGGGCATCGTGAGCCAGTCGATTAACGGCAGCTTCGCGATTCGAGATGGTCAGTGGAAACTACTCCTGAGCGCCGGCTCTGCCGGTTGGAGCTCGCCTAAGCCCGGTCCCGAAGAAGCGGGCCTGCCTCCGGTGCAGCTCTACGACCTTTCGAAGGATCCCGGTGAGCGTAAGAATCTTCAGGCCGAGTTCCCTGAACGCGTCGCGTCGATGAAGGCCGAGCTGGAGAAGCTCATCGCCCGCGGGCGAAGCACGCCGGGTCCGGACCTCGCGAACGACGTCCCTGTGCAGCTCATCAAGAAGAGCCCCGCCGGTAAGGCCAAGGCGAAGGCCAAAAAGTGATTAGTCGGCCAGCTGTGCGAGTAACTTGAGCGTCTCGAGCGGTGCCTTGTGCGTCTTGGCGGCGTTATGCAGGCCGTGGGGCAGCATCTCGATTGCGATAGACTTCAATTCTTCCAAGCGAGCGCAGAGCTTATCAAGGCAGGCGTCGGCTTCCTTTTCGTCGGCCCAGACGTCGTAGATGGTCACCATCTCGCCTGGCTTGTCGCCGTCGATCTCTCCTTCGCCGACCTCGTAGTCGCAGTCGAGGAGTTCGTCCCAGAAGTTGGCGTCGAGGTCGAGGGCGTCCTCGAGTTCGTAGAGACGGATGCCACTCATCCATTCGTTGAGGAGAGTGAAGGCGTCGCGGTGGGCGGGAAGGACTTCGGTGAACGTGTCACGGATGCCGACCGCGATGAGCGTCAGGCCGTCGACGGTGTCGCCCAGCTGGGGGCCGTCGAAGGGAGGAGTCGGTTCGGAGGACATGCGCAAAAGGGATGCGGTATGGGGCCGGGAGAGCCAGCCAAATCAGGCTATGATCTCGGCCAGGAGCTTTTCGAGGCCCTTGCCGTAGCGGATGTAGGAGTCGAAGCGTTCCTGCGGCGAGGCTTTGGTGCCTTCGCCGAGGTGGACGATGCTGGCGACGTGCGGCTCGATGGAGACGCCGGCTTTATAGCCGTTACGGATGAGGTCGGT